>NZ_JBEZND010000001.1:0-466423 GCF_040706415.1 Streptomyces sp. NPDC048106 | reverse complement strand
TTGGCGAGGATCACACCGTCCTTGAGCGCGTCCCGCCCGCACCACAGGGAGTAGGCGTTGTTCCACTCCTCGGCCTTGTCGTTGTCGATCAGGGTGAGCTTCAGGCCGTACTTCTCCTCGAACTCGGCCTTGCGCGCGTAGACGGCCTCCTTGCGGTAGCCGACGATGACCGCGACCTCGGTCAGACCGATCTCCGCGAAGTTGCCGAGGGTCAGGTCCAGGACAGAGACGGCCTCGGGCCCGTCCTCCGCGCCGACCGGCACCAGGGCCTTGGGCAGGGTGTCCGTGTAGGGGCGCAGACGCCGTCCGGCGCCGGCCGCCAGCACGAGGCCTATCATCGCGGTTCTCTCCTTCGGTTCAGGGGCGCGGGCCGGGGGCGCGGTGCCCCGGCCCGCTGGAAAAACAGGTGCGGTCCTCTCCTTGCCGGACAGGACCGCACCCCGACGCGCCGGTGACCGGTCAGTCGACGGAAGTCGACTGCGGGGCCGCCGCGGTCTTCTTGGCCGCCGTCTTCTTGGCGGCCGCCTTCTTCGCCGTCGTCTTCTTCGCGGCGGTCTTCTTGGCGGCGGTCTTCTTCGTGGCCGCCGTCTTCTTGGTGGCCGCCTTCTTGGCCGTGGCCTTCTTGGCCGCCTTGCGGGCGGTCTTCTTGGCCGGGGCCGGAGCCTCCTCGGCGGCCTCCTCGGGAGCCTCCTGGACCGGGGCCTCCTCGGCGGGTGCCTCCTCCACCGGGGCCGGGGCGGCAGTCTCCGCCGCCGACGGGACGACCACGACGGCCGCCTCCTCGGACGCGGTCGGCGCGGCGGCCTGCCGCACCGCACGGCGGCGCGCACGGGCCGGGGCGGCGCTCTCGGCGGGCGCCGGCGCCTCCTCGGCGGCGGGCTCCGCCACCGGGGCCGCGGGCGCGGTCTCGGCGACGGTCACCACGGTGGCCTCGGCACCCGCGGGGGAACCGGCCGGCGCGGACACCTTCCGGGTCGCCCGACGGCGCGTACGGCCCTTGGGCGCGGCCTCCTCGACGGCCTCGGCAGCGGGAACCACCTGGTCCTCGGCGGCCATGGGCTCGGCCAACGCCTCGGCGGCCGGCTCGGGACGCACGGGGCGCGCCGCCGCCTCCTCGGCGGTGACGTCCTGCGCGGTCGGCACGGCGGCCTCGGCGACGTCCTGGGCGGCCGGCGCGGCGGCCTCGGCACTCTTCGCCGCGGCCTTCCGGGCGGACTTCTCCGCCTTCGGCGCGCCCGCCGGGGCCGACGCGCGGCGGCTCGCCCGGCGGCGGGTACGGCCGCGACCGGCCGCCGCCTCCGCCTCGGCGACGCTGCTGTACAGCTCCTCGTCCGGCGCGAACTCCGGGGCCGCGAGGGCGACCGGCTCGGCGATCTCGGCGGCCACCTCGGCGGCCGTCTCGATCTCCGGCTCGACGGCCTCGCCGGTCTCCACGGCAACCGCGGCGGTCTCGTGCACGTGCTCGTGCGGCTGCTCCTGCGCCTCGCCGCCACGGCCGCGCTTCTTGCGCTTGCCGCCGCCACCGCCGGAGCTGGGCTGCTCCAGGTGGACGATGACACCGCGGCCGTTGCAGTGCACACAGGTCTCGGAGAAGGACTCCAGCAGACCCTGGCCGACCCGCTTGCGGGTCATCTGCACCAGGCCCAGCGAGGTCACCTCGGCCACCTGGTGCTTCGTACGGTCGCGGCCCAGACACTCCAGCAGGCGGCGCAGCACCAGGTCGCGGTTGGACTCCAGGACCATGTCGATGAAGTCGATCACGATGATGCCGCCGAGGTCGCGCAGCCGCAGCTGACGCACGATCTCCTCGGCCGCCTCCAGGTTGTTCCTGGTGACCGTCTCCTCCAGGTTGCCGCCCTGGCCGGTGAACTTGCCGGTGTTGACGTCGATGACGACCATCGCCTCGGTCCGGTCGATCACCAGCGAACCGCCGCTGGGCAGCCAGACCTTGCGGTCCAGGGCCTTGGCGAGCTGCTCGTCGATCCGGTAGGTGGCGAAGACGTCGACCTCGGAGGTCCACTTGGACAGGCGGCCCGCCAGGTCCGGCGCGACGTGCGAGACGTACCCGTGGATCGTCTCCCAGGCGTCGCCACCGCTGACGATGACCTTGGAGAAGTCCTCGTTGAAGATGTCGCGCACGACCCGGACGGTCATGTCCGGCTCGCCGTAGAGCAGCGTCGGCGCGTTGCCGCTCTTGGCCTTCTTCTGGATGTCCTCCCACTGCGCCTGGAGCCGCTCGACGTCCCGGCGCAGCTCGTCCTCGCTCGCGCCCTCGGCGGCGGTGCGCACGATGACGCCCGCGTCCTCGGGGACGATCTTCTTGAGGATGGTCTTCAGCCGGGCCCGCTCGGTGTCGGGCAGCTTGCGGCTGATGCCGGTCATGGAGCCCTCGGGCACGTACACGAGGTAGCGGCCCGGCAGGGAGACCTGGCTGGTCAGACGCGCGCCCTTGTGCCCGATCGGGTCCTTGGTGACCTGCACCAGCACCGACTGCCCGGACTTGAGGGCGGACTCGATGCGCCGCGGGCCGTTGCCCATGCCGAGCGCGCCGAAGTTGACCTCACCGGCGTACAGGACGGCGTTGCGGCCCTTGCCGATGTCGATGAAGGCGGCCTCCATCGACGGCAGCACGTTCTGCACCTTGCCGAGGTACACGTTGCCGACGTACGAGGTCGACTGCTCCTTGTTGACGTAGTGCTCCACGAGCACGTTGTCCTCAAGGACGCCGATCTGGGTGCGCTCGCCGTGCTGGCGGACGACCATCACGCGATCGACGGCCTCACGGCGGGCCAGGAACTCGGCCTCGGTGATGATCGGGACGCGGCGGCGGCCCTGCTCACGGCCCTCGCGGCGGCGCTGCTTCTTCGCCTCCAGACGGGTCGAGCCCTTGATGGACTGCACCTCGTCGGACGGCTCGCTCTGCTTGCGCGGCTCGCGGACCTTGACGACCGTACGCTCCGGGTCGTCGGAGGACGGCTCGGTGTCCGCGGAGGTGTCACCGGCGCGGCGACGACGGCGCCGACGACGGCGGCTGCCGGCGCTGGAGCCGCCCGACTCCTCGCCGTGCGCCTCCTCGGCGTCCTCTTCCTCCTGCTCGGCGGTGTCCTCGGCGTCCTGCGTAGCCTGCTCGGCGGCCAGTTCCTCGGACTCGTCCTCGGCGCCCTCGCCCTCGGCGGCGTCCCCGCGGCGGCGGCGACGGCCGCCCCGGCGGCGACGGCGGCGCGAGGAGGACTCCTCGTAGCCGTCGGCGTCCTCGGCCTCGCCCTCGGCGCCCTCCGGCTCCTCGTCCTCGTCCTCGTCCTCGACGGCCTCGACGGGCGGGGCCGTCTCGACGCGCTCGGCGCGGCGGCGACGACGGCGGCGCGAGCCGGACTCGGCGCGCTCCTCGGCGTACTCGTCACGCTGCTGGGGCTCCGCGGGCTCCTCCGCCGCGACGGGCTCGGTGGCCTCCGCCGCGGCCTCGGCGGCGGCCCGCTCCGGGGTCTGGAAGCGCGGCTCGGCGAACACCGGCGCCTGGAAGACGGCGACGGCCGGACGGGCGGGCCGACGCGAGCCCTCCTCGGCCTCGGCGGCGCGCGCGGGCTCGGAGAACCCGGACGCGGGGCGCACGGCCCGGCGCCGGGCGCGACGCGGGGCGGCGCTCTCGGCGGCCCCGGACGCCTCGGCGGCGGCCGGAACGGCTTCGACGGCCGGCGCGGGCTCGGTGGTGTGCGTGGTGACGGGGACCTCCGGGGTGTGCGCGGCCTCGGCCGCGGGGGCGCCCTCGGGCGCGGAGACCCGGCGGGTGGCACGCCGGCGGGTGCGCCGCGGGGCGGCGTCCTCGGCGAGCGCGTCCTCGGTCCCGGTGGCGGGGGCCGGGACCTCGGCGGCGGGCTCGGCGACCGGGGCCTGGGCCTCGGCGGCCGGCTCGGCGGTGGCCGGGGCCTCCTCGGCGGCCTTCGGCGCCCCGGCGGGCGCGGAGGCGCGGCGGGTGGCGCGACGGCGGGTACGGGCGGGCGCGGCCTCGGCGGCGGGCTCCTCGTCGGCCGTCACGGCCTCGGCGGCTGCCGGGGCGGCGGGCTCGACGGCCTCCACGGTCTCGACGGCCTCGGCGGCGGGCGCACCGGCCGGTGCCGACGCACGGCGCGTGGCACGACGACGCGGACGCGCGGCAGGCTCGGCCTCGGGCTCGGTCGCGGTGGCGACCGGCTCCTCGACGGCCGGGACCACGCTCTCCTCGGCCTGGGCCTCGGCGGCGGGCGCCCCGGCGGGCGCGGACGCACGGCGCGTGGCACGACGACGCGGACGCGCGGTGGGCGCCTCCTCCTGCGCCGGCTCGGCCTCGGCGGCGGCCGGCGCGGCGGTCTCCGTGGCAGCGGCCTCGGCAACAGCGGCCTCGGGGGCGGCGGTTCCGGCCGCACGGCGGCTGGTGCGGCGCCGCGGACGCGCGGCGGGCGCCTCGTCCTCGGCGGGGGTCTCCACGGCGGCGGCCTCCGTCTCCACCGCGCTCGGCGTCGCGACGCTGCGCGTGGCCCGGCGGCGGGTGCGGCGCGGCGCGGCCTCCTCGCCGACGACGACCTCGCCGCCGTCGGCGACCTCGGCGGCCTCGGCCGGCACGACGGTCTCCGCGGGCTCGACGGCCTCGGTGGCGGGCGCCCCGGCGGGCGCGGACGCGCGGCGGGTGGCACGGCGGCGGGTGCGGCCGGCGGGCGCGGTCTCCTCGGCGGCCTGGGCCGCGGCGGTCTCTTCCGGTTCCGCGGCCGCGACGGCGGCGGCCTCCTCGGCCTCGGTGGCCTCGTCGGTCACCTCCGTGTCCGCGGCCGGTATGGCCGGGACGGTGACCTCGGCGGGCGCCTCCCCCGCGACGGGCGGACCCGCCGGGCGGGAAGCGGCACGGCGACGCCTGCGCGGCGGCAGGGTGTCGCTCGGAGTGTTGAGTTCGGAACCCTCGGTGGGTTCGGTCGGCTCGAGCATGCGGGCGTTTCTCCCGTCAGGCTCCCGGGCGCCGCGCCTGGGTCCGGCACCGGCCCGAAGGGGCCGTCCACCGGTGACGTCCACGGCCCGCGCGATGCGCGATGGCCGCCGTCCGGGGCGCGGGCGCCGCACGGGAGCACTCTGTGTCCTGTCTCGCCGGTTCCGTACGCCTTGTCGGTACGGCCTGGCGAAAGTCTTCTGGTCGGTGCGCTGCCCGACCCAGGTGGCTCCCGAGTACGAGGGCGGCGCTACGACGTCCGTCCTACGCGGGACCTTCCGGCGCCGGCGCCGTCGCGGCGGCAGCCGGTGCGGCCGTCAGGGCCGTGGCTGCCTCGCGGTCGGGCGCGAGCGGGTCGGTCACCGTGCCGGTCTCTTCATCGAACAGCCCCTGCGCCAGCCTGGTCACCGCTGCGGGGACCGGCGGCGCCAGGTCGGCCACGGCGCGAAGACCGGACAGGACGTCGTCGGGTCGTACGGCAGGCGTCACGTGCCGAACAACCAGCCGCAGTATCGCACAGGGCTGGTCGGTCGGCCCATCGGCCGGTGCGCCGTGCGCCTGAAGGCTCGCCACGGCCGGGCGGGCGTCGAAGGTGCGCACACCGTTCTTGGTCATGCGCTGTACCTCGACGGACCCGGCCCCGTTGAAGGCCTCGACCGCGCGCTCGGCGTCGGCCGGATCGACTCCGGTGAGCCTGAGCTCCCAGACGGAGGCCGTCAGCCGGTCGGCGAGACCCGAGGTGTGTGCCTCGACCGCGTCGACGATGTCGAGCCCGGTGGGCAGCGACTCGTCGAGGAGGACGCGCAGTTTCTCGGGGTCGCGCGACGCGGTGAGCGCGATCTCCAGGTACTCCGCCTCACTGCCGGTGCCGGTGGGTGCGGCATTGGCATACGACACCTTCGGGTGCGGCGTGAATCCGGCCGAATATGCCATGGGCACCTCGGCACGGCGCAGCGCACGCTCGAAGGCGCGCTGGAAGTCTCGGTGGCTGGTGAACCTCAGGCGGCCGCGCTTGGTGTAGCGCAGTCGGATGCGCTGCACCGCGGGTGCGGGCGGCGGGCCTTCGGGCTGTCGCTTGCCCAGTGTCCTAGTCCTTCGTGAGAGCGGTCGTACCTCCTACCAAGAGTACGTGCCGCGCGGCCCTGAGGTTCCCCTCGTGTCGACCAGGGGTGGAACGGGGAGGTCCGGCTACCCTTCACAGCCACCCCTTTCGATCACTTTGCCCCGCTCCGAACGATCCCCGGAGGCTACGACGGCGGAGAACCGCGGCCGGCGCCTGCTCAGGACCCTCACCTTCTGGCTGCGTCCTGCGTTCACGCTGCGGGCGCTGGGCCGGTTCCAGCGCATCGCGGGCTTCGACCGCTCCATGGCCCTCGCCTCCAGCGCCCTGACCGCGCTGGTACCGCTGGTGATCCTGGGCGCCGCGGTGCTGACCAGCGTCGGCTCGTACGACATCGCGCAGCAGCTGATCACGCGGTACGGCCTCACGGGCGAGGGCGCCGCGGCGGTCGACTCGCTCTTCGCCCCCGAGGAGGAGAAGGCGGACGTCAGCGTCATCGGGGTGCTGTTCCTCGCGGTCTCGGCACTGAGCTTCACCCGGGCCCTGCAACGCCTGTTCGAACAGACCTGGGAGCTGACGTCCCTCAGCGTGCGCAACACCCGCAACGGCCTGGGCTGGCTGCTCTCCGGCGCCTGCTACATGGCGATCAGCGGCCTGATCCAGTCCCTGCCGAACGAGAGCCGGGCGCATGTGCTCAGCGCGGTCGCCGAGCTGCCGGTGACCGCGGTCTTCCTCGTCTGGAGCGGCGTCCTGCTGTCCGCCCGCCGCATCGCCTGGCGCGACCTGGTCCCCTTCGGCGTCACCGGCGCCGTGGCCATCGCGGTCTACTCCGTGGGCGCGACCCTCTACCTCCCCCACCTCTTCAACACCTCCGCCCACCGCTACGGAGTCGTCGGCGCCGTCTTCGCGATGATCTCCGCCCTGTTCGCGGTCATGCTCTGCGTCGTCGGCGCCTCCGTGGTGGGCCGGGAGGTCCGCGACGAACTCACCCGCATCTCCCACGGCGAACGCACCCCGGACGACGAGGTGCGCCGCCAGTGGGACGCCATGGTCGACCAGGCGCGCTCGCGCTGGCGCACGGCCCGCCGCCAGGTCACCCGCCGGCGCGCCGGGCCCCCGCCGGACGACTGAGCGGGCGAACGTGTCGGACGGGACCGCCAGGGGTACCGGGGGCAGACGAGACGAACCCTCCCGCGCCACAGAGGGGAAGTGACATGCTTTCCGACCAGTCGCGCCCTGTCATCACCGCGACGTTGCCGGTCGTCGGCGAGCACATCGGCGAGATCGCGCAGCGCTTCTACAAGCGGCTGTTCACCGAGCATCCGGAGCTGATGGACGGCGTGTTCAACCGGGGCAACCAGGTGAACGGCCAGCAACAGCAAGCCCTCGCCGGGTCGGTCGCCGCGTTCGCGACGACCCTGGTGGAGACGCCCGAGCGGGTACCGGAACAGCTGCTCCGCCGGATCGCCCACAAACACGCCTCGCTCGGCATCCGCCCGGACCAGTACCAGGTCGTCCACGACAACCTCATGTGGGCGATCGGGGACGTCCTGGGCGACGCGGTCACCCCGGACGTCGCCGCGGCCTGGGACGAGGTGTACTGGCTCATGGCCAACGCCCTGATCAACCAGGAACGCGGCCTGTACAGCGCGCGCGGGGTGCGGCCGGAGACGGTGTGGCGGGACTGGGAGGTCGTCCGCAGGATCCGGGAGAGCGACGACGTGGTGACCTTCGTCGTGCGGCGCACCGACGACCGCCTGGTGAAGACGTCGCTGCCCGGCCAGTACGTCACCCGTGCGGATGCGGATGCCCGATGGCACGCTTCAGCCCCGCCAGTACAGCCTCACCCGCGCCGACGACGGGGAGCACCGCCAGTTCTCCGTGAAGCGGGTGCGCGGCGAGGGCGGCGATCCGGACGGCGAGATGTCGACGCTCCTGCACGACTCCGTGGACGTGGGCGACAGGGTGTCGCTGTCCCTGCCGTACGGCGACGTCGTGCTCGACGACGCCGGGCGCCCGGTGGTCTTCGCCAGCGCGGGCATCGGCATCTCCCCCATGGCGGGCATGATCTCCCACCTGGCGGCGGCCGAGTCCGGACTGTCGATCACCGTGCTCCACGCCGACCTCGAGGAGAGCCAGTTCCCGCTGCGCCGCCAGGTCGTCAACGACGTGCTGGCGCTGAAGAACGCCCGGATGTACCTCTGGTACGAGAAGGGCGCGCAGAGCATGGAACCGGTGGACGGGGTCTTCGAGGGCCTGATGGACCCCACCGCCGTCGACCTGGCCGACGACGCCGTGTACTACCTCTGCGGCCCCCTCCCCTTCATGCAGGCCGTACGCAGCCGCCTGATCGACCACGGCGTGGCCCCCCACGACATCCAGTACGAGGTCTTCGGCCCCGACCTGTGGCAGGCCGACCTGGACTGACCCCGTAAGGCGCCCGGACCGGAAGATCCGGACGCCTCACGGCTACTTCTTGACCGTGAGCGGCAGCAGCTTCTTGCCGGTCGGGCCGATCTGGATGGAGGTGTCCATCTGCGGGCAGACGCCGCAGTCGAAGCACGGGGTCCAGCGGCAGTCGTCGACCTCGGTTTCGTCGAGGGCGTCCTGCCAGTCCTCCCAGAGCCAGTCCTTGTCGAGGCCGGAGTCGAGGTGGTCCCAGGGGAGGACCTCCTCGTAGGTGCGCTCGCGGGTGGTGTACCAGTCGACGTCGACGCCGTGGGGCGCGAGGGCCTTGTCGGCGCAGGCCATCCAGCGGTCGTAGGAGAAGTGCTCGCGCCAGCCGTCGAAGCGGCCGCCGTCCTCGTAGACGGCGCGGATCACGTCGCCGATGCGGCGGTCGCCGCGGGACAGCAGGCCCTCGACGATGCCGGGCTTGCCGTCGTGGTAGCGGAAGCCGATGGAGCGGCCGTACTTCTTGTCGCCGCGGATCTTGTCGCGCAGCTTCTCCAGGCGCGCGTCCGTCTCCTCCGCCGACAGCTGCGGGGCCCACTGGAAGGGGGTGTGGGGCTTGGGGACGAAGCCGCCGATCGAGACGGTGCAGCGGATGTCGTTGGCGCCCGAGACCTCGCGGCCCTTCTGGATGACGTGGGTCGCCATGTCGGCGATCTGCAGGACGTCGTCGTCGGTCTCCGTGGGCAGGCCGCACATGAAGTACAGCTTCACCTGGCGCCAGCCGTTGCCGTAGGCCGTGGCGACCGTACGGATCAGGTCGTCCTCCGAGACCATCTTGTTGATGACCTTGCGCATGCGCTCGGAGCCGCCCTCGGGGGCGAAGGTCAGGCCGGAGCGGCGGCCGTTACGGGTCAGCTCGTTGGCCAGGTCGACGTTGAAGGCGTCCACGCGGGTGGAGGGGAGCGAGAGGCCGATCTTGTCGTCCTCGTAGCGGTCCGCCAGGCCCTTGGCGATGTCACCGATCTCCGAGTGGTCCGCGGAGGACAGCGACAACAGGCCGACCTCTTCGAAGCCGGTGGCCTTCAGGCCCTTGTCGACCATGTCGCCGATGCCCGTGATCGAACGCTCGCGCACCGGGCGGGTGATCATGCCCGCCTGGCAGAAGCGGCAGCCGCGGGTGCAGCCGCGGAAGATCTCCACCGACATGCGCTCATGGACCGTCTCGGCCAGCGGGACGAGGGGCTGCTTGGGGTACGGCCATTCGTCCAGGTCCATGACGGTGTGCTTGGAGACCCGCCACGGCACGCCCGACTTGTTCGGGACGACGCGGCCGATACGGCCGTCGGGGAGGTACTCGACGTCGTAGAACGCCGGGATGTACACCCCGCCCGTCTTCGCCAGGCGGAAGAGGACCTCCTCGCGGCCGCCGGGGCGGCCCTCGGCCTTCCACTCCCGGATGATCCGGGTCATGTCCAGGACGGCCTGCTCGCCGTCGCCGATGATCGCCGCGTCGATGAAGTCGGCGATCGGCTCCGGGTTGAAGGCCGCGTGGCCGCCGGCCAGGACGATCGGGTCGTCCACGGTGCGGTCCTTGGACTCCAGCGGGATGCCGGCCAGGTCCAGCGCGGTGAGCATGTTCGTGTAGCCCAGCTCCGTGGAGAAGCTCAGCCCGAACACGTCGAAGGCCTTCACCGGCCGGTGGCCGTCCACGGTGAACTGCGGGACGCGGTGCTCGCGCATCAGCGCCTCCAGGTCCGGCCACACGCTGTACGTGCGCTCGGCGAGGACGCCGTCCTGCTCGTTGAGCACCTCGTAGAGGATCATGACGCCCTGGTTGGGCAGACCGACCTCGTAGGCGTCCGGGTACATGAGCGCCCAGCGGACGTCGCACTCGTCCCAGTCCTTGACGGTGGAGTTGAGTTCTCCACCTACGTACTGGATCGGCTTCTGCACGTGCGGGAGCAGAGCTTCGAGCTGCGGGAAAACCGACTCGACAGGCATCTCGCGAACCTTCATGAGCTGACAGGGGTGACCATCCAGCGTAACCCGCCCGCGGGCTTCCTCCGAACGGTCAGCTCGGCCAGCGGTCCCCGGCCTCCCGCCACCGCGCGGGCAGCTCCGCCTCCGCGGCCGCCGCCCGGGCCTCCTCCCTGCCGTACAGCACCCCGTACGGGAACGCGTTCTCGCCCGCCGCATGGGCCACCGCGGCCAGCTCGCACAGGGCGCGGCGGGCCATCACGCTGTCCTGGTGGTCGCCGAGGAGGGTGGTGAGGGACTTCATGGCGGCGGTGAGGTCGCGGGCGGGGGCGCCGAGGGCGGGGGTGGCGGCCTCGGCGGCGTACCGGGTGCGCTTGGCCTTCTTGCGGGACTCGTGCAGGGCGAGGTCGCGGTCCTCGCCGGGCGGGAGGCTCAGGGCCCGCTCGACCACGGCGGTGAGCCGCGCCAGGTCCTTCTCCACCGCCTTGGCGAGCGTCTTCCGCGGTTTCCGCGCGGCCGCCTCGCGCAGCGGCGGGTCCGCGAGGAGGGCGTCCAGGGTGTTCAGGAGGGCGAGGTGGCGGGAGGAGTCCAGGACGCCGGTGAGGTGGGCGTGGGCGCCGGCCCCGCGGGTCCGGGCCCAGGACGCGAGGCGGTCGTGGACCAACCCTGTCGCCAGGGCGGGCGGGAGGGCGCCGAGGGCCGCGGTCAGGCGGTCGGCGAGCACCTCCTGGTCGCGGTCGACGCCCAGCTCGCCGGCGAGCCACTTCAGCTCGGCCGCGACCGGATCGGTGACGGCCCGGTCGAGGACGGCGCGGAAGGTGCGCAGGGTGCTGCGGGCGCGGCGAGTGGCGACCCGCATCCGGTGCACGGCGTCGGGGGTGCCGAGGCGGACGGCGGGGTCGAGGGCGACCAGGGCGTCCCGCTGGGCGCGAAGGTAGGCGAGGACGTGGTCGCCGGCGGTGGCCGGTGCGGCGGGCTCGGGAGGTGTGCGGCGGGCTCCTGTGCGCTCCAGGGCGCGGACCAGTTTGGACGGTGCGGCGGACGGCCGTACGCCTGCTCTGGTCAGCCGTTTCTCCACCTGGTCGAGGAAGGCCGGGTCTCCCCCGTCGGCCAGTTCCACCTCGATCTCGGTCCACTGGACGGTCCCGCCCGCGCCGGTGAGCCGCTCGGCGGTCACGGCGTCGACGCTCGCCTCGGCCAGCAGGGCGCCGTCCGCGTCCACCAGGTGGCGCACGTCCCGGGCGGAGCGCAGCCTGACCAGCGGGACCAGTTCGGCCTCCCGGACCCGGGAGCGGACCAGGGCGGCGAGTTCCTCGGGGAGGGTGTCGGAGAGGGGTGCCCGGACCTCGTCGCGGACCCCGGGGGCGACCGGGAGCTTGAGATGCCAGCCGGCGTCGGAGCCGCCGGTGCGGCGGCGCAGGGTGAGGAAGGCGGCGGCGAGGCGCTGGTCGGCGGTGTCGTAGTAGGTGGCGTCCAGCTCGGCCAGGCCCTTGTCGAGTACGGCCGCCACCCCGCCGACACCGGTCAGGTCGGGCAGCCCGCTGTCATCGGATTCGTACTTGCGCTCGATCTCGCGTTTCGTCTCCGCCATGAAGCGAATCTAGTGCGCGGCGGGCGGGGGCGGCAGGGGGCGTCCCGGGCGCGGGGCGGAAGAAGTCCCGCCCCGCGCCCGGGGAACGGCTTCACGCCGACATCGGCCGCTGCACCTTGATCGACTGGAGCAGTCCCACGGCCACCCACACCGCGAACATCGATGATCCGCCGTACGACACGAACGGCAGTGGCAGACCGGTGACCGGCATGATGCCGAGGGTCATGCCGATGTTCTCGAACGCCTGGAAGGCGAACCAGGCCACGATTCCCGCGGCGACGATGGTGCCGTACAGCTCCGTCGAGTCCCGGGCGATCCGGCAGGCCCGCCACAGGATGACGCCGATCAGGAAGATGATGAACCCGGCGCCCAGGAAGCCCAGTTCCTCTCCCGCGACGGTGAACACGAAGTCGGTCTGCTGCTCGGGCACGAACTGGCCGGTGGTCTGCGAGCCGTGGAAGAGCCCGGCGCCGGTCAGTCCGCCGGAGCCGATGGCGATGCGGGCCTGGTTGGTGTTGTAGCCGACGCCGGCCGGGTCCAGGTCCGGGTTGGCGAAGGCCGCGAAGCGGTTGATCTGGTACTGGTCCAGGATGTGCAGCTGCCAGATGGCGACGCAGCCGACCACGCCGGTGGCGAGCAGCCCGAACACCCAGCGGTTGGAGGAGCCGGAGGCGAGCAGCACGCCCAGGATGATGGCCACCATCGCCAGCACCGAGCCGAGGTCGGGCATCAGCAGCAGGATCATGCAGGGCACGGCCGCGAGGCCCAGGGCCTGGGCCACGGTGCGGTGGTCCGGGTACGGCTTGTCGCCCGCGTCGACCCGCGCGGACAGCAGCATCGCCATGCCGAGGATGATCGCGATCTTGAGGAACTCGGCGGGCTGGACGGAGAAGCCGCCGATCACGATCCAGTTGCGCTGGCCGTTGATGGTCGCGCCGAGCGGGGTGAGCACCACCAGGGCGAGCAGGACGGAGGCGCCGTAGAGCACCGGCACCGCGTTGCGCAGGGCGCGGTGGCCCAGCCAGAGGGTGCCGAGCATCAGGGCGAACCCGATGCCCAGGTTCATCAGGTGGCGTTCCAGGAAGAAGTACGGGTCTCCCTGGTTGATCTCGGTGCGGTTGCGGGTCGCCGAGAAGACCAGCAGCGAGCCCATCAGCGACAGGGCGACCGCGGCCAGCAGTATCGGCCAGTCCAGGCGCCGGGCCACCGAGTCGCGGGCGAAGAGCCGGGTCCAGCCGGCCCGCGCGGGTCCGTACCCGGAGACGGAGAAGCTGTTCGCGCCGGTCATGAGGGCATCCTCCGGCTTCCGCGCTTGCGGCGTGGTCGCCGCCTTCGGGCGTCGCTGTTGCCGTTGGTCGGCGGGGCGGTGCCGGCGGGCTGCTGGTCGCCCCCGTTGCTCGGGTTGTTCTTCTGGGCGGCCTCGGTGTCCTTCGCCGCGTCCTTGGGGACCGGCGGCGCGACGATGGTGCCGTCCGTGCGGACCTTCGGCAGGGTCTTCTGCGGCTGGGGCAACAGCGCCTTCCCGTTGTCGACGGAGCCGTCGCCCTGGACGCCGTAGAGCGCGCTGTAGATGTTGCGCACGGCCTCACCGGAGGCGCCGGAACCCGTACCGGCCTGGGCGATCGTCATGATCACCGTGTAGTCCTTGGAGTAGGTGGCCATCCAGGAGGTGGTCTGCTTGCCGTAGACCTCCGCCGTACCGGTCTTGCCGTGCAGCGGGATCTTGTCCTGGGGCCAGCCGCTGAACTTCCAGGCCGCCGTACCCCGGGTGATGACGCCCGCGAAGGCGTCGTCCATGCCCTTGAGGGTGGCCTGGGTGACCGGCAGCTTGCGCTGCACCTGGGGCTTGATCTCCTGGACGGTCTTGCCGTCGGCGCTGACGACCGCCTTGCCGATGGTCGGGACGTACTCGGTGCCGCCGTTGGCGACGGCGCCGTAGATCATCGCCTCCTGGATCGGGGTGACGAGGGTGTCGCCCTGGCCGATGGAGTAGTTGATCTCGTCACCCTCGCGCATCTTGTTGCCTTCGAGGCAGTTCTCGTAGGCGATCTTCTCGACGTAGCTGCCGTCCTTCTTGCCGGTCTTGCACCAGGAGTCCTTGTTGGCCTTCCAGTAGTCCAGCTTCCACTGGCGGTCGGGGACGCGGCCGCCCAGCTCGTTGGGCAGGTCGACACCGGTCGGCTTCCCGAGGCCGAACTGGTGGGCGGTCTTGAAGAAGTAGTCCTTCGGCCGGCCCTTCTTGGGGTTGATGCCGCCGTCCTTCTTCCACTCCCGGTCGGCGAGGCCGTAGAAGACGGTGTCGCAGGAGACCTCCAGGGCGCGGCCCAGCGAGATGTCGCCGAAGTTCTCGCCCTCGAAGTTCTTGAAGACCTGGTTGCCCACCCGGTAGTCGCTGGTGCACGGGTAGCCGCCGTCCCACTCGTAGCCCGCCTGGACGGCGGCGGCCGTGGAGACCACCTTGAAGGTCGAGCCGGGCGCGGCCTGACCCTGGATGGCCCGGTTGAGCAGCGGGTAGTCGGAGTTCTTGCCGGTGAGGGCCTGGTAGTCCTTGGCGGAGATGCCGCCCACCCACGCGTTCGGATCGTAGGTGGGGGCCGAGGCCATGGCGACGATGCGGCCGGTCTTGGCCTCCATCACGACCACGGCGCCCGAGTCGGCCTTGTAGTTCTCGCCGGTGATGGTGTCGAACTGCTGGCGGGCGGCCTTCATCGCCTTGTCCAGTTCGTACTCCGCGACGCGCTGGACGCGGGAGTCGATGCTGGTGACCAGGTTCGAACCGGGCTGCGCCGCGTCCGACTTGGCCTTGCCGATGACCCGGCCGAGGTTGTCCACCTCGTAGCGGGTCACGCCGGCCTTGCCGCGCAGTTCCTTGTCGTACTGCCGCTCCAGGCCGGAGCGGCCGACCATGTCCGAACGCAGATAGGGCGAGCTGGTGTCCTTGGCCTTCTGGATCTCGTCGTCGGTGACCGGGGAGAGGTAGCCGAGGACCTGCGCGGTGTTGGACTTGCCGGGGCCGGGATAGCGGCGCACGGCCTCGGGCTCGGCGGTGATGCCGGGGAAGTCCTCGGAGCGCTCGCGGATCGCCAGTGCCTGGCGGGGCGTGGCCTTGTCGGTGATCGGGATCGGCTGGTACGGCGATCCGTTCCAGCACGGCTGGGGGGTCTGGGCGTCGCAGAGGCGGACCTTCTGCAGGACGTCCTCGGCGGGCATGCCGAGGACCCCGGCCAGCTTGGTCAGGACCGCCTTGCCGTCGTCCTTCTGTTTGAGCAGGTCGGTGCGGGAGGCGGAGACCACCAGACGGGTCTCGTTGTCCGCGAGGGGCACGCCGCGGGCGTCCAGGATGTCGCCGCGCACGGCGGGCTGGACGACCTGCTGGACGTGGTTCCCCGAGGCCTCCTTCTGGTACTGGGCGCCCTCCCGGATCTGGAGGTACCACAGCCGGCCGCCGAGCGTGCCGAGCAGCGAGAGGACGAGGATCTGGATCACGACGAGCCGGATCTGGACCCGTGGGGTCCGGCCGGTCTCGGGGATGTTGGTCACTGCGGCTGCTCCCCCTCTCAGCGCACGGAAGTCCGGACGCGCGGCGCATGTGTGCGAACGCACCGCGCGCGTACGAATGATGAACGATCAGTCTGTGAGCCCGCGTTCCGCGAACGCCGACCCGTTCGAGTGAATCCCCCCGGCCCCGCGGGAGCCTGACGCGCGTTCACAGCCGCTTGACCCCCTTGATGCGGCCGACCCGGGCGGAGCGGGTGCGGGCCTTGGCCTTGAGCGCGCCGAGGCCGGAGCGCTGGCTGCCGATGCGCAGCCCGGTGCCGGAGGACAGCCAGCCCGAGGAGATGTCGGCCGCCTTGGCGCTGGTGGCGGTCTCGGCCAGCGGGTCGTTGTCGCAGCGGCGGGCCAGCCACATCACCGCCGGGACCACGAACGGGGCCAGCAGCAGGTCGTACAGGGCGGCCGAGACCAGCAGGCCGGGCAGGCCGACATGGCGGGCGGCGGTGTCACCGACCAGGGCGCCCACCCCGGCGTACAGCAGCGTGGAGCCGATCGCGGCGACGACCACCACGGCCATCGGGCCGGTCGCCGACTTCAGCCGGCCGTTCTCCGGCTTGATCAGCCCGGCGAAGTAGCCGGTAACACAGAGCACCAGCGCGTAGCGGCCGGCCGCGTGGTCGGCGGGCGGGGCCAGGTCGGCCAGCAGACCGGCGGCGAACCCGACGAGAGCGCCGCCGACATGGCCGTACACCATGGCGAGGCCGAGGACGGTCAGCAGCAGCAGATCGGGGACGGCGCCCGGCAGATGGAGGCGGGCGAGGACGCTCACCTGGATCACCAGGGCGACCACCACCAGCGGCACGGAGAGCAGGATCCGGTTGACACGCATGGGGATTGAGCTCCTACGGCTACTGGTCGGTCTGCGGTGCGTCGGTCCCCGACGAGTCGGACGGGGACCCGCCGGACTGCGACTGGTCGCCGGAGTTCGCGCCCGCGGACGGGGTGACGGTGACGGTCACGGTGGGCGTCGGGACCGGCTTGGGCTTGGTCGGCAGGACCTCGTCGCGCGGGTCCTTCTTCGGCGCCTGGACCACCACGCCGACGATGTCGAGCTTGGTGAAGCTGACGTACGGAGTGACGTACAGGGTGCGGGTCAGACCGCCGCCGGAGGGGTCGACGCGGGAGACCACGCCGACCGGCACGCCCGGCACGAACGGCTTGTCGGACTCCGAGCCGAAGGTGACCAGGCGGTCGCCCTTCTTCACCTCGGCCTTGCCGTTGAGGAGTTGGACGCGCAGCGGACGGTCGCCCTGCCCGGAGGCGAAGCCGAGTTCGTCGCTGCCCTCCATGCGGGTGCCGACGGTGAAGTCCGGGTCGTTGGCGAGCAGCACGGTGGAGGTGTCCGGCCCGACCGTGGTGACCCGGCCGACCAGGCCGTCGGCGTTGAGCACGGTCATGTCCCGCTTGATGCCGTCGCTCGCGCCGACGTCGATGGTGATGGTCCAGGAGAAGCCCTGCGCCGACCCTATGGCGACGACCTGGGCGCCCTTGATGCCGTACTGGCCCTCGCCCGCGAGCTTCAGCATGCTGTCGAGCTGGTTCAGGCGGCTGCGGCTGCGGTCGTCGCTGCCGAGCTTCGCCTTGAGGGCCGCGTTCTCCCTCTCCAGCGTGGCGAGCCTGCTGTGCCGCTCGTCCGAGTCGCGGATCGCCGAGACCGCGTTGCCCACCGGTTCGACCGCGGAGGACAGTCCGTCCTCCACCGGGCCGAACACGGTGGCCGCGGCCTGCCGGGCACCGTCGACCGGGGAGTTCCGGCCCCCTCGGATATCCACCGTGATCAACGCGAACGCTACGGCGATCAGCAGGACCAGGAGCAGCCGGCTCTCTTTGGTGTCCCTCACGTGCGGCGGCCGTGCCCTTCCTCAAGTAGGAATTCGTCGGACCCCCCGGAAAAAGCGCGAAACGTGCGGCGCAAATCCAAGCGGCCCGTTTGGGGAGCTTATGCCTCTATATCAACGATCCGCCGCACGAGAGGAGAACATCTCGTACGGCGGAATCGAAGCGCCTCGTCATCGGCGCGGCTGGGCGTCCAGAACCTGCTGGAGCGCTTCGAACTCCTCGACGCACTTTCCGGATCCGAGCGCGACGCTGTCCAGCGGGTCCTCGGCGATGTGGATCGGCATGCCGGTCTCGCGGCGCAGCCGCTCGTCCAGGCCGCGCAGCAGGGCGCCGCCGCCGGTCAGCACGATGCCCCGGTCCATGATGTCGCCGGACAGCTCCGGCGGGCACTTGTCCAGGGTCGTCTTGACCGCGTCCACGATCGCGTTGACCGGCTCCTCGATCGCCTTGCGGACCTCGGCGGCCGAGATGACGACGGTCTTGGGCAGCCCGGACACCAGGTCCCGGCCGCGGACTTCGGTGTGCTCGTCGGCGTCGAGTTCATACGCCGAACCGATGGTGATCTTGATCTGCTCGGCGGTGCGCTCACCCAGCAGAAGGCTGTACTCCTTCTTGATGTACTGGATGATCGCGTTGTCCAGCTCGTCGCCCGCCACCCTGATGGACTGGGCGGTGACGATGCCGCCGAGGGAGATGACCGCGACCTCCGTGGTGCCGCCGCCGATGTCCACCACCATGTTGCCCGTGGCCTCGTGGACCGGCAGGCCGGAACCGATGGCCGCGGCCATGGGCTCCTCGATGATGTGCACCTGGCGGGCGCCGGCCTGGGTGGAGGCCTCGATGACCGCGCGGCGCTCGACGCCCGTGATGCCCGAGGGCACACAGACGACGACCCGCGGCCGGGCCAGATACCGCCGCTTGTGGATCTTCAGAATGAAGTAGCGCAGCATCCGCTCGGTGATCTCGAAGTCGGCGATGACGCCGTCCTTCAGCGGCCGGACCGCCACGATGTTCCCCGGCGTCCGGCCGATCATCTTCTTCGCTTCGGCGCCGACCGCCAGGATGCCGCCGGTGTTGGTGTTGATGGCGACGACGGACGGCTCGTTGAGAACGATTCCGCGACCCCTGACGTACACCAGCGTGTTGGCGGTCCCGAGGTCGACAGCCATGTCACGGCCGATGAACGACATTGAGTTCCCCATCCGGATTCATCTGGCCTTCCCGAGCTTTTGAGGGCATGTCAGGCAGGCGAGGCGGGTGCTGTTCCGTGAAGGCTTCCATCGTAAACGCGCCTGCACGAACACTGCGCGAGGGTCTCCGCCATTGTCACCAGATGGCGGGCCGCCCCGCTTGTGGAGACGGGCGTTCGGGGGCGCCCGTTCCCTCTATCGCCGGTACTTACGCGCGGCCCGGGAAGAAGATCTTCACCTCGCGCTCCGCGGACTCCTCGGAGTCGGAGGCGTGGATCAGGTTCTCCCGGACGATCACACCGAAGTCGCCGCGGATGGAACCGGGCTGGGCCGCGATCGGGTCGGTCGGGCCGGCGAGCTGGCGCACGCCCTCGATGACCCGCTCGCCCTCGACGATCAGGGCCACCACGGGGCCGGAGGACATGAACGCGACCAGCGGCTCGTAGAAGGGCTTGCCCTTGTGCTCGCCGTAGTGCTGCTCCAGGGTCTCCTGGTCGAGGTCGCGCAGCTCCAGCGCGGTGATCTGCCAGCCGGCCTTGCGCTCGATTCGGCTGATGATCTCGCCGGTCAGGCCGCGACGGACGGCGTCGGGCTTGAGCAGGACGAGGGTGCGCTGGCTCACGAGGGGACTCCTTACGCGTGGGACGTGTGCGGTGGGACGAGGTTACAGGGCGTGTCCGGGCGCCCGTTACGCAGCGTCAGCCGAGGACTCGGCCTGGGCGGCGAACCGGGCCTTGGCCTCGTCCACCTTCCTCCCGTAATGCACCGAGGCCCACCACAGGGCCGCGAACACCACGCCCATGAAGTACATGGTCGGCACGAAGACGCCGGAGGCGATCAGGGCGAGCTGCAGCGCCCAGCCGAGGGCGACGCCGCCGGGGCGGGTCACCATGCCGCACAGCAGCACGCACAGGACCATGGCGATGCCGCTGACCAGCCAGACGGTGGAGACCGACAGGCCCGGGTCCTTCATGGCGACCAGGCCGGCGAAGCCGATGACGAAGAACTCGCCGATCAGAGTGGATGAACAGAGCGTACGCACGTCGGACTCCTCAGCCCTTGCCCAGCAGCAGCCGGGCCTCGCCGACCGTGATGACGGAACCGGTGACGAGCACCCCGCCGCCCGCGAACTCGCCCTCCTCCTCGGCCAGCGTGATCGCGGCCTCCAGGGCGTCGGGCAGCCGCGGCTCGACCTGGACCCGCTCGTCGCCGAAGACCTCGACGGCGATGGCGGCCAGTTCGTCCGCGTCCATGGCGCGGTGGCTGGAGTTCCGGGTGACGACGATCTCGGCGAAGATCGGCTCGAAGGCCTCCAGCAGGCCTCGCACGTTCTTGTCGGCGCTCGCGCCGACGACACCGATCAGCCGGGTGAAGTCGAACGCCTCGCGCACCGCCTCGGCGGTGACCTCGGCGCCGGCCGGGTTGTGCGCGGCGTCCAGGACGACGGTGGGGGACCGCCGTACGACCTCCAGGCGGCCCGGGGAGGAGACGGCGGCGAAGGCCTTGCGGACGGTGTCGGCGTCCAGCGGTTCGGCGCGCTGGGCGCCGACGCCGAAGAAGGCCTCCACGGCGGCGAGCGCCACGGCCGCGTTGTGCGCCTGGTGGGCGCCGTGCAGCGGGAGGTAGACCTCGGGGTACTCGCCGCCGAGGCCGCGCAGGGTGACGAGCTGTCCGCCGACGGCCACCTGGCGGGCCACGACGCCGAACTCCAGGCCCTCGCGGGCCACGGTGGCGTCGACCTCCACGGCCTTCTTCAGCAGCACCTGGGCGGCGTCCACCGGCTGCTGGGCCAGGATCACGGTGGCGCCCTGCTTGATGACGCCGGCCTTCTCGCCGGCGATCTCGCCGGTGGTCTCGCCGAGCCGGTCGGTGTGGTCCAGGCCGATCGGGGTGACGACGGCGACGTCACCGTCGATCACGTTGGTGGCGTCCCAGGAGCCGCCCATGCCGACCTCGACGACGGCCACGTCGACCGGCGCGTCCGCGAACGCGGCGTACGCCATGCCGGTGAGGACCTCGAAGAAGGACAGCCGGTACTCCTGGGCGGCGTCCACCATCTCGACGTACGGCTTGATGTCCTGGTACGTCTCGATGAACCGCTCGGCGGAGACCGGGGCGCCGTCCAGGCTGATCCGCTCGGTGATCGACTGCACATGGGGGCTGGTGTAGCGGCCGGTGCGCAGCTCGAAGGCGCCGAGCAGGGACTCGATCATGCGGGCGGTGGAGGTCTTGCCGTTGGTGCCCGTGATGTGGATCGAGGGGTACGAGCGCTGGGGGTCGCCCAGCAGGTCCATCAGCGCGGAGATCCTGCTGACCGAGGGCTCCAGCTTGGTCTCGCCCCAGCGGGTCGCCAGCTCCGCCTCGACCTCGCGCAGCGCCTTGTCGACTTCCGGGTCCTCGGGGCGCGCGGGCACGTCCGCCTGCGCGGGGCCGCCCTGGGTGCGCAGGGTACGGCTGCCGGCCTCGATCACGGCGAGGTCGGGGTCGCGGGTGGTCTCTGCCTCGATGATCTCGTCGAAGCCGTCGAGAGGGTCGGGCTGGTCGTTCTCGTGCGGGAGGTCGCTCACGGGGCCAGTCTACGGAGGGTCGGTGACATAGGTGGGCGAAGCCCCCGGTGCCTTGCCGGTACCGGGGCCTTCGCTCACGTGAGGCGGCTCACGCCTGCGGCAGCTTCTCCAGCTGGGACTGGATGCGCGTGATGTCGTCCGCCGCCTTGGCGAGGCGGGTGCGGATCTTGTCCACCACGTTCTCCGGGGCCTTGGCGAGGAACGCCTCGTTGCCCAGCTTGGCCTCGGCCTGCTGGCGCTCCTTCTGCGCCGCCGCCAGGTCCTTGGCGAGACGCTTGCGCTCGGCGGCCACGTCGATCGTGCCGGAGAGGTCCAGGGCGACCTCGGCGCCGGCGATCGGCAGGGTGGCCGTCGCCGTGAAGGCGTCGCCCTCCGGCTGGAGGCGCAGCAACTGGCGGATGGCCGCCTCGTGCGGCGCCAGCGCCGTGCCGTCCAGGGTCAGCCGGGCCGGCACCCGCTGACCCGGCTGGAGGCCCTGGTCGGCGCGGAAGCGGCGGACCTCGGTGATGACGGACTGGAGCGCGGCGATCTCCTGCTCGGCGGCCCGGTCACGGAAGCCGCTGTCCTCGGGCCACGCGGCGATGACGACGGACTCGCCGCCGGTCAGCGTGGTCCACAGCGTCTCCGTGACGAACGGGACCACCGGGTGCAGCAGCTTCAGGGTGACGTCCAGGACCTCGCCCAGGACCCGCTTCGACGCCTCGGCGGGCTCGCCGCCCGCCTGGAAGACGGTCTTGGACAGCTCGACGTACCAGTCGAAGACCTCGTCCCACGCGAAGTGGAAGAGGGTGTCGGAGAGCTTCGCGAACTGGAAGTCCTCGTAGTACGCGTCGACTTCGGCCACGACCGAGTTGAGGCGGGAGAGGATCCAGCGGTCGGTCGCCGACAGCTTCGACGCGTCCGGCAGCGGCCCCTCGACGGTCGCGCCGTTCATCAGCGCGAAGCGGGTCGCGTTCCAGATCTTGTTGGCGAAGTTGCGGGAGCCCTGGACCCAGTCCTCGCCGATCGGGACGTCGACGCCCGGGTTGGCGCCGCGGGCCAGGGTGAAGCGCAGGGCGTCCGAGCCGTACTTGTCCATCCAGTCCAGCGGGTTGACCGCGTTGCCGAAGGACTTCGACATCTTCTTGCCGAACTGGTCGCGGACCATGCCGTGCAGGGCGATGGTGTGGAACGGCGGGGTGCCGTCCATCGCGTACAGGCCGAACATCATCATCCGGGCGACCCAGAAGAAGAGGATGTCGTAGCCGGTGACCAGCACGGAGTTCGGGTAGAACTTCGCGAGCGACTCGGTCTGCTCCGGCCAGCCCAGGGTGGAGAAGGGCCACAGGCCGGAGGAGAACCAGGTGTCGAGGACGTCGGTGTCCTGGTGCCAGCCCTCGCCGGCGGGCGGCTGCTCGCCGGGGCCGACGCAGACGACCTCGCCGTCGGGGCCGTACCACACCGGGATCCGGTGGCCCCACCACAACTGCCGCGAGATGCACCAGTCGTGGAGGTTGTCGACCCAGTCGAAGTACCGCTTCTCCATCTCCTGCGGATGGATCTTGACCTTGCCCTCGCGGACCGCGTCACCGGCGGCCTTGGCGAGCGGGCCGACCTTGACCCACCACTGCATGGACAGGCGCGGCTCGATGGTGGTCTTGCAGCGCGAGCAGTGGCCCACCGAGTGGACGTACGGCCGCTTCTCGGCGACGATCCGGCCCTCGGCGCGCAGGGCGGCGACGATGGCGGAGCGGGCCTCCAGGCGGTCCATGCCCTGGAAGGGGCCGTGGACGGTGATGACGGCGTGCTCGTCCAGCACGGAGATGGCCGGCAGGTCGTGGCGCTGGCCGATCTCGAAGTCGTTCGGGTCGTGCGCCGGCGTCACCTTGACGGCGCCGGTGCCGAACTCGGGGTCGACGTGGGCGTCGGCGACGACCGGGATGGAGCGGTCGGTCAGCGGCAGCCTGATGAGCTTGCCGACCAGGTGCCGGTAGCGCTCGTCCTCGGGGTGGACGGCGACGGCGGTGTCACCGAGCATCGTCTCGGCACGGGTGGTGGCGACGACGATGGTGTCGTCCCCCTCGCCGTACTTCATCGAGACCAGCTCGCCGTCGTCGTCCTGGTACTCCACCTCGATGTCCGAGATGGCCGTCAGGCAGCGCGGGCACCAGTTGATGATGCGCTCGGCGCGGTAGATCAGCTCGTCGTCGTACAGGCGCTTGAAGATGGTCTGGACGGCCTGGGAGAGGCCCTCGTCCATGGTGAAGCGCTCACGGGACCAGGCGACGCCGTCGCCGAGGCGGCGCATCTGGCCGGAGATCTGGCCGCCGGACTCGCCCTTCCACTTCCAGACGCGCTCCACGAAGGCCTCGCGGCCCAGGTCGTGGCGGGACTTGCCCTCCTTGCCCAGCTCCCGCTCGACCACGTTCTGGGTGGCGATGCCGGCGTGGTCCATGCCGGGCTGCCACAGGGTCTCGAAGCCCTGCATGCGCTTGCGGCGGGTCAGGGCGTCGATGAGGGTGTGCTCGAAGGCGTGGCCCAGGTGGAGGGAGCCGGTGACGTTGGGCGGCGGGATGACGACGGTGTACGGCGGCTTCTCGCTCTTCGCGTCCGCCTCGAAGTAGCCCCGCTCTACCCAGCGCTCGTACAGCGGCCCCTCTACATCGGCCGGCGCGTACTGGGTCGGCAGTTCGGTGTCGGGCGCGGGTGGCTGCTGCTGAGCGTTGTCGGTCACGGGGGTCAGTTTAGAGGGGTCACGGACCGGTCCCGAAACACGTTTGTTCTGTAACGGTGCGGCCCCCGGTGCCCTGCGGGTCGCGGCCCTGGTTCAGGATGTCAGGTACATATAAGCGTCCTAGGGGGATCCCAGAGATGAGCAACAACCAGCCGGGCCCGTACGGCCAGCCACCCCAGCAGCCGGGCCCCTACGGTCAGCCGGGGCCGTACGGGCAGCCGCAGCAGCCCGGTCCGTACGGGCAGCCGCAGCAGCCCGGTCCGTACGGGCAGCCCCCGCAGGCGCCCCAGCAGCCCGGCTACGGCTACCCCCAGCAGGCTCCGCCGCAGCAGCCGGGGTACGGCTACCCGCAGCAGAACCCGTACGGCCAGCAGCCCTACGGCGGCCAGCAGCAGCCCTACGGCGGCATGCCCCAGCCGCCCCAGCCGGCCGGCGGCAAGAAGAAGACGGGGCTGATCATCGGCTCGGTCGTGGTCGTGGCCGCGATCGTGGTGGGCGCGGTCTTCCTGCTCGGCGGGGGCAGCGACAGCGGCAGCATCGCGGACGACGGCGCGCACAAGCTGATCACTCCCGGCTCGGTGATCAACGGCACGTACACCAAGCAGGACGACTCGGGCGACTCCTCGGACGGGCTCAGCGACTCCGACAAGTCGGACTTCCAGAAGTGGGGGGTGACCAACCCCACCGAGGTCAGCGCCACTTACGCGACCGGCACCGGGCTGACCAAGAAGGGCCTGTCCTTCAGCGGCGTGTACGGCACCATCGACGACCCCGAGGCCGTGGTGGACGCGATGTTCGCCAAGGTCAAGACGGAGGCGTCGAAGGACCAGAGCGGCTCCGACACCAAGGGCAAGCTGATCGGCAGCCCGGAGACCGTCCACCCGGCCGGGTTCTCCAACGGTGTCATGAAGTGCCAGGTGGCGCAGATCGACAGCACCGGCTCCTCCTCCTCGGACGCGGGCATGCCGAAGAGCATCAAGATGCCGGTGTGCATCTGGGGTGACCACAGCACCGTCGCCTTCGTGTCGGACTACAGCGTGGCCTCCCTCGCCTCGGGCCAGGCCGGCTCGCTGGACGACACGGCGGATCTGGCGGCGAAGCTGCGCAACGACGTGCGCGTCAAGGCGTAACTCCCCGAGGGCGTACGTGCGTCGGCGCCCGCCCCGCCGCACGTGAAAAGGGCCCCGGTCGGCTGACCGGGGCCCTTCGGCGTCGTCGCGGCGGGTGGTTACGCCGTCTTCTGCTCCCCCGCGCCCCTGCCGCGGGCGTCGCGGGGGATCAGGGTCGGGTTGACGTTCGAGAGGACCACGTCGGCGGTGATGACGACGCGGGCGACGTCCTTGCGGGACGGGACCTCGTACATCACGCCCTGGAGGACCTCCTCCATGATGGCGCGCAGGCCACGGGCGCCGGTCTGGCGGAGGATCGCCTGGTCGGCGATGGCCTCCAGCGCCTCGCGCTCGAAGTCCAGCTCCACGCCGTCGAGTTCGAAGAGGCGCTGGTACTGCTTGACGAGCGCGTTGCGCGGCTCGACCAGGATCTTCAGCAGGGCCTCGCGGTCCAGGTTGTGGACCGAGGTGATCACCGGCAGACGGCCGATGAACTCGGGGATCATGCCGAACTTGACCAGGTCCTCCGGCATGACGTCCTCGAAGACGTCCTTCGCCTCCAGCTCGCGCTTGGAGAGAATGGTCGCGCCGAAGCCGATGCCCTTGGCGCCCGCGCGGGACTCGATGATCTTCTCCAGACCGGAGAAGGCGCCGCCCACGATGAACAGCACGTTCGTCGTGTCGATCTGGATGAACTCCTGGTGCGGGTGCTTGCGGCCGCCCTGCGGCGGGACCGAGGCGGTGGTGCCCTCCAGGATCTTCAGCAGGGCCTGCTGCACGCCCTCGCCGCTGACGTCCCGGGTGATCGACGGGTTCTCGCTCTTGCGGGCCACCTTGTCGATCTCGTCGATGTAGATGATGCCCGTCTCGGCCTTCTTGACGTCGTAGTCGGCGGCCTGGATGAGCTTGAGGAGGATGTTCTCCACGTCCTCGCCGACATAGCCCGCCTCCGTCAGCGCGGTCGCGTCGGCGATGGCGAACGGCACGTTCAGCATGCGTGCCAGGGTCTGGGCGAGGAGGGTCTTGCCGGAGCCCGTGGGGCCCAGCAGGAGGATGTTGGACTTCGCCAGCTCGATGGCGTCGTCACGGCCGCTCGCGCCGCCGTTCTCGCCCGCCTGGACCCGCTTGTAGTGGTTGTACACCGCGACGGACAGGGCCTTCTTGGCGGCCTCCTGGCCGACCACGTAGCCCTCGAGGAACTCGTAGATCTCGCGGGGCTTGGGCAGCTCCTCCCAGCGCACCTCGCTGGTCTCGGCGAGCTCCTCCTCGATGATCTCGTTGCAGAGGTCGATGCACTCGTCGCAGATGTACACACCGGGCCCTGCGATGAGCTTCTTGACCTGCTTCTGGCTCTTGCCGCAGAACGAGCACTTGAGCAGATCGCCGCCGTCACCGATGCGTGCCACGGTGTGCTTCCCCTTCGCCTGGGAGCCGCCTGGACACCTGCGTGCCAGCGGCTCCTGGTGCTGCCTTATGTCCGACGGTACCTTGCCGGGCCCGATGTTCGGGCCCCCCTTGGCAGGGTTCACTTGCCGTGAGCCCTGCCACGAGGGGCTTCAGAGCGCGCCGCTCCCGCGTCAGCGGACCTCGGCGTTGTTCAGCTTGCGGGTGGAGATGATCTGGTCGACGAGGCCGTACTCCAGCGCCTCCTCGGCCGTGAGGATCTTGTCGCGCTCGATGTCCTCGCGGACCTTCTCCAGCGGCTGGCTCGAGTGCGTGGCCAGCATGTTCTCCAGCTGCTCACGCATCCGGGTGAACTCCTTGGCGATGATCTCCAGGTCGGAGAGCTGGCCACGCCCGGTGGAGCCCGCCGGCTGGTGGATGAGCACGCGGGAGTTCGGCAGCGCCATGCGCTTGCCCGGGGTGCCGGCGGCGAGCAGGACGGCCGCGGCGGAGGCCGCCTGGCCCATGCACACCGTCTGGATGTCGGGCTTCACGAACTGCATCGTGTCGTAGATCGCCGTCAGGGCGGTCATGTCGCCGCCGGGGCTGTTGATGTAGATCGAGATGTCCCGGTCGGGGTCCATCGACTCCAGGCACAGGAGCTGCGCCATGACGTCGTTGGCGGAGGCGTCGTCGATCTGGACGCCCAGGAAGATCACGCGCTCCTCGAAGAGCTTCGCGTACGGGTCGTACTCGCGGATGCCCTGGGAGGTGCGCTCGACGAAGCGCGGGATCACGTAGCGGGCGTCGGGCCGGGGCCCTTCGTACAGGCCGCTGGCCGCGCCGGGGAAGTTACTCATGGGATGTTCACCGTCCTGGTGGCGTTCTGGGGGCTTGGGTGGTGGCGGTGCGTGGCGTGGCCGGGCCGGTCAGGCACCGGTGCCGCCGCCTCCCGGAACACCCGAGGCGTTCGTGATGATCTCGTCAATGAGACCGTACTCCTTGGCCTCTTCCGGGGTGAACCAGCGGTCGCGGTCCGCGTCCCGGGTGATCGTCTCGAAGGTCTGGCCGGAGTGGAACGCGGTCAGTTCGGCCATGCGCTTCTTGGTGCGCAGCAGGTACTCGGCCTGGATCTTGATGTCGGTGACCGAGCCGCCGAGGCCCGCGGAGCCCTGGTGCATCATGATGTCCGCGTGCGGCAGGGCGAAGCGCTTGCCCGCGGCACCGCCGGTGAGCAGGAACTGGCCCATGGAGGCCGCCATGCCCATCGCGATGGTGACCACGTCGTTCGGGATGTACTGCATGGTGTCGTAGATGGCCATGCCGGCCGTCACCGAGCCGCCGGGGCTGTTGATGTAGAGGTAGACGTCCTTGTCCGGCTCCGCGGCCAGGAGCAGCAGCTGAGCGGTGATCTTGTTGGCGATGTCGTCGTCGACCTGCTGGCCGAGGAAGATGATCCGCTCGCCGAGCAGTCGGTTGTAGACCTGGTCGCCGAGGCCGCCACCGATGGAGGGCTCGCCGGCGGCGGAGGGCATCAGATTCGTCACGTATCCACCTGCTCGTCTCACGACGGCGCCGGGCCGTCTCGTCGTCCTGCCGGAGGTTCGGGGGGTTTCAGGAGACTCCCCTGCCCCCGTACTCATGGACCCTAACGCTCGGGCACCTTCGGGGAATCCCGGAGTAGCGGCTGTTCGCCGGGGGCGTAGCGCTCCGCCGTGCGGCCGGTGGCCGATCGCCGCCGGGGCGCCGACGCGTTCCGGCCAGCCGCGTCCCGCGGTGGGGCGGCGAGCGGTGCCGCCCCGCGCCGCCGGGCGGGCCGCCCCTCGCGGGTACGGCGACGGGCCCCGGGGAAAGTCCCCGGGGCCCGTCGTACGCGCGTCAGAGGCGCCGTGGGGCGGTTCAGCCCTCGGTGGTCTCCTCGGTGGCCTCGGCCTCGGTCTCGGCCGCGGCCTCGGTCTCCTCGTCCTCGTCGGAGAGGTCGACGGTCTCGCCGTTGGTGTCCTTCACCGTGGCGGCCTCGACCACGACGGCCAGGGCCTTGCCGCGGGCGACCTCGCCGACGAGAAGCGGCACCTGGCCACCCTCGACGACGGCCTGGGCGAACTGGTCGGGGGACATGCCGGAGGAGGCCGCACGCCGCATGAGGTGCTCGGTGAGCTCCTCCTGGTTGACGTTGAGCTGCTCCTTCTTGACCAGCTCGTCCAGGACGAACTGGGTCTTGATGCCCTTGACCGCGGCCTCGCGGGTCTCGGTCTCGAACTCCTCGGCGGTCTTGCCCTGGATCTCCAGGTACTTGTCGAGGGTCAGACCCATCTGGCCGAGCTGGTGGTGCTCCAGGTTGTGCTTGCGGGTGTTGACCTCGTCCTCGAGCAGCTTCTCGGGGACCGGGACCTCGACCAGTTCGAGGAGCTTCTCCAGGACGCGCTCCTGGGCCTGCGTGGCCTGGTCGAACTCCTTCATGTTCGCGAGGCGCTTGCGGCTGTCGGCCTTGAGCTCGTCCAGGGTGTCGAACTCGGAGGCGAGCTGCGCGAACTCGTCGTCCAGCTCCGGCAGTTCACGCTTGGCGACCTGGGTGACCTTGACGGAGACCTCGGCCTCCTTGCCCGCGGCGGAGCCGCCCTTCAGCTCGGAGGTGAAGGTGGCCTCCTCACCGGCGGACAGGCCCTTGACGGCGTCGTCGATGCCGTCGAGCAGCTCACCGGAGCCGATGGTGTAGGAGACACCGCTGGCGATGCCGTCCTCCAGCACCTCGCCCTCGACCTTGGCCTCCAGGTCGATGGTGACGACGTCGCCGTCCTCGGCGGCGCGCTCGACCGGGGAGGTCGAGGCGAAGCGCTCGCGAAGCTGCTCGACCGACTTCTCGATGTCCTCGTCGGTGACCTCGATGGCGTCGACCTCGACCTCGATGCCGGAGTAGTCCGGGATCTCGAGGGCCGGGCGGACGTCGACCTCGGCGGTGAAGTTCAGCGTCTCGCCGTCCTTCAGCTCGGTGATGTCGACGTCGGGCTGGCCCAGCGGGCTCAGCTCGGCCTCGTTGACCGCCTCGGTGTAGAACTTCGGAAGCGCGTCGTTGACCGCCTCCTCCAGGACCGCACCGCGGCCGAACCGCTGGTCGATGATGCGGGCCGGGATCTTGCCCTTGCGGAAGCCCTTCACCGTGACCTGCTGGTTGATCTTGCTGTACGCCGCGTCGAGGCTGTCCTTGAGCTCCTCGAAGGGCACCTCGACAGTGAGCCGAACCCGGGTCGGGTTCAGGGTCTCCACGGCGCTCTTCACGGTTCGGTCTCCTTGTGGCTGACTGCTTGGGTTCTGCCGGAGCCAGACAGGTCCGGCGGATTCGCCGCCCGGAGGAGTACGTAGGCCGTGAGGGCCGGGGCACACGGGCGTGCAGCTTGCATAGTAACCGCAGCCGTTCGGCGCCCCAAAAGGTGATCTCCGTGGCGCCGCGGGCGGCGGGCCGGCCCGGGGCCGTACAGCGGTGGTACGAGGGCCTGCCAGGGGGTCTACGGGCGCCCTGACCAGGGGCGGAAGAAGGGGTCGCGTGAGGCGGGCCGGGGACCGGGTCGAGCGCCGGCCCGTGGGCCGATCGGTGGTCGGGGTGGCGGGATTTGAACCCACGGCCTTCCGCTCCCAAAGCGGACGCGCTACCAAGCTGCGCCACACCCCGTCTGTGTGCGACACGTAGGGTACATGCCCCGGCGGCCCGCGTCGGCCGCATTCTTCGAGGCGGGGCGCGTGGTGTTCGGTGACCGGACGTGTTGGCCCAAGCGGCGGACGACCCGCTACGATGCCTGAGTGCCGCGGTCACCGACCGGCGGCGCAGTGTTGCGGGCGTAGCTCAATGGTAGAGCCCTAGTCTTCCAAACTAGCTACGCGGGTTCGATTCCCGTCGCCCGCTCTGGATGCCGAAGGCCCAGGTGAGAGGTTGTTTCCTCGCACCTGGGCCTTCGTCGTCGTTGCGGGCACCGCCAGGTCCCAGTTATGTTCCGTACCGGTACGGAACATAACTGGGAACGACCACGGCAGGGGGTTACGCCATGCGGGTCAAGGACTTCGACCACCTGGTGCTCAACGTCTCGGACGTCGAGCGGGCACTGGGGTTCTACACCGGGCCGCTGGGGCTCGCGGGCGAGCGGGTCGCGGAGTGGCGGGCCGGGAAGGTGCCGTTCCCGTCGGTGCGGGTCAGCGCCACCACCGTCATCGACCTGTTCGAGCGGCCGCGCGGGGAGTCCAACGTCGACCACATCTGCCTGGTGGTGGATCCGCTGGACTGGCGGGAGGTCGTCGGCTCCGGCGCCTTCGACGTGATCGAGGGGCCGGTGCCGCGGTGGGGTGCCCGGGGTTCCGCCCAGTCGGTCTATGTGCGCGATCCCGAGGGGAACACCGTGGAGCTGCGCTGGTACCCCGAGGACGCCGCCGCATGAGCCCGGCGGCCGGCGGGCGGCCCAGGGACCCGGCGATCGACGCGGCGGTGCTGGCGGCGACGGTGCGGCTGCTGCACGAGGACGGGTACGGCGGACTCGCGCTGGAGAAGGCGGCGGCCGTCGCGGGCACCAGCAAGGCCGCCATCCGCCGCCGCTGGCCCCAGCGGCAGCGCCTGGTGATCGACGCGCTCGCCTCGGTCCTCGTCGTGCCGCCCGTCCCGGACAACGGCTGCACCCGCTGCGATCTGCACCAGAGCGTGCGCCTGCTCGCCGAGGTGCTGCACGAGCGGCTGCCGGCCGGGGTGCTCGCGCCGCTGATCGCCGACTGCTCCGCCGACCCGGAGCTCCACGCGTACCTGCTGGACAGCCTCGTGCGGCCCGGCCGTGCGGCGGCCGCGGTCGCGGTGCGGCGGGCCGTCGAACGCGGGGACCTGCTGCCCGACGTGGACCCCGAGCTGTTCGTGGACCTGCTCGCCTCGGTGGTGTACCGGCGGGCGCTGTTCGGCGAGGCCCCCGTGGACGCCGCCTCGGCGCGCGCCCTGGTGGATCTGCTGCTGCGCGGGGTGGCCGCGGACTTCGACCGCCTGGTGTTCATCAGCCGGCAGCCGGCCGAGCGGCGGCATCTCTTCCATTAGCCGCCGGCCCTTCCATAAGCCACCGGCTCTTCCACGAGCCGCCGGCCGCGAGCGAGCGGGTCAGAACTTGATCGAGTCGATCGAGTCCGCTATCGAGGTCAGGAACCGGTTGATGGACGGCGCCATGCCGGTGGACGCGAGGAAGAAGCCGAAGAGGATCGCGACGATGGCCGGTCCCGGCTTGATGTTCCCCCCTCTTATGAGCACCACCAGGACGATCGCCAGCATCAGCGCCACGGATACTGAAATGACCACGACAGATCACACCCTCGGTCGGTCCCTGCTCCCGGCCCGGGGGTACGGCCCGCACCCCCGCCAGAACCATCGTGCCACCAACGGGCCTGGTCCATGCGGCCGCTGACGGGATGTCGGACGGGCCGCCCCGGCGCGGGCGATGTACCGCACTGCAATTCGAAGGACATCCGCGCGGGACTCCGACCGTAATTACGCGAGTTCGTTTCCGTGTCCACACATCTCCCGTGCATGTAATTCAAATTGATGACACCGAGTTGCGGTATGCCCCAATTATTGGGGATGAATCGGGACATCAGGGGCCAACGGTGGACCTCTGTGTGTGCATCATCACGTGTACGGGGGAGGCAAGTTCGGCAAATCACCGGGCATACGAAGGTGATAACCAGGAATGACTAGGGGGGGTTTTACGGAATCCCGCCGACGACGCTAGGGTGCCTGAGATGTTTGACGCCGCCTCGTCCCCCGGCCAGAACCCACGGCCGCTCCCCCCGGCACAGCCGCCGGCGGACGGAGTGCCCGGACCGCGTGCCCCGCAGCGTGCGCAGGAGGAGCAGCCAAAGGCGGGCAGACCCGGTAAACAGCGCGACCCGTTCTTCGACAACGCAAAGTACCTGGCGATCGCACTGGTGGCGATCGGGCACTCCTGGTCTCCGCTGAAGACCGACAACCGGGTCCTCGAAGACCTGTACAACGTCGTCTACACCTTCCACATGCCGGCCTTCATCGTCATCTCCGGCTATTTCTCCCGCAGTTTCGACATGCGCCCGGACCGGCTGAAGCGCCTGGTCACCGGCGTCGTGGTGCCCTATGTGCTGTTCCAGCTCGCCTATTCGCTGTTCAAGCGGTACGCGGGCCACATCGACGGCCCGATCAACCTCTTCTCGCCGTACTACCTGACGTGGTTCCTGCTCGCGCTGTTCGCGTGGCGGCTGACCAGCCCCCTGTGGAAGCTGGTGCGCTGGCCGCTGCCGATCGCGCTCGGGCTCGCCATGCTGAGCTCGGTCACCCCCGGGGTCGACCGCAGCCTGGACTTCGGCCGCATCCTGCAGTTCCTGCCGTGTTTCGTCCTCGGACTGCTGCTGAAGCCGGAACACTTCCAGCTGATGCGCACGCGCCGGATGCGGATCCTGTCACTGCCGGTGTTCGCGGCGGCGCTGGTCATCGGCTGGTGGACCGCGCCGCACATGAACGACAACTGGTTCTTCCGGCAGAACTCCGCGCAGGAGCTCGGCGCCCCGTGGTGGATCGGGCCGCTGATGACGCTGGCCATGTTCGGCTGCGCCATGCTGCTCACCGCCTGCTTCCTGGCCTGGGTGCCGGGCCGCCGCACGTGGTTCACCGCGCTCGGCGCGGGCACGCTGTACGGCTATCTGCTGCACGGCTTCGTGATCAAGAGCGTGCTCTTCCTGGGCGGGTTCGACATCGCCGAGCGGTACGGGAACTACGGCTCGGCCGTCGTCACCGTCCTCGCGGTGGCCACCGTCACCGTGCTGTGCACCAAGCCGGTGCAGCGGGTCTTCCGCTTCGCCATGGAGCCGAAGATGGCGTGGGCGTTCGTACAGGACGCGGGCGAACAGGCCCGCGAGCGGCAGCGGAAGGAACGCGAGCCGGTGAAGGCGAGCGTCTGACGCCGGGAGCCCCGGTCACGCGTCGAGACCGAGGAGTGCGCGCATCCGCGCGTACTTCTCGGTCAGTCGTCCGCGGGTCGGTTCGTCCAGTACGGCCAGTCGCTCCGGGTCGGCGTTGTGCGCCAGGTCCGCCTCCTTCACCAGCAGGGCGCCCGGGGTGTCGAGGATGCGCCGGGCGTACGCCGCCGGCTCCTCCCCCGCCCGCTTCGTGACGGCGTCCACGATGGCCTTGGTGCGCGGGGTGAGCGCGGCCCCCGCCAGCCAGGCGCGGCTCACCGCGTCGTCCTCCACGGCGTCGTGCAGCCAGGCCGCCGCGATCTGCTCGGCGTCGCCCCCGCGGTCGCGCACGCCCCCGGCGACGGCGGCGAGGTGTTCGGCGTACGGCCGGCCCGCCTTGTCGGTCTGCCCCTGGTGCGCGGCGCGGGCGAGGGCCTCGACGTCGGCGAGGGTCAACGGGCGTGTCATGCGGCACCCTTCGGAAGGCGTCCGTCAGCGGGCGTGGGCCGAGGCCTCACGGCAGATCAGCAGCAGGGCGCGGTCGTCGTTGACGTCCTTGGCGACGGCCTCGATGAGGTGCCAGGCGGCGCCGTGGAAACCGCCGGCGACGTAGCGGTCGGCCTCGCCGGTGAGGCGGTCGATGCCCTCCACGATGTCCCGGTCGGAGGTCTCCACCAGGCCGTCGGTGAACAGCATCAGGACGTCGCCGGGCCGCAGCGAGCCCTTGACGGAGTCGAACTGGGCGCCGTCGTAGACCCCGAGGAGCGGTCCCTCGGCGGACTTCTCCTCCCAGCGGCCGCTGCCCGCGCTGAGCTGGAGGCCGGGCGGGTGGCCCGCGGAGTACAGCTCGTAGTCCCCGGAGTCGAGGTCCAGGACGAGGTGGATGGAGGTGGCGAAGCCCTCGTCCCAGTCCTGGCGGAGCAGATAGCCGTTGGCGGCGGGCAGGAAGGCGTGCGGGGGCAGGGAGCCGAGCAGGCCGCCGAAGGCGCCCGACAGCAGCAGGGCGCGGGAGCCGGCGTCCATGCCCTTGCCGGAGACGTCGGTGAGGACGACCTCCAGGGTGCGGCCGCCGTTGGTGCGGGCGGCCACCACGAAGTCGCCGGAGAAGGACTGGCCGCCGGCGGGCCGCAGCGCCATCTCGTGGTGCCAGCCCTGGGGCAGTTTGGGCAGGGTGCTCTGCACCCTGATCCGCTCGCGCAGGTCGAACAGCATGGTGCCGCCGCGCCGCCAGGGCACGCCGACGCGGCTGCGGAACTGGGCGGTGAGCAGGCCGAAGAAGCCGCAGGCGGCCACCACCAGGACGACGCCCGGGGTGACGCGGGAGGGGCCTTCGGTGTACGGGCCGAGGCGTACCGACTCCACGATCAGCGCGGTGGCCGCCGTCGCGTACAGGCCGAGCAGGCTGGCCGGGCGCAGCAGCAGTCCGCCGGCGACGATCGGCAGCACGAGCATGGCCGGGGAGCACCACACGGAGTCGAACAGGGTCAGGGCCGCGAGGACCGGGATGGTGAGCAGGAGTCCGGCGAAGGCGATCCAGTCGGAGCCGTCGCCGCGGAAGTAGTCGACGGCGCTTCGGCGCAGGCCGACGCGGGCCCGGTGCCACTGCATCTTCCACCGGGCCGTGAACGTGTCGGCCTTCGCGCGCGTCTCTCGTCCTGCTGCCATTAGTTCGGGACCCTATCCATCGCACCGGCCGCTTGGCACGGGAGGTCCTGCTTGTCCCCCGTGCGGGGCTCGGGTTCACAGGTTCGCTCAGGCGCCGGATTTCCGTAAACCCACCCGAAGGAGTGTCAGTGCTTCTGGCAGGTGGGGCACCAGAAGAGGTTGCGGGCGGCGAGGCCGGCGGTGCGGATGTCGTCGCCGCAGACGTGGCAGGGCCGGGCGGCCCGGCGGTAGACGTAGACCTCGCCGCCGTGGTCGTCCACGCGGGGCGGGCGGCCCATGGCCTCGGGGGTGTGTTCCGGTCGTACGGTGTCGATCCGGTTGTTCCGGACGCCCTCGCGCATCAGCGTGACGAGGTCCTGCCACAAGGCGTCCCACTCGGCGGGGGTGATGTCGCGGCCGGTGCGGTAGGGGTCGATCCCGTGCCGGAAGAGGACCTCGGCGCGGTAGACGTTGCCGACGCCGGCCACGATCTTCTGGTCCATGAGCAGGGCGGCGATCGTCGTCCGGCTGCGGGCGATCCTCCGGTACGCCGCCGCGGGGTCGGCGTCCTCGCGAAGCGGGTCGGGGCCGAGGCGGGCGTGGACGGCGTGCTTCTCGTCGTCGGTGATCAGGGCGCAGGTGGTGGGGCCGCGGAGGTCGACGTAGGCAGTGTCGGTGGCGAGGCGGAGGCGGACGGTGTCGGTGGGCGGGGGCGCGGGGGCGTCCCCGAAGCCGACCTTGCCGAACAGGCCGAGGTGGATGTGGACCCAGTCGACGTCCCGGAACCGCAGGAACAGGTGCTTGCCGTGGGCCTCGGTGGCGGTCAGCTCGGAGCGGTCCAGGAGGGCGGCGGCGTCGGAGAACTTGCCCTGGGGGCTGGTGACGCGGGGGGCGGTGCCCCGGAAGCGGGCGGCGTAGTCCTGCGCCAGCCGATGAATGGTGTGCCCTTCCGGCACGGCGGGCCGTCCTTTCCGGTCCTTTCCCGCCCGCCCTCGGTGACGGGGCGGGCCTGACCCCTTCAGCGTAGGCACGCCCGCCGGCGTGCCTGCCCACAACCGGCCACGTACGACGCCCGCCCGCCGGCCGAGCGGGTCGGCCTGCGGGCGGGCGGAAGGGGCGGGCGCTACTGCTGGGGGTGGTGGGGCGGGATCGGGGGGAGGTCGCCCGTGGATTCGTAGGCGGCCAGCATGTCGATGCGGCGGATGTGACGCTCGTCACCGGAGAAGGGGGTGGCGAGGAACGTCTCGACGAACTTGGTCGCCTCCTCGGTGCTGTGCATGCGCGCACCGACGGCCACCACGTTGGCGTTGTTGTGCTGGCGGCCCAGCTTCGCCGTCTCCTCGCTCCAGGCCAGCGCCGCGCGCACGCCCTTCACCTTGTTCGCGGCGATCTGCTCGCCGTTGCCCGAGCCGCCGATCACGATGCCGAGGGCGTCGGCGTCGGCGGCCGTGCGCTCGGCGGCGCGCAGGCAGAAGGGCGGGTAGTCGTCCTGGGCGTCGTAGATGTGCGGCCCGCAGTCGACGGGCTCGTGCCCCGCCGCCTTGAGCCACTCGACGAGGTGGTTCTTGAGTTCGAAGCCCGCATGGTCGGAGCCGAGGTACACGCGCATGAGACGAGTGTGACACGGGGGATTCGGGGCAGCAGTCCCGGGTCCACGGCATCCGGCGGGCATCGCGTCAAGGCTTCCGGGGGTGACTCATACGACATGCCCGCGGCTACGGATTTCGTCGTCAAATGTGAGCCCGGCCATAGAAGCTCAAGGGAACCTCAAGTAACAATCCGGAATCAGAGGTTCCCGAATTCGTTCGCCTCGGATTCACTGGACCGACTCGTACACCCGCTCGTACGAATCCCGTACCGGACCCCACAACGGCACCCCCGTTTCCCGTGCGAGACCCCCCCTTTCCACAGGCGCAAAGGAATCCGTCCATGACCCCACCTGGTTCCGGACTTCAAGCAGGCCTCAAGAACCGACACCTGACGATGATCGCCATCGGCGGTGTGATCGGCGCCGGACTCTTCGTCGGCTCCAGCTCCGGCATCGCCGCGGCCGGACCGGGCATCCTGCTGTCCTACGCCCTCGTCGGCACGCTCGTCGTCCTCGTGATGCGCATGCTGGGCGAGATGTCGGCCGCCAACCCGACCTCCGGCTCCTTCTCCGCGCACGCCGACCGCGCGCTCGGCCGCTGGGCCGGTTTCTCCATCGGCTGGCTGTACTGGTTCTTCTGGGTCGTCGTGCTCGCCGTCGAAGGAACGGCAGGTGCCAAGATCCTGGCAGGCTGGGTCCCGGCGGTGCCGCAGTGGGGCTGGGCCCTCATCGTGATGCTGGTGCTGACCGCTTCGAACCTCGTCTCGGTCGGTTCCTACGGTGAGTTCGAGTTCTGGTTCGCCGGCATCAAGGTCGTGGCGATCGCCGCGTTCATCGTCGTCGGCCTGCTCGCGATCTTCGGCGTGCTGCCGGGCGCGCACACGGACACGGCGTCCTTCGCCAACCTGACCAACCACGGCGGATTCCTGCCACACGGTCCGGGCTCGATCCTCACCGGTGTGCTGCTGGTCGTCTTCTCCTTCATGGGCAGCGAGATCGCCACCCTGGCGGCCGGTGAGTCGGAGGACCCGCAGCGCGCGGTCACCAAGGCCACCAACAGCATCATCTGGCGTATCGGCGTCTTCTACCTCGGCTCGATCCTCATCGTGATCGCGCTGCTGCCGTGGAACAACCCGTCCCTGGTGAAGGACGGCTCGTATGTCGCCGCGCTGGACTCCCTCGGCATCGCGCACGCCGGCCAGATCATGAACGTCATCGTGCTGACGGCGGTCCTGTCCTGTCTCAACTCCGGCCTGTACACGGCCTCCCGCATGGCCTTCTCGCTCGGCCAGCGCGGTGACGCCCCGAAGTCGTTCGCCCGTACCAACGCGCGCGGTGTGCCGCAGGCGGCGATCCTCGCGTCGGTCGTCTTCGGCTTCGTGGCGGTCTTCTTCAACTACGAGTACCCCAAGACCGTCTTCCTCTTCCTGGTCAACTCCAGCGGTGCGGTGGCCCTGTTCGTATGGCTGGTCATCTGCCTCTCGCAGCTTCGGATGCGCCGGATCATCCAGCGCGAGGCGCCGGAGAAGCTGGTCGTGAAGATGTGGCTGTACCCCTACCTGACCTGGGCCACGGCCGCGCTGATCGTCTTCGTCCTGGGCTACATGCTCACCGACACGAAGGGCGAGAGCAGCGGCTTCAAGACCGTGATGCTGTCGCTGGGCGTGGCGGCGGTCGTGATCGTCATCTCCCTGATCAAGCAGAAGGTCACGGGCAACCGCCCGGCCCCGGCCGCCGAGGCCGCGGAGGACCCGGTCTCCATCGGCTGAGCCACGCCTTCACCCGGACAAACGGCCGCGGGGCCTGACGAACTTCGTCAGGCCCCGCGGCCGTTGTGGTGTGCCGGTCGAGAACTAGCGCTTGCCGGCGAACTTCCACGCGGTCGGCAGCAGGCCCATCGCGAGGGCGGCCTTGAGGGCGTCGCCGATCAGGAACGGGACGAGGCCGGCCGCGACCGCCTGGCCGAGGGAGAGGTGGGCGGCGAGGGCGAGGTAGGGGACGCCGACGGCGTAGATGACGGCCGAACCGAGGATCATCGTGCCCGCCATGCGCAGCGGGGAGCGGTCGGCGCCGCGGCGGGCGAGGGCGCCCACGGCCGCGGAGGCGAGCAGCATGCCGAGGACGTAGCCGAAGGAGACCGCGCCGGTGCCGGAGTCGCCGCCCGCGAACCACGGCACGCCGACCATGCCGGCCACCGCGTACAGGGCGAGGGAGAGGAAGCCGCGGCGGGCGCCGAGCGCGGTGCCCACCAGCAGCGCGGCGAAGGTCTGCCCGGTCACCGGCACCGGCGAGCCGGGCACGGGCACCGACACCTGGGCGGCGAGCCCGGTGAGCGCGGCACCGCCGAGCACGAGGGCGGCGTCGCGGACACGGGACGCGGGCAGCAGGTCGGCGAGGACGGCACCCGGACGGGCGCTGACGGTGGCGGTGCTCATGGGGACTCCGCGGGGGTGAAGGGGACAGGTGGCAACATCGCGACGCTATACCGGCGCCCCGAATCCGATCACCGTCAGCGCTCGACAAAGGGTTGATCGGCCGCTTGGTGGGCTCCGCACAAAGACCTCCACTTACACCGGGTACGGCGTGACGACGGTCACTGAGGTGACGTGCTCCAGCCGACTCAGGGGACCGGTGCCGCGCTTGTAGGGATCCACCAAAGGGGCAACGGCGGCTGGTGCGGTGACCGGTGGCCGTCTCGGTCGGTGGGCGCGGGGTGGGCAGCGGCGGGGCCCTTTGCTAGCTTCGAACACATGGTTGCCCAGGCCCGGTACCTCACGTCGCGTCGCCATGTCGACCTGCGGCGGCAGGGCGCGGCCACCTGTCGGCCCTCGCGATAGGGGCGGGCCGCCCGGCGCGCCTCGTCCTTTCCGGTCTTTCCGATGTACCGGCTCCGGTCCCGAGGACGGTTCTCCATGCCCCGTACTGCGGCATCCACTCTCGTCTCACCCGTGCCGCGTGCCGCCGAGCGCGACCGGCGGCGCACCAGTGCCAGCGCGGTGCTGCGGTCCGTGCTGGAGCACGGCCCGGTGGCGCGCAGTACGGTGGCGCGCCTGACCGGGCTTTCGCCCGCGTCGGTGACCGAGCACTGCGCGCGGCTCGCCGGCCTCGGGCTGATCCGGGAGTCGCCGGTGCCGCGCCGGTCGGGCGGGGTGGGCCGGCCGCATGTGCCGGTCGAGCTGGACGACGCCCGGTTCGTGGTCGGCGGGGTGCATGTGGCGGTGCGGTACACCACGGTGGCGCTGCTGGATCTGCGCGGGCGGGTGGTGGCCCGGCGCGAGCTGAAGCACGAACGGACCGAGCCCGCACGGGTTTTGGCGCGGGCCGCCGAGGGGCTCGCCGCGTTGCTCGGCGAGGCGCCGGGACGGCGGCCGCTGGGGGTCGGGGTCGCGGTCGGCGGCTGGGTGGACCGGGAGACGGGCACCGTGGTGGCGCACGAGCTGCTGGGCTGGCGGGAGGTGCCGGTGCGGGAGCTGCTCGCCGCCCGCACCGGTCTGCCGGTCGAAGTCGACGGCCACGCACGGGCGTTGGTGAACGGGGAGCGGCTGTTCGGGCGCGCGCGGGGCAGCCGGAGCGTGCTGCACCTGTTCGTGGGCAACGTGGTCGACGCGGCGTTCGCCACCCATGACGAGGTGCACCACGGTCCCCGGTCCGCGGCCGGCGCCATCGCGCATCTGCCGGTGCCGGGCGGCACCGAGCCGTGCCCGTGCGGTCGTACCGGCTGCCTCCAGGCGGAGCTGGGGGAACGGACGCTGTGCCGCAGGGCGCGGGAGGCCGGGGTCGTCGACTCGGCCAATCCGATGCACGTGGTGGCCGCGGCGGCGGCCGGGGACGCGGCGGCCCGGCGGCTGCTGGTGGAGCGGGCGCGGGCGACGGGGCGGGCGGCCGCCCTGCTGCTGGATGTGCTCAACCCGGAGACGGTCGTGGTCACCGAGGTCGGCGTCATGCACTTCGAGGAATGCCTCGACGCGCTGCGGGAAGCGGCCGGGCAATCCCGGTCCGCGGCGGTGATGCCGACGAGTTTCCCGGATTCCGTGCTCGCGGTGGCGGGCGGTTCGGTGCTGCTCGACGCATTGTTCCGGGATCCTCTGGGCGCCTCACCTGAGGGTATTTAATTCAGAAACTCGGAATGTTGACAGCGGCCGCTCCGGGCGACGAACATGCTGGTCATGAACCTCCTCACGAGCTGTCGCACCGGCTGTCGCGCCCTCTGTTGCTGACACGTTGCCGCGCGTGAAGCGCGTGTTTCCGTGAGTTTCCGAGCGTTTCCCCGCACGGCCGTGTGTTTCCCCGCATTTCCCTGTGCTTCCGCGCGTTTCCGCGTGTTCCCACGGCTTTGCTCCATGCGACTCCCTACTCCCCCTTTCCCTTCCCGGATTCCCTCCTGCCTTCCGATTCTTTTCCTCCCGGGAGACCCCATGCACCGTCGTCTCTTTCTCACCTCCCTGCTGGGCGCGTCCGCCGCCGTCGCCGGTCTCGACGGCTGCGTCAAGGACGTGGCCGCCGCCGGCACCCAGGGCGCCGCCGCCACCCGGCCGCTCGCGGCCAAGGTTCCGACCGGGACCAGCCTGAAGATCACCTCGTACCAGGGTGTGGAGCAACTCCAGTTCAGACTGGGGAAGTTCCCCGCCCTGCCGTTCACCGTGTCCGACTGGGTGAACATCGGCGCGGGGCCCGATGTCATCAACGCCTTCCGCGCCAGGTCCCTGGACGTCGCCAACAACGCGGGCATCCCGCCGATCCAGGCGCAGTTCCAGGGCCTCGCGGCGAAGATCGTGGCGATCGAGCTGACCCGCAAGCCGAACTACCTGTTCGCGACGCGGCCGGGCAGCGACATCCACACCACGGCCGACTTCAAGGGCAAGCGGCTCGCCTTCTCGCAGGGGCAGGCACAGGGCGTGGTCCTGCTGCGCGCCCTGAAGCAGGCGGGCCTGGCCTACGGCGAGGTGCGGCTGGTGCCGCTGACCAGCAACCAGTTCCTGACCGCCCTCCAGTCCGGCCAGGTGGACGTGGCGCCGCTCGCCAACAGCCAGGCGCCCGCCTATCTCAAGCAGTACGCGGCGAAGGGCGCCCGCACCGTCGCCACCGACGTGGTCGACCTGCTCAACCTGCTCTGGGCGCCGCAGGCCGTGCTGAACGACCCCGCCAAGGCCGCCGCGATCGCCGCGTACATCCCGCAGTGGGCCCGGGGCCAGGTGTGGCAGTACGAGCATCCGGACGCCTGGAACGAGGAGTTCTACGTCAAGACGCAGAACCTGACCCTCGCGCAGGCGGAGTCCATCACCGCGCTGGCCAACAAGCCGCTGTTCCCGCCCCGTTGGGACGAGGCGATCAAGTGGGAGCAGGAGACCGCCGACCTGCTCGCCGAGGGCGGCTTCGTGAAGAAGACGGACGTGTCCGCCCTGTTCGACCACCGCTTCGAGCCGATCGCCGCCAGGGCCGTACCCGAGGAGTACCGGAGGTGACCGCCGTGACCACCACGACGCCGACCGCCGCGCCCGCCCCCGAGGCAGGCGCGCTGCCCCCGGTCCGCCGGCGGCGCCGCCTCTCCCCGGGGCGCCGGCTGCCCGCCGCCCGGCTGGCCGGCCCCCTGCTGGTGCTGGCCGTCTGGGCCGTCGCCTCGGCCGCCGGGCGACTCGACCCGGCCGCGATCCCCGCGCCCTGGACGGTGCTGCGGACCCTCGGCCATCTGTGGACGGACGGCACGCTGCCCACCGACGTGCTGACCTCGCTGCGCCGGGCGGGGTACGGCTTCGCGATCGGGCTGGTCGCCGGGGTGCTGCTGGCGCTGGTGTCCGGGCTCAGCCGCACCGGGGAGGCACTGGTCGACGGGACCGTGCAGCTCAACCGGGCGATCCCGACGCTCGGGCTGATCCCGCTGTTCATCCTCTGGCTGGGCATCGGGGAGACCTTCAAGATCGCCATCATCGCGATCGTCGTCTACATCCCGGTCTACCTCAACACGCACGCCGCGCTGGCCGGCATCGACAGCCGCTTCGTCGAACTGGCCGAAGCGCACGGCCTGTCGCGGCTCGGGTTCATCCGGCACGTGGTGATCCCGGGGGCGTTGCCCGGGTTCTTCGTGGGGCTGCGGCTCGGGGTGACCGGCTCCTGGCTGGGCCTGGTGGTGCTGGAGCAGATCAACGCCACCAGCGGGCTCGGCTACCTGATGTTCCAGGCGCAGAACTACGGCCGCACCGACACCATCCTCGTCGGCCTGCTGATCTACGGCGTGTTCGGCCTGGTCTCGGACAGCGCGGTCCGTCTGATCGAACGGAGGGTGCTGTCATGGCGCCGCACACTGAACAGCTGACCCGGCCCGCCGCCGTACGACTGCGCTCGCTGCGCCGGTCGTTCGGCGACCGTACGGTCCTCGACGACATCGATCTCGAACTGCCCGCCGGACAGTTCACGGCCCTGCTCGGGCACTCCGGGTCCGGCAAGTCCACCCTGCTGCGGGCGGTCGCCGGGCTCGACCACGGGGTGGCCGGGTCCGGGCAGGTCTCGGCGCCGAGCCGGGTATCGGTGGTGTTCCAGGACTCCCGGCTGCTGCCGTGGCGCCGGGTGCTGGACAACGTGCTGCTGGGGCTGGACGGCAAGGACGCGGCGGAACGCGGCCGGGCCGCCCTCGCCGAGGTCGGCCTCAAGGGGCGGGAGCGGGCCTGGCCGGGCGAGCTGTCCGGCGGCGAGGCACAGCGCGCCGCCCTCGCCCGCGCTCTGGTGCGCGAGCCCGAACTCCTGCTGGCGGACGAGCCGTTCGGCGCCCTGGACGCGCTGACCCGGATCCGGATGCACCATCTGCTGCGCGAGCTGTGGGAGCGGCACCGGCCCTCCGTGCTGCTCGTCACCCACGACGTGGACGAGGCGATCGTGCTCGCCGACCGGGTCCTCGTCCTGGAGCGGGGCCGCATCGGCCTCGATCTGACCATCGACCGTCCCCACCCGCGCTCCTACCGGGAGCCGGTGCTGGGCGAGTACCGGGAGCGCCTGCTCGCCGCCCTCGGTGTCACGGAGGACCACCGATGACCACGCGCCGACTCCATCTGAACGCGTTCCTGATGAACACCGGCCACCACGAGGCCTCCTGGCGGCTGCCGGAGAGCGATCCGTACGCGCACACCGACCTGGGGCACTACGTACGGCTCGCGCGGACCGCCGAACGCGGCACCTTCGACAGCCTGTTCCTCGCCGACAGCCCCCAGTTGTGGAGCAACCTCGGCCAGCGTCCGGCCGGTTCCCTGGAGCCGCTGACCCTGCTGACCGCGCTGGCGACGGCCACCGAGCACATCGGTCTGATCGCCACCGCCTCCACCTCCTACAACTCCCCCTACAACCTGGCCCGCAGGTTCGCCTCGCTGGACATCGTGAGCGGCGGCCGGGCGGGCTGGAACATCGTCACCACCGCCGGTGCGGAGGCGGCCCGCAACTTCGGCCTGGAGCACGAGCCCGCGCACGCCGAGCGGTATTCGCGTGCCGCCGAGTTCCTGGACGTGGCGCTGAAGCTGTGGGACAGCTGGGAGGACGACGCGGTCGTCGCCGACAAGGCGGCCGGGGTCTGGGGCGACGACCACAAGATCCATCCGGCCCGGCACGAGGGGCCGTACTTCAGCGTCGCGGGCGCCCTCAACGTGCCGCGTTCCCCGCAGGGTTACCCGCTGCTGGTGCAGGCGGGCTCCTCGGCGGACGGCAAGGCGTTCGCGGCGCGGTACGCGGAGGCGGTGTTCACCGCGCAGCAGACCCTCGCCGACGCGCAGGCCTTCTACGCGGACATCAAGCACCGCACGCGGGGGGCCGGCCGCGACCCCGAGCACCTCAAGGTGCTGCCCGGGATCGTGCCCGTACTCGGCTCGACGGAGGCCGAGGCGCGGGCGAACGAGCGGGTCCTGGAGGACCACATCGTGCCCGAGCACGGGCGCGGGCGCCTGGAGCGGCTGCTGGGGCTCGCGCCCGGCTCGCTGGAGCTGGACCAGGAGCTGCCGGCCGGCCTGCCGCCGGAGTCCGCCGTCGAGGGCGCCCGGAGCCGGTACGCGCTGGTGGTGCGGCTGGCCCGGCGCGAGCGGCTCACCGTGCGGCAGCTGATCGGCCGGCTCGGCGGCGGGCGCGGGCACCAGACCTTCGCCGGGACGCCCGAGCAGGTCGCCGACCGGATCGGGACCTGGTTCGGCCAGGGCGCGGCCGACGGCTTCAACATCATGCCGCCGGTGCTGCCCTCGGGCCTGGACGCCTTCGTGGAGCACGTCGTACCGATCCTGCGCGCCCGGGGCCTGTTCCGCGAGGAGTACGGCCCCCGCCGCACCCTGCGCGAGCGCTACGGCCTGCCGCGCCCCGCGAACCAGTACCTGTCCCCCGTCTTCGCCTGACCCTTCCCTGAGAGGAACCCCCATGTCCCTGGAGATCACCAAGATCACCGCGCGCATCGGCGCCCGCGTCTCGGGCGTCGACCTCACCCGGCCGCTCACCGGGGAGGAGGTGGCCGGCATCCGCGAGGCGCTGAACGTGCACAAGGCGCTGGTCTTCGCCGCCGAGGGCCTGGACGACGCGGGCCAGCAGTCCTTCGCCCGGCACTTCGGCGAGCTGACCACCGCCCACCCGACGGTCGGCGCCGTCGACGGCGCCCCGAACGTGCTGCCCGTGGACAGCGAGCGGGGCCGCGCCAACCACTGGCACACGGACGTCACCTTCGTCCTCACCCCGCCCCAGGCCAGCACCCTGCGCTCGCTCACGATCCCGCCGTACGGCGGCGAGACCCTGATCGCCAACGCCGCGGCCGCCTACCGCGACCTGCCCGAGCCGCTGCGCCGCTTCGCCGACACGCTGTGGGCCGAGCACACCAACGACTACGACTACGCCGTGCCGGACGAGGCGATCGACGCGGCGGAGGCCGCCCGCCGCACCCAGTTCGTCTCCATCAAGTACCGCACCGTCCACCCGGTGGTCCGCGTCCACCCGCTGACCGGGGAGCGCGGGCTGTTCATCGGCGGGTTCGCGCAGCGGATCGTGGGGCTGTCGGCCGGCGAGTCCCGCAAGATCCTGGATCTGCTCCAGGCGTACGTGACCCGCCCGGAGAACGTCCTGCGCCATCGCTGGGCGGAGCGGGAGCTGGTCCTGTTCGACAACCGGATCACCCAGCACTACGCCATCGACAACTACGACGGGCTGCCGCGCCGGCTGCACCGGGTGACCGTCGCCGGTGACGTGCCGGCCGGCAGCGAGGGCAAGGAGAGCTACTCCATCGAGGGCGACGCGTCGCACTACTCCCCCGTCCCCGCGCCCGCGCACACCGCCGCGCGCGCCACCGTCACGGCGTAACCGGAATCTCACTCTCCGGTTGTCGGGTGTCCGGATACTGGGCGGCCTGTCCCTCTGAGCGGACAGGTCGCCCAGACTGGCGTGGTTTTTACCGGCCTATTGCACGGGAGAGCCGCGCCCATGCCCAGCAGCACCCGCCCGGGAACCCCACGACTGGCGGAGAACCCCGCCCTCTCCCACGGCCTCAAGCAGCGCCACCTGTCGATGATCGCCCTCGGCGGCGTGATCGGCGCGGGCCTCTTCGTCGGGTCGGGCGCGGGCATCGCCGCCGCCGGGCCGTCCATCGTGATCGCCTACGCCGTCTCCGGGCTGCTGGTGATGCTGGTCATGCGGATGCTCGGCGAGATGTCGGCCGCCTACCCGTCCTCCGGCTCCTTCTCCGCCCACGCCGAGCGGGCGATCGGCCCGTGGGCCGGGTTCGCCGCCGGGTGGTCGTTCTGGGTGCTGCTGTGCACCGCCGTCGGCCTGGAGGGCATCGGCGCGGCGAAGATCGTCCAGGGCTGGGTGCCCGGCAGCCCGCAGTGGCTGTGGGTCGCCCTGTTCATGCTGGTCTTCCTGGGCACCAACCTGGCCGCCGTGAAGAACTTCGGCGAGTTCGAGTTCTGGTTCGCCGCGCTCAAGGTCGGCGCGATCTCGCTGTTCCTGGTGCTCGGCGTGCTCGCCGTCACGGGCGTGCTGCCCGGCACCGACTCCCCCGGCACCACCCACCTCACCCACTTCCTGCCGCACGGCGGCCAGGGCCTGGTCATCGGCCTGCTCGCCTCGGTCTTCGCCTACGGCGGCCTGGAGACGGTCACCATCGCGGCGGCGGAGTCCGAGGACCCGGTGCGGGGCGTGGCGCGCGCGGTGCGCACCGCGATGTGGCGCATCGCCGTCTTCTACATCGGCTCCATGGCCGTCGTCGTCACGCTGGTGCCCTGGAACTCCCCGGAGGTCGTGGCGCGCGGCCCCTACGTGGCGACCCTGGACCACCTCAACATCCCGGGCGCGGGCCGGGTGATGGACGTCGTGGTGTTCGTGGCCCTGCTGTCCGCGATGAACGCCAACATCTACGGCTCCTCGCGCATCGCCTACTCCCTGGTCGAGCGCGGCCAGGGCCCGAAGGCGCTGGCGAAGGTGTCCGGCGGGGTGCCCCGCGTCGGCGTCCTGACCTCCTGCGTCGTCGGCTTCGTCTGCGTGCTGCTGAGCTACTGGCGGCCCGACGATGTCTTCCCGTGGCTGCTGAACATGATCGGCGCGGTGATCCTGGTCGTCTGGATCTTCATCGCCGCCTCCCAGTTGCTGCTGCGCCGCCGGATCGAGCGCGAGGCGCCGGAGAAGCTGGTGGTGCGGATGTGGGGCTTCCCGTACCTCACCTGGGTCGCGCTCGCCGGCATGGCCGCGATCTTCGTGCTGATGGCCCGGCAGCCGGACACCCGGGTGCAGCTGTACTCGTCGGGCGCGATGACGGTCGTGCTCGCGGCGGCGGGGTACGCCCGGCAGCGGGCGCACGCCAGGCGCTGAACGGTTTCCGCCGGCCGGGGCGCGGGAGCGGGGAGGCCCTTGGGGGTCTCCCCGCTTTCGCCACACACAGGGGATTGACGCCCCTCAGGCGAGGATTACAACCTGTGTTCCTGTGATGACTTCCAGCGTGCGGGTGCTGGCCGCCGGCGACCGCTTCGTACTGCCCTCGCTGATCACTTCCGCGCTGGCCAGGCAAGCCCGATGCGATGTATGGGAGTTGACGCTCGGCCGGCCGCGGGAACCGTTCGGCGCGGTCGCCGAGGTGCGGGAGGCCAGCGACGCGGAGGACGAGCTGATCGCGGCCCTCGCCGGCGCGGACGTCCTCGTCACCCAGACGGCGCCGGTCACCGAACGGGTCCTCGCCGCCCGCCCGGAGCTGCGGCTGGTCGCGGTCTGCCGGGGCAACCCGGTGAACGTCAACCTCGACGCGGCCCGCAAACACGACGTCCGGGTGTGCTGCGCGCCCGGCCGCAAGGCCGCGGCGACGGCCGAGTTCACCGTCGGGCTGCTGCTCGCCGCCCTGCGGCGCATCCCGCAGGCCCACGAACTCCTCGCCGGGCAGGGGGACTGGGCGGGGTCGAGGTACTACACCTACGAGCACAGCGGCCTCGAACTGGAGGACCTGCCCGTCGGGCTCATCGGGTACGGCGCGGTCGGCAGACGGGTGGCGCGGGCGCTGGGGGCGCTCGGGGCGCGGGTGATGGTGTACGACCCGTACGCGCGGGGGGAGACGCTCGGGCTGCGGATGGCGTCCCTGGACGAGTTGCTGCGGCACTCGCGGGTGATCAGTCTGCACGCCCGGGTCACCGAGGAGACGCGGGGGCTGATCGGGGCGCGGGAGCTGGCGCTGCTGCCGCCGGGGGCGGTGGTGGTGAACGCGGCGCGGGGGGCGCTGCTGGACGAGGGGGCCCTGTGCGACGCGCTGGAGGACGGCCGTCTCGCCGTGGCGGCGCTGGACACGTACGCCGACGAGCCGCTGCCCGCCGACTCGCGGTTGCGGACGGTCGGGGGGCGGGTGCTGCTGACGCCGCACGTCGGCGGGGCGAGCCGGGCGGTGGCGGAGAAGGGGGCGCGGCTCGCGGCGGCGGAGGTGGGGCGGTGGGTGCGGGGAGAAGCCCTCGTCCACTGTCTGACGTAGGGCTTCCCCCCCTGGCTTCCCCCCTGGCTTCCCCCCGGTGACGAAGTCCCGCCGGCCGGGGCGGTCCGGCCTACAGGTTGCTGAAGTCGGGCCCCTGCGTGCGCGTCCGCTTGATCTCGTAGAAGCCCGGCACCGAGGCCACCGCAAGGGTGCCGTCCCACAGGCGGGCGGCCAGTTCGCCCTTGGGGGCGGGGGTGACGACCGGGCCGAAGAAGGCGATCTGCTCGCCGTCGTCGCCGGGGACTGCGATGACGGGGGTGCCGACCTCCTGGCCGACCTTGTCGATGCCCTCCTTGTGGGAGGCGCGCAGCTCGGCGTCGAACTCGAAGTCCTGCTGCTCGGCGTAGTCGATCAGCTCGGCCGGCAGGCCGACGTCGGCGAGCGCGCCGGCGATGGCCTCCAGGGTGGCGCCCTCGCCCTTGTTGTGGATGCGGGTGCCGAGCGCGGTGTACAGCGGGCCGACGACCTCCTGGCCGTGCTTCTGCCACGCCGCGGTGACGACCCGTACCGCCTGCCAGGCCCGGGTGGAGAGCATCTCCCGGTACTCCTCGGGCAGCTCGTCCAGCTTGTTCTCGTTGAGGACGGCGAGGCTCATGATGTGCCAGCGGACCTCGATGTCGCGGAGCTTCTCCACCTCCAGGACCCAGCGCGAGGTCATCCAAGCCCAGGGGCACAGCGGGTCGAACCAGAAGTCGACGGGGGTCTTGCCGGACGGGGACGCGTTCTCGGACATGGCTCTCCTCAGCGAAACGGTCTTCTGGACGGATCAACGGCGTCGTCGCGGAGTGCATTCCCCGATGAACCCCGTCAGGGGCACATGGCAGGATCGGTCCTGTTCAGCCCTCAACACGCGATCACAAGGGAGTGCCGCCGTGCCCGGTGAGAATCTGTCCCGCGACGAGGCCCGGGAGCGGGCCGCCCTGCTCTCCGTCGACGGATACGACGTGTCCCTCGACCTCAGGTCGGCCGTCGGCGACGCCGGCGGCGAGCCGCGCACCTTCCGCTCGGTCACCACGATCCGCTTCCGCTGCAACGAGCCGGGCGCCTCCTCCTTCGCCGACCTCATCGCGCCGAGCGTGACCGCGGTGTCGCTCAACGGCAAGGACCTGGACCCGAGCGAGGTCTTCGACGGCGCCCGGATCGCGCTGGAGGACCTGGCCGCGGAGAACGAGCTGGTGGTCGACGCCCAGTGCGCCTACTCCCGCACCGGCGAGGGCATGCACCGCTTCGTCGACCCCGAGGACGGCGAGGTCTACCTCTACACGCAGTACGAACCCGCCGACTCCCGCCGGGTCTTCGCCAACTTCGAGCAGCCGGACCTCAAGGCGCCGTTCCGCTTCGAGGTGCGCGCGCCCGAGGGCTGGACGGTGTGGAGCAACGGCGCCGGCGAACTCGCGGACGGCGTCTGGAAGTTCGCGGAGACGAAGCCGATCTCCACGTACATCACGTGTGTGGCGGCGGGGCCGTACCACTACGTGACGGACTCCTACTCGCGGACGTTCGCGGACGGTACGACGCTGGAGATCCCGCTGGGCGCGATGTGCCGCAAGGGTCTCGCGCCGCACTTCGACGCCGAGGACGTCTTCCTGGTCACCAAGCAGGGCCTGGACTTCTTCCACGAGAACTTCGACTACCCGTACCCGTTCGGCAAGTACGACCAGGCGTTCGTGCCGGAGTACAACCTGGGCGCGATGGAGAACCCGGGTCTGGTGACCTTCCGCGAGGAGTTCATCTTCCGCGGGAAGGTGACGCAGGCGTCGTACGAGGCGCGCGCCAACGTGATCCTGCACGAGATGGCGCACATGTGGTTCGGCGACCTGGTCACCATGGCCTGGTGGGACGACCTGTGGCTGAAGGAGTCGTTCGCCGACTTCATGGGCACGTTCGCCAACGTCGGCGCGACCCGTTTCAAGGACTCCTGGATCACCTTCGCCAACCGCCGCAAGGCATGGGCGTACCGCGCCGACCAGCTTCCGTCCACGCACCCGGTCACGGCGGACATCCGCGACCTCCAGGACGCCAAGCTGAACTTCGACGGCATCACCTACGCCAAGGGCGCCTCGGTGCTCAAGCAGTTGGTGGCCTACGTCGGCCAGGACGCCTTCCTGGAGGGCGCCCGCCGCTACTTCAAGCGGCACGCGTACGGCAACACGCGCCTGGGCGACCTGCTGTCGGTGCTCGGCGAGACCAGCGGCCGCGACATGACGGCCTGGTCCCGGTCCTGGCTGGAGACCGCCGGGGTGAACGCGCTGACCCCGCAGGTGCGCCTGGAGGACTCCCGCGTCGCCGAGCTGGCGGTGCTCCAGGAGGCCCCCGAGACGCACCCCGAACTGCGCCCGCACCGGGTCGCGGTGGGCCTGTACCGGCTCACGGAGGGCGGCGCCCTGGAGCGGTACGCGCGGGTGGAGACGGACGTGGAGGGCCCGCGCACGGTCGTGGCGGACCTCGCCGGCGCCGAGGCCCCGGACCTGGTGCTGGTCAACGACGACGACCTCACCTACTGCAAGATCCGCTTCGACGCCGCCTCGCTGGCCACGCTCCAGGAGCACCTGGGCGGGCTGACCGATCCGCTGGCGCGCGCGCTGTGCTGGTCGGCGCTGTGGAACATGACCCGCGACGGGCTGCTGCCGGCCCGGGAGTTCATCGCCCTGGTGCTGCGGTTCGCGGGCCGCGAGTCCGACATCGGCGTGCTCCAGATGCTGCACGCGTGGACCCACACGGCGCTGGACCGCTACGCCTCCCCGGCCTGGCGGGAGACCGGCGGCGCGCTGCTCGCCGAGGGCGCGCTGCGGGAGCTGCGGGCGGCCGGCGCGGGCAGCGAGCACCAGCTGGCGTGGGCCCGCTTCTTCGCCTCGGCCGCCTCGGCCGGGCCGGACCTCGCGCTGATGAGGGAACTGCTGGACGGTACGACGTCGGTCGAGGGCCTGGAGATGGACCAGGAGCTGCGCTGGTCGTTCCTGGAGCCGCTGGCCGCGCACGGGGCCGCCGACGAGTCGGTGATCGCCGCCGAGCTGGCCCGGGACGACACCGCGTCCGGCAAGCGCCACCAGGTCCGCTGCCTGGCGGCGCGCCCGTCGGCTGCGGTCAAGGCGCAGGCGTGGGCGCAGGTGGTGGAGTCCGACACGCTGTCCAACGCCCTGGTGGAGGCCACCATCGCGGGCTTCGGCCAGCCCTCCCAGCGGGAGCTGACCGCGCCGTACGCCGAGAAGTACTTCGCGGTCATCGACCGGATCTGGCGGGAGCGTTCGATCCAGATCGGCATGGACATCGTCAGCGGGCTGTTCCCCGCCTTGCAGGACCGGCCCGAGACGCTGGCGGCGGCGGACGCGTGGCTCGCGGCGCACGAGGACGCGGCGCCCGCGCTGCGGCGGCTGGTGCTGGAGGCGCGGGACGACCTGGCGCGGGCGCTGCGGGCGCAGGAGTGCGACGCGCGGGCCCGGTGACCCTTGGCCTGAGCCCGGGCGGTCGGTGACCGTTACCGGATCCGTGCCCCGACGGCCGTAACCCCTGGTCCGCACCGAGCGGACCAGGGGTTTTCGGTGTCCTTTCGGCATCCGAACACCTGACCTTTAGTTCGGGCTTGTCCGTATTATTCGACGACCGTGTAACAGGGGTTAAAGGGGGGACCAGGGGTGGGCATCCGAAGGGCATGACGCACAACACCCCGCTCTCCCCCCGCCCCCTCGGCCACCTCGGCCACGTCCCCGAGGCACACCAGCGGGTCCAGACCACGGCCCAGCTTCGCGCCCTCGGGGTGACCGCGGCCGAGTTGTCCCGGCGCTGCCGCCCGGCCGGGCCCTGGTCCCGGCTGCTGCCGCACGTCTACCTGTTGCACCCCGGGCCGCCGACGGACGAGGAGCGGCTGCACGGCGCCCTGCGGTACGCGGCCCGCGAGCCGGCGCCGGGCGTCCCCCTCCAGCCGACGGGACGCCACGCGTACCGCCCGCCCTATCCGGGCGCGGTGCTCACCGGCCTCGCGGCGCTCGCCCTGTACGGCTTCTCCCAGATGCCGGCGCCGGCGGACCTGGAGCACGTGGACGTCCTGGTGCCCCGGCAGCGCCGGCTGCGCTCCACCGGCTACGTCCGTGTCCTGCGCACCTCGGACCTGCCCGCGCCGCGCACGGTGACGGGGCTGCCGCTGGCGCCGGTGCCGCGGGCGCTGGCGGACGCGGTGGCGGGCCTGCGGGACGGGGCGGCCGTGCGGCGGCTGCTGACCGAGGCGGTGCGCGGCGGTCACTGCGAACCGGCGGCGGTCGTCAGGGAGTTGACCAACGCGAAGCTGCTCGGCCTGCCGCACGTGGTGGACGCGGTGGACTCGCTGGTGGCGCAGGGCCGCACGATCGCGGAGCACCGGCTGTACCGGATGGTCCGCGAGTACGGCCTCCCGGACCCGCTGTGGAACGTCGACCTGCGGCTGCCCGGCGGCCCCCGCCTCGGCGCCGTGGACGCCTACTGGCCGGACCAGGCGGTCGCGGTCGAGCTGGACACCCGCGCGCACCACGGGCAGCCGGCGGACGAGGCCGAGGAAGACGCGCAGTGGTCGCGGTACGCCCGCAAGCGGGAGCACCTGGAGCGGCTCGGCATCACGGTCGTCCACCTGACCCCGGCGAAACTCAGGGACGCGACGGAGCAGCAGGCGGCGGTGGTCCGTACGGCCCTGATGGCGGCGGACGACCGCGAGCCCGCCGCCTATGTGGTGGTCCTGCCCCGGTAGTTCAGGCCTCTTGCGGGGGCTCCCGCGGCACCAAGGCGGAGGGCACGGTCCAGTCGCGGGGCTGATCTCCGCAGTACTCCGCCTCCAGCACCGGTTTCGTGGCTCCCGCCCAGTCGCCGTTGAAGTTCAGCGCCAGCGTGTGGCGGCCGTCGGCCGTCGTGGCCGCGACCGAGGTGGAGCCCTGGATGTCGCCGGTGTGGGTCCAGACGTGGACGCCGCAGGACAGCCGCCGGTCCATGAGGCCGAGGCCGTAACGGACGTCCGGGGCGCCCTCGACCGCCACGGTGGTCTCCATCTCCCTCAACTGGCGGGCGGGCAGCAGCCGTCCGCCGAGCAGGGCGGCGTAGAAGCGGTCCAGGTCGGCCGAGTCGGAGATCATCGCGCCGGAGGCGGCGGCCAGGGAGGGGTCGAGTTCCGTGACGTCGTACGGCGCCCCCGCCGCCCCGCCGAACGTCGAGTAGGCCCGGCTCGCGGGCCCCGGGACCGTGACCGCCGTACCGGGCACGGAGGTCGCCGTCAGCCGCAGCGGACCGATGACGCGGCGGGTGATCTCGGTGGCGTACGAGTGTCCCGTGGCCTTCTCGATGACCATCCCGGCGATCACGTAGTTGGTGTTGGAGTAGCGCCAGGAGGAACCCGGCGCGAAGTCGGGTGCGTGGCGCATGGCGATGGCCACCAGCTCGCGCGGCGTGAGCGTGTCGTAGCGGTGCTCGCGGAAGCCGTCCTCGGTGAAGTACCGGGCGCGGAAGTCCCGGTCGGCGGTGTAGCTGGGGATGCCGCTGGTCTGGCCGAGGAGTTGGCGCAGGGTGATGCGGCGGCCGTCGTTGCCGTGGCCGTCGACCAGACCCGGCAGCCACGTGTCCACGGTGTCGTCCAGGGACAGCCGGCCCTCCGCCTCCAGTTGGAGCATGACGGTGGCGACGAAGGTCTTGGTCAGGCTGCCGATGCGGTAACGGTCATCCGGCGAACGGGCCTCGCCCGTGCGCAGGTCGCCGGTTCCGGCGGTGGCGGACCAGGTGCCCCGGGAGTCCCGGACGGTGACGGTCACGCCGGGCACGCCGGAGGTCACCGCCGCCTCGACGGCCGTAAGGGTCGCGGTGTGGGCGGCGGCCGGGGCGGTGAAGGCCGTCGCGAGGGCCGTCGCGCACAGCAGGGCGGTGGTACCCGTCAGGACCATGCGGGCCGGCATGTCTTCCCCCAACCTGTGAAGTGCGGTGGCCGGGGGAAGATACCCGGTCGGCTCGTCTCCCGTGTCCGGACTTCCGCGTGCGTCAGCCCTTCTTGAGCACCAGTTCGGTGTTGCGGTCGGCCGCGGCGCCCGCCAGGTTCGTCTTCGCGCCGGGCGCGTTGAAGGCCAGCTCCCGGTAGAGGGAGGCCAGGCCCGTCTGGGAGAGGTCGGCGAAGTCGGTGCGGGCCGGGGCCGCGGACTCGATCAGCGTGGTGAACAGGGAGACCGTGCCGTCCTTGTTGTCGGCCAGCTCGATGACGCGGGCGAGGTGCGGGTGGTCGATGTGGGAGGCGGTCGAGATCTCCCAGAAGGAGCGGCCCGAGGCCGCCCGGTGCGGGGTGATCTCGTTCTCGTGCTTGTGCCCGTTGACCCAGGCCAGCACGTTGGCGTGCCGGAACAGCACCGCGACCACCTCGGCGCCGGTGTGCCGCATCTCGCCGGGCCGGGCCGGATCGGGGCGGGTGTTGGTCATCGAGTCGCTGGTGTGGTGGCTGAAGACGACGGCGTAGGAGTCCTTGTTGTCACTCAACGTCTTGTCCAGCCACCTCAGTTGGGCGGAGCCGACGGAGCCCTGGTAGTGGCCGCCGGCGTCGGTGGTGTCGAGGCTGACGCCGATGACGTCCTCGGAGATCCGGAAGGCGTAGTACTGGGTGCCCGCGTCGAGGTTCGCCGAGGAGTAGCCGTGGCCCACCGGACCGTGGCCCTGGTAGGCCGGGTTCAGGTGGGCCTTGAGGTACTCGGCCGGGGTGTACAGGGCGCGCGTCTCGTCCGGCGTGACGGAGCGCATGCCGCTCGCCCGGGACTTGAGGAAGTCGCGGTAGCCGGCGCCCTTGGGGTCCTGGCCGCTCCAGATGGCGTCCTGGAGCTTCTTGGCGTCGGCGGCGCTCACGTCGAACAGCTTCTTGCCGCCGGTCGCGGCCTCGGCGAGGTAGGGGTCGCCGTGGGCGCCGTACAGGCCCAGCGGGAGGGCGTCGTGGTTGCCGACGGTGGAGTACCAGGGCAGGGCGAGGCCGGGACTGCGCACCTCCCGGACGGCGGCGGCGAGGAAGCCCTCCAGGTGCGGGAAGCCGAGCGCCTTGTCGCTGTCGCCGTCGGTGGACTCGGGCTGCCAGTACAGGGACAGCCCGCTGTTCTGCACGCCCTCGTAGTGTCTCGGGTCGCCGGTGTCGGGGGTGATCCGGCCGCCGCTCATCACCTTCATGAACCAGTCCAGTTCACAGCGGGCGTTGTTGTCGGTGTTGTCGCCGGTGGTCATGACGAACTGGAGCGGGGCGCCGGTGGCGGGCGCGCCGCGCAGCGCGTTGACCCGCTCCACCAGCGAGACCGCGCCGGGCACGGTGAGCGCCTCGTGCGGGCGCCAGGCGTCCTGGTGGGCGGCGCGCAGGTACTCCAGGCGCAGGGGGTGCTGGACGTCCTGGATGTGCAGGTCGGTGAACTGCACGAACGCCGCGAGGGCCCGGCGGCGCCGGTCCCGGCCCACCTTCGGTCCGGCCAGCTCGGTGCGGATCACGCGGTACCAGCCGGGGCCGTCGGAAAGCCGCCGGTAGCCGGAGCCGTGCGGGGTGGAGACGGTGGCGAGGGTGGTGCCCTCGCGGTAGGGGGCGAGCGTGGCGGCGGCGGCCGGCCGGGCGTGGGCGACCGGCGTCTGCCCGGTGGCGGCGGTGGCGGCCTCGCTGTCGGTGGGGCGCAGGGCGTAGCCCATGCCCGCGGCGAGCGAGACCGCTCCGGCGGCGGTGAGGACGGTACGGCGGTCGACCCCCGCGGCGGAGGCGGCGGAGGCGGCGGAGGCGGCGGCAGAGCGTAGGCGCGACATGGTGCGATCTCCCCGGGTGCGAACGCGTCGGCAGTGACCGCGGGCCGTCACGGACGCGAACGCCCCGCTTGCTATGGACCCTTGGCAACGGGGATGGCATCTATGCGAACGACACGGCAACACGCGGCGCCGATCTCCGTACGTGGATCTCCGGTACCCGGCGCCGCCATGGACGCGTCCCGGCCTCGCCGGGGGCCGGTCGCTTTCCGTTCAACTACGGGGGTAGCGGGCTTCCCCGGCCCTACGGGCAGGTGAGGTGCCGGGATCCGGGCAGGGCCGCCTCGATCCGGGCGCGGTCGGCGGCCACGGCGGCGTCCCCGACGGTCCACCGGCTCGCCTCCCGGCTGCCGCGGCCGACCTCGACGAGCACGTGCTGCCCCGGGCGCGGCGCCGGGTTCGCGGCGCCGTCCAGCAGGAAGCCGACCTCGGCCGGTCCGCGGGCGGGCTTGTACGACCGCTCGACGGTCACCGTGACCCGGCTCCCGGACCCCTGGGGCACGACCCCGGCCACCGTCCCTTCCACGACCACTCCGGCACAGGCCAGCTCCTGCCCCGTCCTCGCCCCGGGCCGGACGGCCTTGCCCCCGTGCCCGGCCCCGTCCCCGGAAGCGTCACCGGCCCCGTCTCCGCCCTTGTCCCCGGCCTGGTCCGCCGAGACGCCGCCGCCCGGGTGGGCGCCGAGCCAGCCGATCCCGGCGACGAGGGAGAGGGACGCGGCGACGGCGAGGGTGGTGAGGGCGGCGCGGAGGGGACGGCGGCGCGCCCGGCCGGCCGCACGCGCGGCGCGTACGGGGCGCACCGGGGACGCGGGCGCCGGGGGGTCCAGCTCCTCCGCCAGCCGCCCCAGCCCCTCCCGCAGCACCGCGAGGTCCGCCTGCGCCGCCCGGTGCTCGGCCAGGAACGCCGGGTCCCGGCGGGCCTCCTCCGGCAGCGGCTCCCCCGTGATCGCGGCCATCAGCGCGTCCGGGCCGCCGTACTCCCCGTACTCCCCGTGCTCCCCGCAGCCCTCGTAGTCCCCGTCCCCGGCGGTCTCCCCGTTCCCGGCGGTCATGTCACACCACCCCGTTCTCGTGCAGCCGGGCGCGCAGGGCGCGGACCGCCGTGTGCAGCCTGCTCTTGACCGTGCCCTCGGGGATGCCCAGGGCCTCGGCGATGTCCCGTACCGGCAGGTCGGCGTAGAAGCGCAGGACGAGCACCTGGCGCTGGGCGGCCGGGAGCTCGTCCAGGCCCTGGCCGAGGGCGAGGGACAGCACGCCGGCCTCCCCGCCGACGGCGGGCACCGGAACGGGCAGCGCGGCCAGCCGCTCCCCCAGCCGTTCCTGCCGCCGCCTGGCCCGGTGCCAGTCCATCGCGAGCCGGGAGGCGACCACCGCCGCCCACGCCGACACGTCCCGCGGCGCCTCCTGGCCGCCCGCGGTCCGCTCCAGCAGCCGCAGCCGCACCTGCTGCACCCCGTCCGCCAGCTCCGACTGCGGCACCCCGCCGAGCGCGAGCACCGCCCGCACCCGCCGCTCCTGGGCGGCGTCCAGCGGATCGTCGCCGGTCCCGCCGCGCGCCTGTGCCGTACCGCCGCCCCGCCGCGCCCCTCGCCGCAGCACGAGCCACCCCCTTCCCCGTCCGCCCCTACGACGCGGCACCGGGCGAAAACGTTCGGACCGTCCCCGGCCAACGGCAGAGGCGTACGTCACACCGCCGTATGACCGCGACCCGCGAGGGGCAGGGGCGGGGCCGGGGAACACCGCGGGACCGGAACCTTCCGCACGTCCGGTCGTGTCCCACTCCTCGGGCACATGTCGCAAAGAATTGGACAGGTGGACCGGGGTCGGCCGCATGATGGAAACGCCCCGGTCAGCCCGGGGCCAGGGCAGGAATCGGACAGAGGGAGTCGCCGTGAGGGTCGGAATCGTCGGAGCCACCGGTCAGGTCGGCACGGTCATGCGCAGGATCCTCGCGGAGCGGAACTTCCCGGTCACGCAGCTGCGCCTGTTCGCCTCGGCCCGTTCCGCCGGCACGGTGCTGGACGGCGTCACGGTGGAGGACGCGTCGGCCGCCGACTACACCGGCCTCGACATCGTGCTCTTCTCCGCGGGCGGCGCGACCTCCAAGGCGCTGGCCGAAAAGGTCGCCTCGCAGGGCGCCGTGGTGATCGACAACTCCTCGGCGTGGCGCCGGGACCCCGAGGTGCCGCTGGTCGTCGCCGAGGTGAACCCGCACGCGATCGCCGACCGCCCCAAGGGCATCATCGCCAACCCGAACTGCACCACCATGGCCGCGATGCCGGTCCTCAAGCCGCTGCACGAGGAGGCGGACCTCGACGGCCTCGTCGTCGCGACGTACCAGGCGGTCTCCGGGTCCGGGCTCGCCGGCGTGGCGGAGCTGCACGGCCAGGTGCAGAAGGTCGCCGCCGAGGCCGACAAGCTGACCCACGACGGCCAGGCGGTCACCTTCCCCGAGCCGCAGGTCTACCAGCGCACCATCGCCTTCAACGTGCTCCCGCTGGCCGGCTCGATCGTGGACGACGGGCTGAACGAGACCGACGAGGAGCAGAAGCTGCGCCACGAGTCCCGCAAGATCCTGGAGATCCCCGGGCTGAAGGTCTCCGGCACCTGTGTGCGCGTGCCGGTCTTCTCCGGCCACTCCCTCCAGATCAACGCCCGGTTCGCCCGCCCGCTCTCCCCGGAGCGCGCCACCGAGCTGCTCGCGAAGGCCCCGGGCGTCGCCCTCTCCGACATCCCGACCCCGCTCCAGGCGGCCGGCCAGGACCCGTCGTACGTCGGCCGCATCCGCCGCGACGAGACGGTGGACAACGGCCTCGCGCTGTTCGTCTCGAACGACAACCTCCGCAAGGGCGCCGCGCTGAACGCGGTGCAGCTCGCGGAGCTGGTCGCGGCGGAGCTGTCCGCCTGAGCCACGCGTGAAAGGGGCGCCCGGCGGCTCGCCGGGCGCCCCTTTGGTGTGCGGGTGTTACTTGGCGGCGCTGTCCGCGGCCTGGGCCCTCAGCGCGCGCTCGATGCCCGCGCGGGACTCGGAGACCAGGCGGCGCAGGGCCGCGCCGGGCTCGGCCGACGCCAGCCAGGCGTCCGTCCGGTCCAGGATCTCGGTGGAGATCTGGAGGGACGGGTAGAGGCCGATGGCGATCTGCTGGGCGATCTCGTGCGAACGGGAGTCCCAGGCGTCCTTGACGATCTCGAAGTACCGCTCGGCGTACGGCGCCAGCAGCTCCCGCTGGTCCGTCTGCACGAAGCCGCCGATCACGGCCTCCTGCACGGCGTTGGGCAGCTTGTCGGAGTCGACCACCGAGGACCATGCCTCCGCCTTCGCCTCCTCGGTCGGCCGGGCCGCGCGGGCGGTGGCCGCGTGCCGCTCACCGGCGGCGGTCTTGTCCCGCTCGTACTCGCCGGCGATCTCCGCCTCGTCGTAACGGCCGACCGCGGCGAGGCGCTCCACGAACGCCCAGCGCAGCTCCGTGTCCACGACCAGGCCCTCGACCGTCTGGGAGCCGTCCAGCAGGGCCTCCAGCAGGTCCAGCTGCTCGGGGGTGCGCGCGGTCGCCGCGAAGGCCCGCGCCCAGGCGAGCTGGTGGTCGCTGCCCGCCTCGGCCGCGCGCAGGTGGGCCAGCGTGGCGTCGGTCCAGCGGGTGAGCAGGGGCTCGCGGGCGGCCGGGTCGGCGTACAGGTCGACGGCCAGCTTCACCTGGCGGTGCAGCGACTGCACGACGCCGATGTCGGACTCCTTGCCGATGCCGGACAGCACCAGGGCGAGGTAGTCCCGGGTGGCCAGCTCGGCGTCCCGCGTCATGTCCCAGGCCGAGGCCCAGCACAGCGCGCGGGGCAGGGACGCCTCGAAGTCGCCGAGGTGCTCGGTGACGACCGCGAGGGACTGCTCGTCCAGGCGGACCTTGGCGTACGACAGGTCGTCGTCGTTGAGCAGGATCACGGCCGGGCGGGCCTTGCCGGTGAGCTGCGGCACGGCGGTCAGCTCGCCGTCCACGTCCAGCTCGATCCGGTCCGTGCGCACCAGCTTGCCGGCGTCGTCGAGGTCGTACAGGCCGATCGCGATGCGGTGCGGGCGCAGGGTCGGCTCGCCCTTGGCGCCGGCGGGCAGCGCGGGGGCCTCCTGGCGCACGGCGAAGGAGGTGACGACTCCGGCGGCGTCCGTCTCGACCTCGGGCCGCAGGACGTTGATCCCGGCCGTCTCCAGCCACTTCCTGGACCAGGTCTTCAGGTCGCGCCCGGAGGTCTCCTCCAGCGCGCCCAGCAGGTCGGACAGGCGGGTGTTGCCGTACGCGTGCCGCTTGAAGTAGGCCTGGACGCCCTTGAAGAACGCGTCCTCGCCGACGTACGCCACCAGCTGCTTGAGGACGGAGGCGCCCTTGGCGTAGGTGATGCCGTCGAAGTTGACGAGGACGTCGTCCAGGTCGCGGATGTCCGCCATGATCGGGTGCGTGGAGGGCAGCTGGTCCTGCCGGTACGCCCAGGTCTTCATGGAGTTGGCGAACGTGGTCCACGAGTGCGGCCAGCGCGAGCCGGGGGCGGCGGCCTGGCAGGCGATGGAGGTGTAGGTGGCGAACGACTCGTTCAGCCACAGGTCGTTCCACCACTCCATGGTGACCAGGTCGCCGAACCACATGTGGGCCAGCTCGTGCAGCAGCGTCTCGGCGCGCACCTCGTACGCCGCGTCGGTCACCTTGGACCGGAAGACGTACTGGTCGCGGACGGTGACCGCGCCGGCGTTCTCCATGGCGCCCGCGTTGAACTCGGGCACGAAAAGCTGGTCGTACTTCTCGAACGGGTACGCGTAGTCGAACTTCTCCTGGAACCAGTCGAAGCCCTGCCGCGTCACCTCGAAGATCGCGTCGGAGTCCAGGAACTCGGCGAGCGAGGGCCGGCAGTAGATGCCGAGCGGCACGCTCTGGCCGTCCTTCTCGTAGACGCTGTGCACGGAGTGGTACGGGCCGACGATCAGCGCGGTGACGTACGTCGAGATGCGCGGGGTCGGGGCGAACGTCCAGACGTCGTCCTGCGGCTCGGGGGTCGGCGAGTTCGACACCACCGTCCAGCCCTCGGGCGCCTTCACGGTGAACCGGAAGGTGGCCTTCAGGTCCGGCTGCTCGAAGGAGGCGAAGACGCGGCGGGCGTCCGGGACCTCGAACTGGGTGTACAGGTACGCCTGTTCGTCGACCGGGTCGACGAACCGGTGCAGGCCCTCACCGGTGTTGGTGTACGCGCAGTCGGCCACGACCCGCAGCACGTTACGGCCCTCCAGCAGGCCCGGCAGCGCGATCCGCGAGTCCGCGAACACCTCGGCGACGTCCAGCCGGTCGCCGTTGAGCACGACCTCGTGGACGGTCGGGGCCACCAGGTCGATGAAGGACTCCGCCCCGGTACGGGCGACATCGAAGCGCACCGTGGTCACGGACCTGTAGGTACCGCCCTCCTGCGCGCCGGAGAGGTCGAGATCGATCTCGTACGAGTCAACGTTGAGCAGCTCAGCCCGCTGCTGCGCCTCTTCGCGAGTCAGGTTTGTGCCAGGCACGCGGTCATCTCCTCGTTATGTGTGGGTTGCGCCATCCTTCCATGCCGTCCGGCGGGAACGCGATGTCCGCATCCCGCCGGTGCCGCCGGCACGGAGGCCGGAGCCTGGACCCATGACGACGACAACGGCCTACACCGTCTGCCCCCTCCCCACCGAGACCCTGCACGCCCTTCGGCTGACGGACGACGCGGGCCACCCCACCGCGCCGTACACCGACCCGGAGGGCGGCGCCCCACTGCGCTGCTGCCTGCGCCGCAGCGAACCAGGGGAGCAGATAGCGCTGGTGACGTACGCGCCGCTGCGCCGCTGGGCGGCCGAGACCGGCGCGCGCCCCGGCCCCTACGACGAACAGGGCCCGGTCTTCGTCCACGCGGACGACTGCCCCGGCTGGTCCGCCCCGGCCCTCCCCTTCACCAACACCCACCGCGTCCTGCGCCGCTACTCGGCCCAGGGACACATCCTCGGCGGCCGACTGGTGACCGACGACTTCCCGGCGGCCCTCACGACGGCGTTCAGCGACCCGGAGGTGGCGTCGGTCCATGTGCGGGCGGTGGAGTACGGGTGCTTCCTGTACGAGGTACGCCGGGGCTGACCGGCCGGCGGCGCCGGTAGACGGTGGCCAGGGCGGAGACGGTGACCCGCCCGGCGGACCCGGCCGGCTCCCGGTGGCGCGCGCTCGGGGTCATCGCCATCAGGTCGAGGGCCTGTGCCGCGTCGAGGGTCAGCCCGTACTCGACCCGTTCGGTGCCGGTGGCCTCGAAGAAGGGGTGCAGCGCCTGGTGCAGTCGCCGCTCCTTGTCCGGGTCGACGGCGACCATTCCGGGCAGCCGGTCGCGCAGTTCGGCGAGGTGCCGCGGGGTGGGCCGCACGACGACCAGCCGGCCGCCCGGACGCAGCACGCGGTGGAACTCGGCCGGATTGCGCGGGGCGAACACGTCGAGCACGACATCGGCCGCGCCGTCGGTCAGCGGGAGCGGGCGGAAGACGTCCCAGCTCACCGCGGCGGCCCGGTCGTGGGCCCGCGCCGCCGCGCGCAGGGCGCGCGCGGAGGAGTCCAGGCCGAGGCCGCGGGCGCCGGGCAGCCGGTCGAGGACACCGGCGAGGTAGTACCCCGTGCCGCATCCCGCGTCCACGGCCCTGACGCGGGATGCCCGCTGACCGGTGGCGGCCAGCCGGGCCACCGTCCGGCGCAGGGGCTCGTACCCGCCGGTGGCCAGGAACCGTTCCCTGGCGCGGACCATGGGCGCGTCGTCGCCGCTGGTGGCGCGGGCGCCGGTGAGGAGGCCGGCGTAGCCGTGCCGGGCGAGGTCGAAGGCGTGCCCCGCCGAACAGCGCAGGGCGCCGCGGGCGGGGCGGAGGCGGGGCGCGCGGCACGTGGGGCAGCGCAACAGGTCGAGGAAGGGTGCGAGGGCGGGCGGGCACGACGCGGACATGGGCAGGCACTCCTGGCGAACCGACGGGAAGGGGACGGCGCCCGCGGTTCACACCGCAGGGCACACCGAGGAGGGCGACGCCGTCCGGCATCGCCCTCGGCGCCCTCCGGTCAGAGGAAGCAGTGGTGCGGGGTGCTCATGAATGCCACGCCGGGAGTCTAGAGGCGTGGCGAAAGAAGGTGCGGCGAAAGAAGGTGCGGTGAGCCGCTCGGTGGGAGAGACTCACTCGGCGTGAACACCACTGATGACGATCTCGCGCTCGTGGCGGCCGCCCGCCGGGTCGCCGAGGAGTACGCGCGGCCCGACGTCCACACCGTGGCGGCGGCCGCGCGCGCCGGTGACGGCAGGATCGTCACGGCCGTGAACGTCTATCACTTCACCGGGGGGCCGTGCGCCGAGCTGGTCGTGATCGGTGCCGCCGCGGGGCAGGGGGTGTACGAGCTGACGGCGATGGTCGCGGTCAGCTCGCGCGACATGTCGGTGGTCCCGCCCTGCGGGCGGTGCCGGCAGGTCCTGATCGACTACTTCCCGGGGATCGAGGTCCTGGTCCAGCCGGCCGGGCGGCTGGAGCGGCTGCCCATCGCCGAGCTGCTGCCCGGGGCCTTCAGCCGGTCGGCGCCGAGGTAGCGGCGGAAAACGCCGGGGGCGCCGACCTCACCCGGGCAGGCGTGACACGCGTACCGACGGGAGGACTGGCGCCCCCGGCGTAGGAACCGACGTTCCGGCGATCAGGCCTTGGCCTGGGCGTCGGGCTTGACGTTGATGTTGGACGAGGTGGTCTTCCGCTTGCCGCGGGACTTGTCCGTCGCCATCACCAGGCCGGCGATGACCAGGAACAGGGCGAGCGGGATCAGCACGTAGAGACCCAGCGTCTGGACGACGCTGAGGCCCGGGCCGGGGTCGTCGCCGTCGTCGCGGATCAGCGCGAGCGCGGGGGACGACATGAGCAGCATCATCAGCGTCGTACCGGCGGCCAGCGTGCCGGCGCGCAGGGCGTTCTTCTTGTCCACGGTCTCAAGTTAGCGAATCACCCGGAAGGCCGCGCGTCCGGGGTCCCGTAGCGGGCGGTCAGCCGTCCCCGAGCCGGGCGAACACCTCCAGGAGCGCCCGCAGGCGCGGAGCGGCCGTCAGTTCCTCCAGCGGCACCGGTCTGCCCTCGCGGTCGGCGATCGGCAACCGCCAGTTGGGGTATTCGGCGCAGGTGCCCGGCAGGTTCTGCGGGCGGCGGTCGCCCACGCCGTCCGGGAGCCAGACGCCGATCATCCGGGCGGGGGTGCGCAGCAGGAACCGGTGCACGGCGCGGACCTCCGCCTCCTCGTCGGTGCCGGGCGGCCCGGCGGCCGTGCTGTCCAGCAGTCCGAGGCTGCCCAGCAGGGCGAGCCACTCGGCGGCGTCACAGACGGCCTCGGCGCGTTCCTCGGCGGCGGGGCGGGTGAGCAGGCCGAGCCGGTCGCGCAGGTCGACGTGGTCGCCGGTGAGGCGGGCGGCGGTGGGCGGCAGGTCGTGGGTGGTGGCGGTGGCGAGGCAGTCGGCGCGCCAGCGGCCGGGGGGCAGGGGGCGGCCGTCGCCGGTCCAGTCGCGTTCGAACCAGAGCACGGAGGTGCCGAGCACCCCGCGTCGGTGCAGCGTCTCGCGGACGCCGGGTTCGACGGTGCCGAGGTCCTCGCCGATGACGACGGCCCCGGCGCGCCCGGCCTCCAGGGCGAGGACGGCGAGCATGGCCTCGGCGTCGTAATGGACGTACGTGCCCTCGGTGGGCGGGCTGCCCTGGGGGATCCACCAGAGCCGGAACAGGCCCATGACGTGGTCGACGCGCAGGGCGCCTGCGTAGCGGAACAGGGCGCGCAGGAGGTCGCGGTAGGGGGCGTACCCGCAGGCGGCGAGGCGGTCGGGGCGCCAGGGCGGCAGGCCCCAGTCCTGGCCGCGGGCGTTGAAGGCGTCCGGGGGCGCGCCGACGGACATGCCGGCGGCGAAGACGTCCTGCTGGGCCCAGGCGTCGGCGCCGCGGGGATGCACGCCCACGGCGAGGTCGTGCACGATCCCGACCGGCATCCCGGCCTCCCGCGCGGCGCGCTGCGCGGCCCGCATCTGCCCGTCGGTGAGCCAGGCGAGGCGGGTGTGGAAGGCGACGCGGTCGGCGAGCCCGGCGCGGGCGCGGGCGGTCGCCTGGGAGCGGGGGTCGCGCAGGCCGTCCGGCCAGGTGGTCCAGTCGGGGCCGTACGACTCGGCGAGGGCGTAGTACGTGGCGTGGTCGTCGAGGGCCTGGCCGTGGGCGGCGCGGAAGGCGTCGTAGGCGGCCCGGCGGCCGGGGGCGAGGGGGACGGCGAGGAGGGCCTCCAGCGCCTCGCGCTTCACCTGCCACACCGCGTCGCGGTCGATGAGGGCGCCCTTGTCGAGGACGGCGGCCCGCAGCCGCGCGGCCCGTGCCAGGAGCCCGTCGAGCCGCTCGCGGTCCTCGGCGTACGCGTACTCGGGGACGTCCTCGACCCGCAGGTGCACGGGGTCGGGGAACCGCCGGGAGGAGGGCCGGTACGGCGACGGGTCCGTGGGCGTGCCGGGCACCGCCGCGTGCAGCGGGTTGACCTGCACGAATCCGGCCCCCGCGACCCGCCCGGCCCATCCGGCCAGCTCGGCGAGGTCCCCGAGGTCGCCCATCCCCCAGGAGCGGCGGGAGAGCAGCGAGTACAGCTGGACGAGGAGCCCGAAGGACCGTCCGGCCGGCGCGGGCAGCCGGTCGGGGGCCACGATGAGGTGGGCGTGTCCGCTGCGGCCGTCGGGTGCGAGGGCGGTGACCCGGTGGACACCGAAGGGGAGCCCGGCGACGAGGGGGGCGCTCGCGCGGTACGGCTCCGGCTCGCGCTCCCCGTTCCCGTACGCCCCGGCGGGCGCCGTCGTCGCCTCCCGCTCCTGCCCCTCCTCCGTCTCGATACGCACCCGGGTGCCGGGCGGCAGGGCGGCGAGCGCGCCGGGGTCCCCGGAGTCGCCGGCCCAGTGCACCAGCGTCGGCGGCAGCAGGCGTGCGCGCAGGTCGCGTTCCCGCTCGGTGAGCGCGGCGCGGACCGCTTCCGGGGTGGCGGCGTCGACGCCGAGGGCGCCCAGGGCGGCGACGACGGCGGAGGCGGGGACGGTGACCGTACGGTCCGGGGCGGGGCGGTAGGAGACGGCGACCCCGTGCAGCCCGGCGAGCCGGGACAGCTCGTCCGCGGGCGCCCCGGTCATCTACGACCCCGCCGCGTAGGCGTCCGACTCGCTGGTCAGGGAGCTGGTGTCGGCGAGCGGGGGCTCGCTGGTCAGGGGCTCGGCGGCGGGCAGCGGGGGTTCGCTGGTGAGCGGCGCGGTGGTGGCGGCGGCCTCCGCGGGGGGTTTGCGCTCGGGTTTCGCCCGGCCGTGTGTCCACTGGGCGGGGATGGGGGTGCGGGCCGGTGCGGCCACGGGGGCCTCCTTGTCCTGTACGGCGGCCTGCGCCCCGGCATGCGGGTCAGGTCACCCAAACCAAGGAGGTCGCCGAAAAATCCCTACCCCGTGAACGCCGCGGCAGACGTTCCGAAAGGAGCAATATGCCGCGGCTCACAACACGGCTCAGCGCAAGGAGGCAGTGAAGTCCGTCCAGGTGCGGGGGGCGAGGCGGAGCATCGGGCCGTCGAGGGTCTTGGAGTCGCGGACGGCAACGACGTCGGGGACGTTGCGGGCGACTTCGACGCACTGGCCTGAGGTGCTGCTGTAGCTGGATTTGACGAAGTCGAACTCGCGCATGGGTTACATCTCCTGGCGAATGGTGTCGATCAGCAGGGCCGAGTCGCGCTGTGCAAGGCCGAGGCGTGCTGTGCGCTCGAAGAACGTGGCATACGCCGTGCTTTCGCTCGCGTCCTCCACCCACAGGGTAGACGAGATGGTGTCGACGTGGACGACGTCCGCAGCCTCGGCCTCGGCGAACGAGACGACCGTGAAAGCCCCTGGCATGCAAGGGTGTCCACCCGCGCGGAAGGGCAGAACCTGAAGGCGCACGTTCGGCAGCTTGGCCACCTCCAGGAGGTGTTCCAACTGGGCGCGCATGGTGCCGGGCCCGCCGACCAGTTGCCGCAGAGCCGCCTCCCAGACAATGGCGTACACCTCAAGCGGGCGCTCGTCGTGCAGGCGGGCCTGGCGGCGCATGCGGATCTCGACAAGACGCTCGATCTCGTCGGGGTCCTCCCACACCCCGGCGCCTTCGCTCACGGCAAGCGAACGGGCGTACTCGGAGGTCTGGAACAGGCCGGGAATCAACGAGAGTTCCCAGGTTCGCACGCGACTGGCGGCATCCTCCAGCGCGATGTACTCGGACATCCTGCCCGGGTGGGGTGAGTCCTGCCACCATCCCCTGACCTTACGGCGCTCACGGTCCAGCCTGGCCAGACTCAACAACCGTGCCACGGCTTTGGGGTCGTCAAGGCCGTAGAACTCGCACAACGCCCGGACGTCGACGTCCCGCATAGGTACCCAGCCTCGCTCCATCTTCACGATCTTCGAGTTGGTTGCGTTGAGTACGTCGGCGGCTTGCTGTTGGGTCCGTCCAGCGGCATCGCGTAGGCGCAGCAGCTCTCCACCAAGCCTGCGACCCAAGACAGTTGACGCCCGGTTACCCGTTGGTGCGGATCGGTTCACGGACGCATTCTCGCGCCCCAGGGGGCTCACGTCACACGACCGAGCCAATTATCCCCAAGCCGCTTGAACTAAAGCCAACCATCTCGCTACGTTCGGCATCCTGTCGCTCACTCAGCGAATTCACCGGAGGCTCCCCCATGCCCGACGCCACCCCCGCCCCCACCCCCCTCCTCCACGAGGACCAGCTCGACTACACCCCGCTCCCCCGCAGCATCGCCCTGGCCCGGCACCGCGCCGCGCGCCTGGTCGGCGAGTGGGGATACGCGGCGCTCGCGGAAGACGTCGCCCTCGTCGTCAGCGAGCTGATGACCAACGCCCTGCTGCACGGCAGCCTGCGCGGCCGGTTCATCCGGCTGCGGCTCCTCGCCACGACCGCCACGCTCCGCGCCGAGGTCAGCGATCCGCGCGGCGAGCGGCGCCCGAGCCTTCGCACGGCGATCGACGACGACCAGTTCGGGCGGGGGCTGCTGCTGGTCGAGGCCCTGACGGACGACTGGGGCGTGGCGCCACGGGCCGGCGCCGGCAAGACGGTCTGGGCCCAGTGGCGCCTCGGCCTCACCCTGATGACAGAAGTGATTCCGACCGGCACCGCAGCACCCCGGCAGGAACACGCGTCCGGCCACGTCGAGTTGGGTACGGTCCGACCGGGGTCATCCGGATTTGACAGGGGAGGCGAATCATGAGGAAGAGGCCGCATGCCGGGTTCACCGCGTTCGAGGCCAGAGCGAGGGAAGCCGCGCGGACTCTGCTGCACCACCAGGGCCACGACGGCGGATGGGGCTCACGCTCACCTCGGTGTCATCGATCGTCAACACCAGCGAGGTTCTTCCCGTCTTACAGGCTGCCGGCATCGCGGGACAGCCGGTGCGCCAGGCACTCGACTTCCTGACCGGCGCCATTCCGGAGCACTGCCGGCCTCGTCACAAAGGCGGCCGGGGCGAGCACACCCGCTTCGTGGCCTTCGGTCTGGCCGGCCTGCTGTCACATCCACGCTTCTTCCACCAAGAGGGTGTCGCGGAGGCCGTGGCCTGGTGCGTCGGTTGGTTCGCCGACAATCGCGTCGACCATGGCTGGCCGGAGGTGCTCGGGCTCGACGACACCTCGCTGCACCAGACCGCCCTCACCGTGCACGGGCTTGCCCAGCTCAGGGACACCCTCCACGAACTCGGCCCGGACTTCGCCCTCTCCAGCGAGGTAGATACGACGAGCATGCTGGAACGCGTCGAGCCGCTGATCGACCATGGTGTCCACGGTCTGCTCTACCACCGCCGGGCCAGCGGTGCTTGGGGATGGCGCACCTACGTGGACACCGACCCGAGTCCGAGCAAGACCGCGCTGTGCTTACTCGCCCTCTCCGCGGTCGCCTCCGGCACCGGCCCGAAAGGCGAGCCCACGTACTGGGACATGCCCCGGGACACGGGAGGGGTCCACGGTCCGGCACAGAAGAAGCGGCTGTCCGAGGTGATCATCGAGGCCGGGCAGTGGTTGGTGCGCAACCACCACCGCTGGGAAACCTTCGTCGAGGACGACAAGGACGTACAGGGCACCGCGTGGGAGCACATGGCGTACGCGCTGTGCACCGAGGCGGTCATCCGAGCCGGCGCCGATCCCCGCGACCCCCGGCTGTCCAAAGCATGGCAGCTGATGAACGGCCTGTGGGATCCCGAGGCCGCGATGTGGAATGAGCCTGGCGCCTCTGGCAAGCGCGCCACGGTCCGCGCGGCCTACTACACGGTCTCGGCTTACCAAGAGGCACTCGGTCGTCTTGCGCGGATCGGCCTCGGCGAGGGATCCGCAGCAGCTGACACCGAGATCGCGGCTGCGGTGCCCATCGTGAACGCGGAGCTCGCCGACGCGCACGCGGTCTTGCTGACCACACCGGCCAACGGTGCCCCGGTGGCGTGTGCACTATCGGAACGGTTGTTCGACTTGGCGAAGACCGTCCACGACGGCCCCGTCGAGGGCTTGTCGACCGAGCGGATCGCCCAGGCTCTGTTTGTCGCGCCGTCCTCGGTGCCAAAATATGTCCAGCGCCTCAACCAGACGGTATCCGCCGCCCTGGGCGGTGTCCCGGCCCGGCTGCTGTACGCAGTGAGCGTGAACGGGGCCGGCGGCTACGCCTGGGCCCGCTCGGAAGCGACCGGATAGTTCAGCAGGGCGAAGCGTGCCAGCGAGCGGACCTGCTCGAAGGTAGGCAACGTGGCGATGTCCTCCAGCCCGAACCACCTGGCCTCGTGCACCTCCTCCAATTGCGCTTCCACCGCCTGCTCGCCGGTATCCTCCTGGCGGCACACGTAGAAGAACTGGACCAGAGCCGGAGTGGCAAACCCCTCTCGCTCGATGTCCGTGTAGAACGGCACCGGCTCAGGGGTGGCGTTGTCGTCGGCAGGATGGATGACGGGCTGGCTGGAGATCGCCTCCACCAGTAGACCGGTCTCCTCTTTGAACTCCCGTACGGCGGTGCCGGCGAACGACTCACCTGGCTCGATGTGCCCGCCGGGAGGAACCCACTTGTCGAAGCGGTTGTGGTGCACAAGGAGAACTTTGCCGCGCTCGACGAGATAGCCCGAGCAGATGTACACCAGGCCGACGTCACGGGCGGTCCAGCCGTCATGGATCAGAATCGAGCGAGGCACGCTCGCCACGATAGCCCACTCTCCGGCTCTCTAACTGATCAGTGAAAACCAGGACTTGGGTGAACGTCAGCCCACTGCGGATGACACGTCATCACCGGTGACATCGCAGTGTCATCGGGTGCACGTCGTAACAGGACGGAGAGTTGGCGCATGCCCGCCGCTGCCAGGACGGCCACGGCGGGCAGAGTCCTGTTCGGCTAGGGAAAGGACCGCGATGCGTACCCGCAGTCCCGGTCGACGCGCCCGCTACGACCGATGGTTCACGGCCCCGCAGACCGTGGTTGTCCAGCCCACGACCTGGTGCAACCTCGACTGCCGCTACTGCTACCTGCCCTTCCGCAAGCGCAAGCACCAGATGCGCCCGGACGTCGCCGCCGCCCTGGCGACGTCGGTCGCCGGACTCACGGCTGACGACAGCCCGCCCATCGGGATCGTCTGGCATGGCGGGGAGCCCCTCTCGATCGGCACGCACACGTTCGCGGCGCTGCTCGCCCCCTTCGAGGACCTGCGCCGAGCGGGCCGCGTGCACCATTACGTACAAACCAACGCCACCCTGATCACCGACACCTGGTGCGAGCTGCTGACCGCGTACGACATCCGTGTGGGCGTGAGCATCGACGGCCTCGCCCGCATGAACAGCGACCGGCTCGACCTGCATGGCAAGCCCGCCTTCGACCGGATCCTCCGTGGCATCCGATGCCTGCGCGAGCACGGCATCCCGTTTTCCGCGATCTCGGTCGTCACGGCCGAGTCCATCACCAGGCCCGAAGAGCTCCTGCAATTCCTGGCCGAGCTGGGCTGTCGCTCGGCGGGCGTCAACATCGAGGAGATCGAAGGCGTCAACACCGGCCGAGCGGCGCCCACGCCCGAACAGGCCGAGGAATTCTGGCGCCGCACCCTCACCTGGAGCCGCTCCCATGGCGGCCGCCTGCGCGTCCGAGAACTCGAACGCCTCGCCGAATATCTACACCTGATCCGCACCGGACAGCGCACCGCATGGGACGAGCGGCGTCTCGATCCGATCCCCACCGTCTCCGTAACCGGGGACGTGGTACTCCTCTCCCCCGAGTTCGCGGACACCACCGACTCCGGCTACGACGACTTCCGCGTCGGCAACGTCCTCCAGATGTCCCTGTCCGAGATCATGAGCGCCGCTCACCGGGTCAGATACGTCCGCGACTTCCTCAGCGGTCTGGACCGCTGCCAGGCGGAGTGCGCGTTCTTCGACTTCTGCCGGGGTGCGCAGGCCGCCAACCGTTACTTCGAGAACGGCAGCCTGCGGTCCACCGAGACCAACTACTGCCGGGTTTCCCGACAGGCCCTGATCACGGCCCTGTCCACCCTTGCCGCCAAGGAGAAAGCAGCATGACGCTTCTCGACGGATTGACCACCTCCGACGCACCCATCGTGGTGGACTTGATCTCTGCCCATGTCGCCCCGGTCTCCGAGGTCACCGGCACAGCGTGGGACAACCGGCCCACATGGGACAACTGGCAGAAGAGCCCCGCGCCCTTCGACAACCGACCCACGTGGGACAACTGGAACAAGACCAAGTGACCTACCGCTCGGGGCGCGCCCGCGCGAAGGCGCGCCACGGGCGTCGTACAGGCCCACCTCGCTGGAAGGCATCTCGATGGGAAACCGCACGATCCGCCGTACGAGCGTGACCCTGCCCTCTCTCGACGAGCCCGGCCTGTACCTGTCCAACGTGACCTCTCTCGAAGGCGGACGCGGCAGGGTCACGGACTTCCACTACGGCGACATCGATCTGCGCGCCCTGGAACTGGCCGACACACACCTCGTCAGCGGACGAGTGACCGGGCTCAGGACCCAGCGCACCCGGCTGGAGGAGCTACGTATCGACTCGGTCGAGTTCACCGGCTGCGACCTGGCCTCCCTGCACTGGTCCGGCTCCAGGGTCACTCGCACCGTCTTCCGTGACTGCAAGCTGATGGGCGCCATGCTGGAGGACGTCACTCTCGGCGATGTCCTGTTCGACAACTGCAAGCTCGACTACAGCACCCTCACTCGCGTCCGGGCCGTCGGGCCGGTGATCTTCTCCCGGTGCTCGCTGCGTGAGGCCGCGATCGACGCGGCAGACCTGAGCACAGCAGTGTTCGACGACTGTGATCTGCGGCTGACCGAGTTCAGCGGCGGCAAGTACCGCGGACTGGATCTGCGGGGCAACGACCTCTCCCAGCTCCGCGGCCTGGCTTCACTCAAGCAGGTGATCATCGACCGCGGCCAGACGCTGCAACTGGCCGAAGCGCTCTCCGCAGAGCTGGACATCACCTACGGCGAAGAACTCGACGGCGAATAGCCCGTCACCGCCCTTGGGAGGCTGGCCATGGGTCCACGACTCCGCTTCCGGACGCTCGACGACATGCGCGGCCGGTGCGCCATCGCACCGGTCTGGCTGACCCGAGGCAAGCCCGGGTATGACGACGGCGCCCTCGTCCCCGGCGACGACTGGACACCCGTCACCGCCGACGAAGCCGAGCAGCTTCGCGCGGACGCTACGGCACCGGACAGCGTCCTGATCGAGCTCGTACACCAGCCGCTGCCCGACCTCGAACCGAACGACCTGGCGTGTCGCCTCGAAACCGCCGTACTTCTCGATCCGCTCAATGGCCGCTGGCCCGCCACACTCCTGGGCTGTGCGGTCGGCCCGGGAAATCGGCCCACCACGACCGAGGACCTCGCCACCGGCCGCCGCATCGGCTTGCACGTCGACAATTTCGACCGGCTTCCGTATGCCACACGTCACCAGGGCCGCCGACGGCTCTGCCTCAACCTCGGCCCAGGCCCGCGATACCTCCTCGTCGGCGACCACGACGTCCAGGAGATCTGCCGGGCACTCCACTCGGACGCCGCCCTGGAGCGGCACTATCCCCACACCGAGGACATACGACGGTACGTCGCCGCAGGACACTCTCTGCGCTGCCTGCGCATCCGCCTCGACCCGGGTGACGGGTACATCGCCCCGACCGAGTTCCTGCCCCACGACGGCTCCACCGCCGGAGTCGACCGGCCGTCCGTCGCCGCCTTCTGGCTCGGACGATCACCGACCGTGGCATGACGACACGTGCAGCCCGGCGAGCCGGGACAGCTCGTCCGCGGGCGCCCCGGTCATCTACGACCCCGCCGCGTAGGCGTCCGACTCGCTGGTCAGGGAGCTGGTGTCGGCGAGCGGGGGCTCGCTGGTCAGGGGCTCGGCGGCGGGCAGCGGGGGTTCGCTGGTGAGCGGCGCGGTGGTGGCGGCGGCCTCCGCGTTGAACGCGTACAGCCTGATCTCGCCGGTCTCGGTCGATTCGATCGACTCGATGGTCTCGGCGGACGGCTCCGCGAGGGGTTTGCGCTCGGGTTTCGCCCGGCCGTGTGTCCACTGGGCGGGGATGGGGGTGCGGGCCGGTGCGGCCACGGGGGCCTCCTTGTCCTGTACGGCGGCCTGAGGCCCGGACCGCGGATCGCGGCGACCGGGCCTTCGAGGGTTATCGCAGCCCTACCCCGCGAACACGCTCCCACTCACTATTCACTCAGTACATGTATCTCGTGCATACTGATCGCCATGAGCACCCGGCACATCCTCCTGGGCCTGCTGGAGGCGGGGCCGAGCCACGGCTACGACCTCAAGCGCCGCCACGACGAACGCTTCCCGCAGGCCCGCCCACTGGCCTACGGGCAGGTGTACACAACGTTGCAACGCCTGGTCAGGGACGGTCTCGCGGAGATCGAGGGGACGGCCGCGGACGGCGGTCCGGAACGCACGCTGTACCGGTCGACGGCCGCCGGCGCGCGGGAACTGGCCCGGTGGGCCGCCGAGATCGCCCCGCCCGCGCCCTTCGTGGCGAACGAGATCTTCGCCAAGGTCGTCGTCTCCATCCTGGCCGGCGGCGATCCGGCCGCCTATCTGCGCGCCCAGCAGGCCGCGCACAAGGCACGGATGCGGGAGCTGACGGCGGTGAAGACGAACCCGGGCGCCGACCTGGCGACCGTGCTCTCGGCGGACTACGCCCTGAACCACCTCGACGCCGACCTCCGCTGGATGAACACCACGGCGGCCCGGCTGACCACTTTGACCTCGGAGGTCGACACGGCATGAACCACAGGGGGGACACGATGAGGGGCACGGAAGACGGCCCGGCGCCGCTGCTGGCGGGCCGGGACCTGGCCAAGACGCACGGCAGGACGCCCGCGCTGCGCGGCGCCTCGGTCACGCTGGACGCGGGCGAGATCCTCGCCGTGACGGGGGCCAGCGGCAGCGGGAAGTCCACGCTGCTGCACCTGCTGGCGGGGCTCGTACGACCGGACGAGGGCGCGGTGACCTACGGCGGGCAGCGGCTCGACCTGCTGCCGGAGCGGCGGCTGACCGAACTGCGCCGCACCGACTTCGGGGTGGTCTTCCAGTTCGGGCAGCTGATCCCGGAGCTGACGGCCGTGGACAACGTGGGGCTGCCACTGCTGCTGGCCGGGGCCTCCCGCGCCGAGGCCCGCGGCCGGGCGGGCGAGTGGCTGGAGCGGTTCGGGGTGCGGGACCAGGAGGGGCTGCGGCCGGGTCAGCTCAGCGGCGGGCAGGCCCAGCGGGTGGCGCTGGCGCGGGCGCTGGTGACCGGCCCGAAGGTGGTCTTCGCGGACGAGCCGACGGGGGCCCTGGACTCGCTGGCGGGCGAGCAGGTGATGACGGCGCTGGTGCGCACGGCCCGCGAGGCGGGCACGGCGGTCCTGCTGATCACGCACGACGCGCAGATCGCGGCGTACGCGGACCGCGAGGTGCGGCTCAGCGACGGTCTGGTGCTCCCGGCGGAGGTGGCCGCGTGACGCGCCGGACGCCGGGCGGCGCGGTGTGGACCGAGGCACGGCTGGCCTGGCGGCTCGGCCGGGGCGCGGACCGGCGGGAGTGGTGGCGGGCCGGGCTGACCGCGGCCGGGGCCGCGCTGGCCACCGGCTTCGCCCAGGCCGCGGCGGTACTGGGCACCCTGCGGGGGCAGTACCAGGTGTCCGTCGGCGGCGGTCTGCTGGACCAGCCGGGCGAGCGCGCGGGAGTCGTCGCGGCCCTGCTCCTGCTGCTGGTGCCGGTGCTGGGCTTCCTCGGGCAGTGCGCCCGGATCGGCGCCGTGCACCGCGACCGGCGGCTGGCCGGGCTGCGGCTGGCCGGCGCGACCCCGGCCCAGGTGCGCCGGATCGCCGCGCTGGAGACCGGTCCGGCCTGTCTGCTGGGCTCCCTGCTGACCACCATCGCGGCCGTCGCGGTCCTGCCGCGGCTGTGGAGCGGCCCGGCACCGGCGGCCTGGGCGGGCCTCGCGCTGGTCGCCCTCGCGGTGCCGGTGCTGGGCACGGCGGTGGCCGTCGCGGCGCTGCGCCGGCTGGTGGCCTCGCCGCTCGGCTGGGTGCGCCGGGTACGGCCGCGCGGCGGGCGGGGTCCCGGTCTGCTGTTCACCGGCGGCCTGCTGATCGTCGTCCTGTCGGCGCCCGCCGTCTTCGGCGGTGCGCGCGGATGGCTGCCGCTGACCGTGTTCGCGCTGGTCGCCGGGGTCGGCGCGGGGGCGGTGTGGCTGGCCGGGGGCACGGCACGGCTGGCCGGGCGGCTGGTGGCGCGGCGGGCCCGGTCCGCGGCGGCGCTGATCGCGGCGGAACGGCTGCGCGACGACCCGTGGGCCGCGGCCCGCGGCCACGCGGCGGTCCTGCTGGTCACGGTGGTCGGCACCGGCTTCGTGGGCGTACGGCAGGCGCTCCTCGCCGACCTGCACCGGATGCGCCAGGACCAGCGGCTCGGCATGCCGATGTCCTTCTACACCACGGGCATCGACCTGACGGGCGCCGCGATCCTCGTCGCCCTCGGGATCACCCTGTGCGGCCTCGCCGTGGGCACCGCCGAGTCCCTGGCGAACCGGCGCCGGGGGCTGGCCGCGCAGACCGCCGCCGGGGTGCCGCGGCCGGTGCTCGGCCGGGCCCTGCTCCTGGAGACCGCCCTGCCGCTGCTGCCCGCGCTCGTCCTGGCGGGCGCCGGAGGCATGGCGATCGGCACCTGGTACGCCACGCTGACCGGCGGCGCCGTCACGGTCCCGTATCCCGCCCTGCTGGTGCCGGTCCTCGTCTACGCCTGCTGCCTGGCGTCGGCGGCCACCGCGCTCCCGCTGCTGCGCCGCTCGGTGGATCCGGGGGGGCTGCGGTACGCCTGAGGGGCATGCCGCCGGGCCCCGCGTCCCGGCCGTGGCGGGCGGGACGCGGGGCGGATACGCGAAAGCCCGGACCTCAGGCGGAGATGCCGTCGATCCGGGCCATGGCGTCGTCCGCGCCGTACGGCTGCAAGTAGGGCAGCCAGCGCGGATCCCTGTGGCCGGTGCCGATGATGCGCCAGGCCAGACCGGTGGGCGGGGCCGGTTTGTGGCGCAGGCGCCAGCCCAGTTCCACGAGGTGGCGGTCGGCCTTCACGTGGTTGCAGCGGCGGCAGGAGGCCACCACGTTGTCCCAGACGTGTTTGCCCCCGCGACTGCGCGGGATGACGTGGTCGACGCTGGTTGCGACGCCACCGCAGTACATGCACCGGCCCCCGTCCCGCGCGAAGAGCGCACGACGGGTGAGCGGGACGGGCCCCCGGTACGGGACCCGGACGAATCGCTTGAGCCGGACCACGCTGGGTGCGGGGAGTGTGACGGTCGCGCTGTGCATAAAGGCGCCGGATTCCTCAAGGGAGACGGCCTTGTTCTCCAGGACGAGGACGAGCGCGCGGCGGAGCGGTACGACGCCGAGCGGCTCGTACGACGCGTTGAGGACCAGGACATGCGGCACGGGTGCCTCCTTGGGCGTCGGCGGCGCGTGGCTCGCGCCGGGACGATCTGCAGCCAGTCTCCCCTCATGCCTGGTGGCGGCGCCACCATGTCCCGGTAACGGGCTGGGAGTGTTTTCGAGCACAGGTGATACATCCCCCGGATCACGGGCCCTTCAAGCCAGGGTGAGCCGTGTCTCTCCCGCGCCCCTCCTTGGCGGATCCGCACAGGGCACCCACAATGCCCCGTTAGTGTGGTGGTGCTGGCCGTCCGGTGATCTTTTCGTGACCTCGCAGACCTTGCCCGCCCCACCGGTACGGACCATGCAGCACCTGGAGGTACCTGCCGTGTCGTCCTTGCCCGTGGTCCTGACGGCCGTCGGTGCGTCGCCGTCCCCCTCGCCGTCGGATTCGGCGCGTCCGGTGCCGACGCTCCAGGACGCCCAGGAGAGCGCGACGAACGCGGCGAGCTGGGTCGAGCAGAACTGGTCGACCTGGCTCGCCATGGGCCTGCAGATCCTGCTGATCATCGTGGTGGCGGTCGCGCTGAGAGCGGTCGTGCGGCGGGCGATCACCAAGCTGATCGAGCGGATGGCCCGTACCGCGCAGGCCGTGGACGGCACCGCGCTGGGCGGGCTGCTGGTCAACGCGGAGCGGCGGCGGCAGCGGTCGGCGGCCATCGGGTCCGTGCTGCGGTCGGTGGCGAGCTTCCTGATCCTCGGCACGGCGGCGCTGATGGTGCTGTCCACCTTCAAGATCAACCTGGCGCCGCTGCTGGCGTCCGCCGGTGTCGCCGGCGTCGCGATCGGTTTCGGCGCCCGGAACCTGGTCACGGACTTCCTGTCCGGTGTGTTCATGATCCTGGAGGACCAGTACGGCGTCGGTGACGTGATCGACGCGGGCGTGGCCACCGGCGAGGTGATCGAGGTCGGGCTGCGCGTGACGAAGCTGCGCGGCGCCGAGGGCGAGATCTGGTACGTCCGCAACGGCGAGGTCAAGCGGATCGGCAACCTGTCCCAGGGCTGGGCGACGGCCGGCGTCGACGTGACCGTGCGCTCCGGCGAGGACCTGGACAAGGTCAAGGCGACGCTGGACGAGGTCGCCGAGAAGACGAGCAAGGAAGAGCCCTGGAACGAGCTGCTGTGGGGCCCGATCGAGGTCCTCGGCCTGGACTCCGTGCTCATCGACTCCATGGTGGTCCGCGTCTCCGCCAAGACCATGCCGGGCAAGTCCACCACCGTCGAGCGCGAGCTGCGCTGGCGCATCAAGCGCGCCTTCGACGCGGCGAGCATCCGCATCGTGGGCGGCGCGACGGCGGTCGAGGACGTGGCCGGGCTGCCCGACACCACCGCCGCGGTCGCCGCCCCCTCCGCCTTCTCCGACGCCGACTCCCCGCAGTCGATGGCCGCGACCCCGATCACCACCCAGCGGACGGCCCCGCCGAAGAAGTAGGAGAGCCCGGAAAGCGGGGGAACGGTTCAGCACGCTCGTTCGAGTGAAGGGGTGGGGCATTCCGGCGCGGGAGCGCCCGGGGTGCCCCACTGTTGTGCCGGGGCACCCGACGCGGGCTTAGCCTGGCATCGATGCGACAAGGAGAACGAGCGATGAGCGCCGGACCTCTCGTGGAGCCGATGATGACGCAGGACCCCATCGATCTGCTGATCGCGTTCGAGAAGGCGTCGGTGGCGCCGATTCGACCCGAGTACGTCGAGGGGACGGTCATCGTGCCGCCGCAACCGGACTACAACCACAGCAAGGGCGCAGTCAAGCTCACCTTCCAACTCCACATGGCCGGACTCGATCTGGCGGGTATGGGTATGGGCTTCCGCGCGGCCCATCAGGACGGCAGCACCATGGCACTGGTGATTCCCGACTTCTACGTCCTGCGCCGCGAGCCGACCGAGCTGGACAGCTCATATCTCAAGGTCCACAAGGGCTGGTACCCGATCGGCATGATCGCCCTGGTCGGCGAGGTCACGTCGTCCAACCACGCCATCGACACGGGCGCCAAGTTGGCCGCCTACGCCACCGCCGGAATCCCGGTCTACGTTCTGATCAACCGCGAGACCAGGACGGCCCACTGCTACACCGGCCCGACCCTGCCCGGCGACGACCCCACCGACGCCTACTACGAGAACGACACCAAGGTCGACCTGGGCGACCCCCTCCCCCTCCCCGCGCCGTACCCCGCCCTCGACACCACCCCCTTCCTCCAGGGCTGAGCCCGGGACGACCACCGCGTATTGACGCCTCCTCCGTGCCGGACTTACGTTCGCCTCGAACAGGAAAGTTTCCTGACAGTGAGGCGGGGGTCGGGACCCATGGCAGGAACGGCCGGTACACCGGGCACCCCTCGTGTGCTGCGCGCCATGAACGACCGCGCGGCCCTGGACCTGCTGCTGGAGCACGGGCCGTTGTCCCGGGCGCGGATAGGCAAGCTGACGGGACTGTCCAAGCCCACCGCCTCGCAACTGCTGGCCCGGCTGGAGGCGGCGGGGCTGGTGCGGGTCACCGGGACCACCGAAGGGCGGCCGGGGCCCGGCGCGCAGCTCTACGCGGTCGAGCCCGGCGCCGCGTACGCCGCGGGGCTCGACGTCACCCCGGGCCGCATCCGCGCCGCCGTCGCCGACCTCACGGGCCGCACGGTCGGCCGGTACGAGCTGCCCACCCCCGCCGAAGGACCCGAAGGACCCGCGCACTCCGTCGTGCGCCAGGTCACCGACGCCCTCGACGGCGCCGTGCGGTCGGCGGGGCTCACGCGCGGCGCGATACGCCGGCTCGTCATCGGCACGCCCGGCGCGTTCGACCCGAACACCGGCCGGCTGCGCTACGCCTCGCACCTGCCCGGCTGGCACTCCCCCGCGCTGCTCGACGAACTCGCCGCCGCGCTGCCGATGCCGGTCGGATACGAGAACGACGTCAACCTCGTCGCCCTCGCCGAACAGCGCCTCGGCGCCGCCCGCGGCCACGGGGACTTCGTGCTGCTGTGGAACGAGGCGGGCCTCGGCGCCGCCCTCGTCCTCGGCGGCCGGCTGCACCGCGGCTGGACCGGCGGCGCCGGCGAGGTCGGCTTCCTGCCGGTGCCGGGCACGCCCCTGGTGCGCCAGGTGACCCGGGCCAACCGCGGCGGCTACCAGGAGCTGGCCGGCGCCCAGGAGCTGCCGGGGCTGGCCCGTGCACTCGGGGTCCCGGACATACCGTCGGGGCCGTACCCCGAGGTGGCGCGGGAGCTGCTGGCCCGCGCCGCCGACCACGCGGGCGGCCCGCACCGGGAGCTGCTCCGGAGCTACGCGACCCGCCTCGCCACCGGGCTCGCCGCGCTCGTCTCGGTCCTCGACCCGGAACTCGTCGTGCTCGGCGGCTCCGCCCTGACCGCCGGCGGCGAGGTGCTGCGCGCCCTGATCCAGGCCGAGCTGGCCGAGCTGGCGGCGGCCCGGCCCCGGCTCGTCCTCGGCGACATCCGCGAACAGCCCGTCCTGCGCGGCGCGTTGGAGGCCGCGCTCGCCGCCACCCGCGACGAGGTCTTCGACACCGCGCGCTAACCGCGTCCCACTCACCGCAGTGAAGGGTTGATCTCTGCATGAAAATCACCGTGGTCGGCGGCGGCTCGACCTACACCCCCGAACTCGTCGACGGCCTCGCCCGGCTCAGGGACACCCTGCCCGTCGCGGAGCTGGTCCTGGTGGACCCGGCCGCCGAACGCCTGGAACTGGTCGGCGGACTGGCCCGGCGGATCTTCGCCAAGCAGGGGCACGGCGGCCGGATCGTGACCACCGCCGACCTGGACGCGGGCATCGACGGCGCCGACGCCGTGCTGCTCCAGCTGCGCGTCGGCGGGCAGGCGGCCCGGCAGCGGGACGAGACCTGGCCGCTGGAGTGCGGCTGCGTCGGCCAGGAGACCACCGGCGCGGGCGGCCTCGCCAAGGCGCTGCGCACCGTACCGGTGGTGCTGGACATCGCCGAGCGGGTCCGGCGCCGCAACCCCCGCGCCTGGATCATCGACTTCACCAACCCGGTCGGCATCGTCACCCGCGCCCTGCTGCACGCGGGGCACCGCGCGGTCGGCCTGTGCAACGTGGCGATCGGCCTCCAGCGCAAGTTCGCCGCCCACCTCGGGGTGACCCCGGCGGACGTGCACCTCGCGCACGTGGGGCTCAACCACCTCACCTGGGAGACCGCCGTCCGCCTCGGCGGCCCCGAGGGCGAGGACGTGCTGCCCGCGCTGCTCGCCGGGCACGGCGACGCCATCGCCGGTGACCTGCGCCTGCCGCGCGCCCTCCTCGACCGCCTCGGCGTCGTCCCCTCCTACTACCTGCGCTACTACTACGCCCACGACGAGGTCGTACGAGAGCTGCGCACCAAGCCGTCGCGCGCCGAGGAAGTGGCGCGGATGGAGCGGGAGTTGCTGGCGATGTACGGCGACCCGGCCCTGGACGAGAAACCGGCGCTGCTCGCCGGGCGGGGCGGGGCGTTCTACTCGGAGGCCGCGGTGGACCTGGCGGCGGCCCTGCTCGGAAACGAGAGCGGCGGGCCCGCTGGGCCCTCGGTCGGGGGTGGTGGCGGGCGACGGGCGGGCGGAAGCCCGTACCAGGTGGTGAACACGCTCAACGGGGGCACGCTGCCCTTCCTCCCCGACGACGCGGTGATCGAGGTGCAGGCGGCGGTCGGCCCGACCGGTCCCGTGCCGCTGCCCGTACCGAAGCTCGACCCGCTGTACGCGGGCCTGATCGCGAACGTGACGGCGTACGAGGAGCTGGCCCTGGAGGCGGCGTTGCGCGGCGGCCGGGACCGGGTCTTCCGCGCCCTGCTCGCCCACCCGCTGATCGGCCAGTACGACGCCGCCGAGGCCCTCACCGACAGCCTGGTCGCACACAACAGGGAGCATCTGGCGTGGGCCTGACCGAGACCGGCACCGCGACCGGCACGGCGAGCGTGCTCGCCATCGACGCGGGCAACAGCAAGACCGACGTGGCCGTGGTCAGCGCGGCCGGGGAGGTGCTCGCCACGGCGCGCGGCGGGGGCTTCCGGCCGCCCTCGGTGGGCGTGCCGGCGGCCCTGGACGCGCTCGCCGAGCCGGTGCGGCGGGCGCTGGCGGAAGCGGGCCTCGACTCCGTCACGCATGTCTCCGCCTGTCTGGCCAACGCCGATCTGCCCGTGGAGGAGGAGCGGTTGGCGACCGCCCTGCACGCGCGCGGGTGGGGCCGGGCGGTGGAGGTGCGCAACGACACCTTCGCGATCCTGCGCGCGGGCGTCGCCGAGCCCCGGGGCGTGGCGGTGGTCTGCGGCGCGGGCATCAACTGCGTGGGGATGCGGCCCGACGGCCGTACCGCCCGCTTCCCCGCGCTCGGCCGGATCTCCGGTGACTGGGGCGGCGGTTGGGGGCTCGCGGAGGAGGCGCTGTGGTGCGCGGCGCGGGCGGCGGACGGGCGGGGCGAGGCCACGGCGCTCGCGGACGCCCTGCCCGCCCACTTCGGGCTGCCCTCCATGTACGCGCTGATCGAGGCGCTGCACCTGGGGGACCTCGCGCCCGAGCGGCGAGGCGAGCTGGCCCCGGTGCTGTTCGCGACGGCGGCCGACGGCGACCCGGTGGCCCGCGCGATCGTGGACCGGCTGGCGCAGGAGGTGACGGTCATGGCCACGGTGGCCCTGACCCGCCTGGGCCTGCTGGACGAGCGGACCCCGGTGCTGCTCGGCGGCAGTGTGCTCACCGCCGGGCATCCGCAACTGGACGACGGGGTCCGCGCCCTGCTGGCGTCCCGTGCCCCGAAGGCCGCCGTCCGCGTCGTCCGCGCGCGCCCGGTCCTCGGCGCCGCGCTCCTCGGCCTGGACCGGCTGGGGGCGGCGGCGGGGGCGCGGGAGCGGGCGCGAAGGTACTGGGAGGCGCCCTGAACCCGCCCGCGCGGAAACGGTTTCCCCCGGTCGTGCCAAGTCCCGCCCGAGGAACCGAACATGTGCTCCGTGCGTGTATACGGACAGCGCGCACTGAGATCCGCGCAAGATCCAGTGAAGGCCGGTGCGGAACGGCACTCCGTGCGGCGATACTTGGCTGCGTACGGATGACCATGGGGGAGGTCGAGTGACACACCCGCCGCAGAGCGCAGCACCACCGGTCGTGGGTTCCGCCGCGCCCGCCGCCCCCGGCATCCCCGCACAACCCGGACCGCCGTCCCCCGTGCCCCACCCGCCGCACCCGCCGCAGTCCCGGCGCTCCGCCTTCGCCGAGGGCGCCGAGAAGCTGCGGGCCGCCGCGACCACCGAGCCGGGCCGGCTGCGCCTCATCGGTGCCGTGCTCGCGCTGCTGGTCGTGGCGTTCGGGGCGGTCACCGCCTGGCAGAGCAGCGAGCGCGCGGCCGCCGCGGACGACGTGCTGCACCGCAGCCAGCCGCTCAGCTCCGGCGCCGCCGACATCTACCGCGCGCTGGCGGACGCCAACACCGCCGCCTCCAGCGGCTTCCTGGCGGGCGGCCAGGAGCCGGCCGCCACCCGCGACCGGTACGAGAACGACATCCGCGCGGCCGCCTCCGGACTGGTCACGGCCGCCGCCAACGCCGAGCCCGGCTCCGCCTCCAAGGCCACCATCGCCCGCCTGAACCGGCTGCTGCCCGAGTACAAGGGCCTCATCGAGCAGGCCCGCACCTACAACCGGCAGGGCTACCCGGTCGGCGGCGCCTACCTCAGGTACGCCGACGAGAAGATGCAGCAGATGCTCAAGGACGCGGAGGACCTCTACACCAGGGAGAACGCGCGCCTGGACGCCGACTACGGGGACGCGACGCCGTACCCCTGGGCGGCCATCGCGCTCGGCGTGCTCAGCCTCGCCGCGCTCGGCTGGGCCCAGCGCCGCGACTACCGGCGGACGAACCGCGTGCTCAACCACGGCCTGGTCGCCGCCGGTTCCGCGACGGTGATCGCCCTGCTGTGGCTCACCGTCGGGCACACCGTCGCCCGCACCGAGCTGAACGGCTCGTACGACCACGGCATCCGCTCCCTGACCGTCCTGCACGACGCCCGCATCGCCTCCCTGAAGGCCCGGGGCAACGAGAACCTGGGCCTGGTCGCGCGCGGCGCCAAGACCATCACGGTCGACGGCAAGCAGTACGACGCCTACTACTACGGCTTCGACGAGGACATGACGGTGCTCGGCAGGGGGCTGGGCCGGGCGGAGCGGCTCGCCGACGACTCCGACGGCACCGCGCACGTCAAGGCGGCCGAGGCCAGCACGACGCTGTGGAAGCAGCGGCACGTCGCGGCCCGCGCCGAGGACGAGAACGGCAACTACCGGCAGGCGCTGGAGAAGGTGATCGGCGCCAAGGGCACCACCGGTGAGTGCTTCGACGACGTCGACAGCGAACTCGTCGACGCGATAGGCCATGAGCAGGCCGAGTTCCACCGGGCCGCGACGGCCGGGCGGGACGCCATGACCGGGCTGCCCGCCGGGGCCGGTGCCCTCGCGGTGCTCGGCGCGGCGGGCGCGCTCGCAGGGCTCGGTCGCAGGCTTTCGGAGTACCGGTGAGAAGGGGCGGAGCGATGGACGCGAGCCGGCTGCGCGGCTGGGGCGGGGTCGGCACGATGGCGGCCCTGTGCGCCCTGGCGCTGGCATTCGTCCTGCTGCTGCCGTGCACCCAGACCCCGCACCACCGGCCCGCGCCGGACCGGGCCGGGCAGCAGCTCGCCGAGGGCAGCCAGGTGCGGGCCGACGCCTGCCAGGACTCCGAGGCGCACGAGCAGACCCTCGCCCCGTCGGGCGCGGACGGTCCCACCATCGACGCCATCAAGGCCCGCCAGGGCGACCGGCGCAAGCTGATCGTCGGCGTCGACCAGGACAGCTACCGCTGGGGCTACCGCAACCCCAACGCCGAGGGCGCCCAGCTGGAGGGCTTCGACATCGACCTGGTGCAGCGCATCGCCGAGGACATCCTCGGCGACCCGCACGCGGTCCAGTTCAAGGCGATACCGACCAACCAGCGCATCTCGGCGCTCCAGGGCGACCGCGTCGACATGGTCGTGCGGACCATGACCATCAACTGCGAGCGGCTCGGCGAGGTGGCGTTCTCGGCGCCGTACTTCAAGACCGGCCAGCAGGTGCTCGCGCCCAAGTCGTCCTCGATCACCGGGTACAACGACACGCTGGCGCACAAGAAGGTGTGCACGGCGGCCGGTTCGACGGGGTACACCAAGCTGGTCGCGGACCAGAAGGCCGGGCAGCTGCCCGCCTCCACCGACATCTCCACCACGGTGCCCAACCAGCTCGACTGCCTGGTGCGGCTCCAGCTCGGCGAGGTGGACGCGGTGGTCACCGACGGCGCCCTCGCCGCGAGCCAGGCCGCCCAGGATCCGACCGTGGAGCTCAAGGGCGCGCCGTTCACGACCGAGTACTACGGAGTGGCGATGAAGCAGGACGCCTCCGATCTGGTACGCCGGGTCAACCAGATCCTGGTCGGCTACCGCGCGAACGGCTGGCAGCGGTCGTACGACACATGGCTGTCGGCCACACTGGGCAGGGACTCCTCGCCGTCCAAGCCACCCAGGCCGCGGTACCTGCGCACCAGTTGAACCCCAGCCGACCGGAACACACAGCAAGCGAGAGGTGATCGATGGGCGTCACGGACCCCGCCGGGCCGGTGATGGACCGGGACGAGGTGGACCGTGCGCTGGCGCGGCTCGGCCAGGAGCACGAGGCGATCGAGACCTCGCTGCTCGCCCTTCAGGACCACGCGGGCCGCAGACTCCTGGAGGGCGCCGAACTGACCGGCGTCACCCAGGAGCGCTGGCAGGCCACGGAGACGCGGATCACCCTGCTGTGGTCGTACTTCGACGCCTACACGGCCGCGCTGCGCGGCGCCCGTGAGATCCGGGCCCGGCGCCGCTGGGCCAGCCGTGAGGACCTGGCCGAGCTGACCGAACTGCTGCGCGGCACCTCCGTGGCGGTCCCCGGGTCCCCGAGCGGCAGGCTCAGCGAGAGCTTCTCGCTGGCCGAGCTGGTGGACCGGATGAACGACCTGTACGCGACCAGCCTGGACCTGGTCGTCACCGCCGACGCGGTCTGGTCGGCGCTGCCCGCGCGGATCGACCTCCTGGCCGCCGAGCTCCAGCGCACCCGGCAGCTCGCGCACTCCGTCGGCGTGCGCCCCGGCGAACACCCGGCCGGGGACGACCTGGAGCGGATCACCCGCACCCTGACCCGGCTGCGCGAGGACGTGATCCGCGACCCGCTCGCCTTCTGGGTGCCCGCCCAGGGCAGTTCGGCGCCCGGCGGCGGCCGCCCGGACACCCGGGTGTACGACCGCGAGGCGCGCGCCCTGGAGGACGTGCGGCGGGAGATCGACGCGGTGCTGACCGTGCGCCAGGACGCCGAGGCCCGGCTGATCCGCCTCCGGGACGTCCTCTCGCGCGCGGACCGCACGCTCGCCGAGGCCCGGACCGCGCGCGGCGAGGTGCTGGCGAAGATCGCCGCCACCGAGGTGCCGGTGGTCAGCGGCCCGCCGACCGTGCTCCAGGAGCAGCTCGCGACGGCGGCCGAGTACCGGCGGGCCGCCCAGTGGCACCGGCTGTCCCCGCTGCTGGAGTCCCTTGAGCAGAAGGCGGAGGACGAACTGCTGCGCGCCCGCGAACAGTTGACGGCGGTGACCGCGCCGCTCGCGGTCCGCGCCGAACTGCGCGGCCGACTCGACGCCTACAAGGCGAAGGTGGCCCGGCACGGCCTGGCCGAGGACCCGTTCCTGGTGGAGCGGTACGACGCCGCCCGGCGGATGCTGTGGAGCGCGCCCTGTGACCTGCGCGTGGCCGAGGGCGCGGTGCTGCGCTACCAGCGGGCGGCGGCCGAACTGCTGGACACCGCGCCCGAGGACCGTGAGGGGGGCCGGCGATGAGCGGAACCGGGCGGGCCTGTCAGCGGCCGGGCTGCGAGGGGTCGTACGAGGACGTCGGCGGCGGCGAGCTGTACTGCGACACCTGCGGCCTGGCGCCCGTGGTGTCGGCCGGGGGTCTTCCCTCCGGGGGCGGGATGGTCGGCTCGCTGCCCACCGGGCTCACCCGGGGCGCGCCGGACAGCCGCGGCTCCGGCAGCGCCCGCAGCGCGCGGACGTCCTCGCAGTCGGCCAGGTCGCGGCGCTCGGTGTCCGGGCGCCTCTCGCGGTCCCTGTCGGGCGGCGCCACCGCCCCCTCGGTGTCGGTGCGCAGCTCCGGCTCCGCGTCGGGGTCCTCCGGCCGGGGGCGGCTGGGCGCGGGCCTCGTGCAGGTGCCGCAGGTGCCGCGGCCCGACCCGCGCACCATGGTCCTCGACCACCCCGAGGTGCCCGAACGCAAGCGGTTCTGCTCCCGCTCGGACTGCGGGGCGCCGGTCGGCCGGGCCCGCGGGGAGCGGCCGGGCCGCACCGAGGGCTTCTGCACCAAGTGCGGCCACCCGTACTCGTTCGTGCCCAAGCTGAAGGCCGGGGACATCGTGCACGGCCAGTACGAGGTCGCGGGGTGCCTCGCGCACGGCGGCCTGGGCTGGATCTACCTCGCCGTGGACCGGGCCGTCTCCGACCGCTGGGTGGTCCTCAAGGGCCTGCTGGACACCGGCGACCAGGACGCGATGGCCGCGGCGATCTCCGAGCGGCGCTTCCTCGCGGAGATCGAGCACGCCAACATCGTGCGGATCTACAACTTCGTGGAGCACCTGGACCAGCGCACCGGCTCCCTCGACGGCTACATCGTCATGGAGTACGTCGGCGGCAAGTCCCTCAAGGAGATCGCCAACGCCCGCCGCACTCCGGAGGGCAGGCGCGACCCGCTGCCGGTGGAACAGGCGTGCGCGTACGGCATCGAGGCGCTGGAGGCGCTCGGCCATCTGCACAGCCGCAACCTGCTGTACTGCGACTTCAAGGTCGACAACGCCATCCAGACCGAGGACCAGCTCAAGCTGATCGACATGGGCGCGGTGCGCCGCATGGACGACGACGAGTCCGCGATCTACGGCACGGTGGGCTACCAGGCGCCCGAGGTCGCCGAGGTCGGCCCGTCGGTGGCGAGCGACCTCTACACCGTGGGCCGCACCCTCGCCGTGCTGACCTTCGACTTCCAGGGCTACACCAACGTCTACGCCGACTCGCTGCCCGACCCCGACACCATCGAGGTCTTCCGCCGCTACGAGTCCTTCTACCGCTTCCTGGTCCGCGCCACCGACCCCGACCCGGCCCGCCGCTTCGGCTCCGCCCAGGAGATGGCCGAGCAGTTGACGGGGGTGCTGCGGGAGGTCGTGTCCCTCCAGACGGGCCAGGCGCGGCCCGCCCTGTCGACCTTGTTCGGGCCCGAAGCGCGGGTCACGGACACGGAGTTGTTCCCCCGGCTGGAGGGGGACGTGTCGCGCCTGGGCGCGCGGGAGACCGCGGGACGCGGGCGGGGGCGGACCGGCCGGCCCGCCCCGGCCGCGGCTCCACCGGCCGCCCTGGTCAAGCCGCTCGACTTCGCCGCCGTGGCGCTCGCGCTGCCCATGCCCCTGGTCGACGCGAACGATCCCAACGCCGGGTTCCTGGCGGGGCTCGTGGCGTCCGCGCCCGGGGAGCTGATCGGGGCGCTGGCGGCGGCGCCCGCGCAGAGCGTGGAGACGCGGCTCAGGCAGGTGCGGGCGCGCCTGGAGACCGGGGACCACTACGGCGCCGCGGCCGTCCTCGCCTCGCTGGACGAGGAGCGGCCCGAGGACTGGCGGGTGGTCTGGTACCGGGGCCTGGCCGCGCTGGTCACCGGCGACTTCCAGGGGGCCGCGCTCGCCTTCGACGCCGTCTACGACGCCTTCCCCGGCGAGGCCACGCCCAAGCTGGCGCTCGCCGCCTGCGCGGAGGTGCTGGGCCAGTTGGACAACGCGGCCGAGTACTACCACCTGGTGTGGGCGACCGATCCCAGCTATGTGAGCGCCGCCTTCGGACTCGCCCGGGTGCATCTCGCCGCCGGGGACCGGCAGGCCGCGGTGCGCACGCTGGAGTCGGTGCCGGAGTCGTCCATCCACTACACGGCCGCCCGGGTCGCCGCCGTCCGGGCCCGGCTCAGACAGCGCACCGCGGGCGCGGGCGACCTGCCGTTCCTGGACGACCTGACCGCCGCCGCCGGGCAGGTCGAGGCGTTGCAGGCGTACGGTCTCGACCCGGCGCGGCGCGAGGTGCTGTCGGCGGAAGTGCTCGGTTGTGCGCTGGACTGGATACTCTCCGGGGGCCAGGACACCGCCCGGCCGGCCGCCGGCGGGCGGGTGCTGCTGGGCAGCGGGCTGGACGAGCGGGGTTTGCGCTTCGGCCTGGAGCGCGCCTACCGGGCGCTGGCCCGGCTGGCGCCCGGCGGCGAGGAGAGGATCGAACTGGTGGAACGGGCCAACCGTTACCGCCCCCGGACGTGGGTGTAGTTGATGTCGCAGATGCCCCAGCAGGCCGCACCGGCCACGTGCCCGAGCTGCGCGGAGCCCGTCGAGCCGGACGACCTCTTCTGTGGTGCGTGCGGGCACGACCTCTCGGTGGTGCCCGCCCCGCCCCAGGACCACCCGACGCTGACCATGACCGGACCACCGGCCCCCGGCACCCCGGCTCCCGGCACCCCGGCTCCGGGCACCCCCGGGCCCGGCTCCCCGGCGCCCGGGAACGGCGTGCGGTGGCCCGCCCCCGAGCCGCCCGGCACCGGCTCCGCCTCCCCCGCGACGCATCTGCCGACCGACCTGCCCGGCACCGACTCGGGCGGCCACCCGCTGCACCCCGGCGAACCGGAGGCGCCCGCCGCACAGCCCGCGTCCGGCGTCCGCTTCGACCGCCCGGCGGAACCCGAGGAGTACCCCTTGCAGGCCCCCGATCCCCGCGCGGCGAACGAGACCCCCGCACCGGAGCGGTCCGCCGAGCACGCGCAGCCCGCCACGACCTGTGTCGCCTGCCGGGACGGCCGCGTGGACAGCGACGGCTACTGCGAGAACTGCGGCCACGCCCAGCCCCGCGAACGCGACCACATGGAGCGGGAGTCGGGCCCGGTGGCCGCCGTCAGCGACCGCGGGCTGCGCCACCACCGCAACGAGGACTTCTTCGCCCTCGGCCACACCGCGCTGCCCGACGGCAGCCCCGCCACGCACGCCGTCGTCTGCGACGGCGTCTCCTCGGCGACCCGCCCCGACGAGGCCTCGGCCGCCGCCGCGCGCGCGGCCGGTGACATCCTGCTCGCCGCCCTGCCGCGCGGCACGCACCCGCAGACGGCCATGCACGAGGCGATCGTCGCCGCCGCCCAGGCCGTCAACGCGCTCGCCGGGGAACCGGACGCGGCCCGCGAGCACGACCCGCACCAGAACGCGCCGGCCTGCACCATCGTCTCCGCCGTGGTCGCCGCCGGGCTCCTGGTGGTCGGCTGGGTCGGCGACAGCCGCGCCTACTGGGTGCCGGACGACCGCAGCGCGCCGCCCGCGCGGCTGACCGAGGACGACTCCTGGGCCGCGCAGATGGTCGCCGCCGGACTGATGAGCGAGGCCGAGGCGTACGCCGACGAGCGCGCCCACGCGATCACCGGCTGGCTCGGCGCGGACGCCTACGAACTGGACCCGCACACCGCGTCGTTCAAGCCGGACCGGCCCGGCGTCGTGGTGGTGTGCACCGACGGGCTGTGGAACTACGCCGAGACGGCCCAGGAGATGGCCGAGACGATCCCGGCGGACGCCGCCGTCCGGCCGCTGCACAGCGCCCGCGTCCTGGTCGGCCACGCCCTGGACGGCGGGGGCCACGACAACGTAACAGTGGCGGTCCTGCCGTTCCCGGCGGCGCCGCAGGGGGCAGGATCGGCCTGAGGCCACGGGTCGGAGGGGACCGGCCCGGACACAGCCATCGCCGTGCGTAAGCGCGGCGGTCGAGGGGGATTTGAGTACGTATGGCCAATTTCGCGAAACCGAGCGTGCCACGGTTCTCGGTGGACGTGTACCAGAACGAGTACCTGCCCGAGGGGGGCCGCGAGGTCAACGCCATCGTCACGGTGACGTCGACGGGCGGCGGCACGCTCGGCGCCGGCATCGGCCCGGCCACCTCCGGCGGGCGGCCCTCCGCCGCCGTGGCGATCATGGTGGACTGCTCGGGCTCCATGGACTACCCGCCGACGAAGATGCGCAACGCCCGGGACGCCACGGCCGCCGCCGTCGACACCCTGCGCGACGGCACCCACTTCGCGGTGATCGGCGGCACCCACACGGCCGCCGAGGTCTACCCCGGCGGCGACCGCCTCGCGATCGCGGGCCCCGCCACCCGGGCGGAGGCCAAGCAGGCGCTACGACGACTCGCCGCGGGCGGCGGCACGGCCATCGGCACCTGGCTGCGCCTCGCCGACCGGCTGCTGTCCTCGGCGGACGTCACCCTGCGGCACGGCATCCTGCTCACCGACGGGCGCAACGAGCACGAGTCGCCCGAGGACCTGCGCGCCGCCCTCGACGCCTGCGCCGGACGGTTCACCTGCGACGCGCGGGGCGTGGGCACCGACTGGGAAGTGAAAGAAGTCACAGGGATCGCCTCCGCGCTCCTCGGCACCGCCGACATCGTCGCCGATCCGGCGGGCCTCGCCGCCGACTTCACGCGCATGATGGAGGCGGCGATGGGCAAGGAGGTCGCCGACGTCGCCCTGCGGGTGTGGACGCCGGTCGGCACCGCCATCCGCTTCGTCAAGCAAGTCGCCCCCGCCGTCGAGGACTTGACCGCCCGCCGCACCGAGGCCGGGCCGCGCGCCGGGGACTATCCGACCGGCTCCTGGGGCGACGAGTCCCGCGACTACCACCTGTGCCTGGAGGTCCCGCCGGCCGGCCTGGGCCGCGAAATGCTGGCCGCGCGGCTGTCGTTGGTGGTTCCGCAGGCCGGGGAGACCTCCGGTGCGGCCCAGAATCTCGGCGCGCAGGGTCTCGTACGAGCCGTATGGACCGACGACATGACGGCCTCCACCGCGATCAGCCCCCAGGTGGCCCACTACACAGGACAGGCTGAACTGGCACAAGTCATCAAGCAAGGGCTCGACCTTCGCAAAGTGGGCGATTTCGACGGAGCAACGGCCAAACTGGGGCGGGCCGTTCAACTGGCGAGCGCCTCGGGGAACGCGGATACTGCGAAACTGCTTTCGAAGGTGGTGGACGTGGTCGACGCCGCGACAGGTACTGTGCGGTTGAAGACGAGGGTCGCGGAGGCCGACGAGATGACTCTGGAGACCCGGTCCACAAAGACTGTTCGTGTAAAGAAGTGACCCTGGAAGCGACCCTAGCGATCCAGCCGGACCCGTAGGAAGAAGGGGAAGCACCGACATGCCGACCTGCCCGAACGGACACCAGTCGGGTTCCGACGACTGGTGCGAGGTCTGCGGTCACCGCATGGCCGGTGCCGTACCTCCGCCCCCTCCGCCTCCGCCGCCCGGCGGTTACGGCTTCCCGCCCCCGGGGGCCGGCCGGCAGGGCACCCGCCCGCCGGCCGCCGCCGCGGAGGCGGAGCTGTGCCCGCAGTGCCGCACGCCCCGTGAGGGCGGCGCGCCCTTCTGCGAGGAGTGCCGGTGGAACTTCCTGACCAACACCGCGACCTCGTACACCCCGGCGGCCCCGCGCCCCTCGGGGCCGCACTTCCAGTCGCCGAACGCGCCGTTCGGCGGCGGCGGTGACGGATACGAGTACCAGGGCTCGCGGCCCTCGCAGGTGAACCGTCCGGCCGAGCCGATCCCGCCGTTCGGCGGCGAGCCGTCGGGGCCGACCCCGTTCGAGCGCACGCCGCCGAGCCCGCCGACGTCGCCCGGCCCGCCGCCCCCGCCCGCCTTCGGGCGGATCCCGGGTCAGGGGGCGCCCGGCGCGCCGTCCGGTCCCGGTCAGGGCCCCGGCGGCCAGAACCAGGGCGGCTACGGCTACCCCCAGCCCGGCACCCCGGGCGCCCCGAACGGCTTCCCCGGCCCCGGCGGCCCGGCCGGCCGCCCCTCCCCCTTCGGCAACAACGGTCCGGGGCAGGGTCCGGGTGCCGGTGGTCCGGCCGGTGGTCCGGCAGGCGGCCCCGCCGGTCCCGGCCAGGGCCCCGGCGGCCAGAACCAGGGCGGCTACGGCTACCCCCAGCCCGGCACCCCGGGCGCCCCGAACGGCTTCGGCGACCGGGGTCCCGGTGCCGGTGGTCCGGCCGGCGGCACCTCGCCCTTCGGCAACAACGGTCCCGGCCAGGGCCCCTTCGGCGGCGACCCCTCCCGTGCCGTCCCGCCCCCGCCCGGCCCGACGCCGCCCGCCGGTCCCGGCGGTCCCGGTGGCGCCCCGCAGGCGTTCCCGTCGGCCGGCGGCCCGCCCGCGCCCCCCGCGTTCCCGCAGGAGACCGGCCGGCCCCCGGTCGGCGGCCCGCCCGGCGGTCCCGCCGGTGGCCCGGCCTCCGGCGGTCCCTCCTTCGGCGGCGGTGACGACGACTGGGTGATCTCCCCGCCGTCGTCCGCCGACCCCACCGGTCCCGGCCAGGGCGGCGGCTACGGCTACCCCCAACCCGGCGGCACCCGGGCCCCCTCGGGCCCCGGCTTCCAGAAGGCCCCGGCGGGCCCCGGCTTCCCGGACGCGCCGGGCCAGTCGACCTGGACCGCGACCATCGGGCCGGACCGCGAGTACTTCATGGCGATGATGCAGCGCTCGGGCCCCGAGGCCACGGGCCTGAACCTGCCCGCGTACTCCCCCGAGCAGCAGCGCACCCTCACCGGTGACCAGGTGACGATCGGCCGCCGCCGGCACTCCACCGGCGACACCCCGGACATCGACCTGGCGGTGCCGCCGGAGGACCCGGGCGTCTCGCACCAGCACGCGATGCTGGTGCAGCAGCCGGACGGGAGCTGGGCGGTGGTCGACCAGAACTCGACCAACGGCACCACGGTCAACATGTCGGAGGAGCCGATCCAGCCGTTCGTGCCGGTTCCGCTGCGGGACGGCGACCGGGTGCACGTGGGCGCCTGGACGACGATCACCGTCCGCCGGGGCTGAGCACCGGCGGCGGGGCGGTCACGGCAGGGGCCAGGTGTACGGCCCCCGCGGGTCGTCCAGCCAGGCCCGGCCGCTGCCGCCGGCGAGCGTGACGCCGTACCGTTCGCGCTCCGGCTGCTCCGCGCGCTCCCACAGCGCGTACGCCTCCCGCGGGTCGAGCGCGCCCCGGGTCAGCGCCAGCAGGAAGAGGAAGGTGTCCTGCTCGCGGGCCCGGCGCGGCAGCCCCGCGACGGAGAGGTCCGCCGGCTCGGCCCGCTCCTGCCCGCGCAGCGGCACGAAGTAGGCGGCCGTGGACAGGAAGCGGCCCTCGGCGTGCTCCGCGTCCCGCACGGTGAGCAGCAGCAGTCCGGTGGCCAGCGGGATCAGGACGCGGCCGCCGGGGCGGCACTGGGCGAGCCAGGCGCGCGGCACCGTGGGCAGCGCGCAGGTCGCGATGATCCGGTCGAAGGGGGCGCGTTCGGGCACTCCGCGCGCCCCGTCACCGGTGACGACCCTCGGGTGGTAGCCGGCGGCGGCCAGATGCAGGCGCGCGGACTCGGTGATCTCCGGCTCCAGATCGACGGTGGTGACGAGATCGTCGTCGCCGAGCCGCCGGGCGAGCAGGGCCGCGTTGTACCCGGTGCCCGCGCCCACCTCCAGGACCCGGTCGCCGTCCTCGACGCGCAGCGCGGCCAGCATCCGGGCCATCAGGGAGGGCTGGCTGCTGGAGGACACCAGCTCGCCGTCGCGCAGCCGGGTGGCCAGCGGCTCGTCCGCGTAGGCGCCGCGCACCCAGCAGGCGCGGGCGCGGGGATCGGGACTCTCGCCCCAGCGCCGCTCGTAGCCGCGGGGCCCGGCGACGAAGTAGTACGGCACGAACAGGTGCCGGGGCACCTCCGCGAACGGCTCCCGCCACCGCGGGTCCGCCGCGAAGGCACCCTCCGCCGCGATCTCCCGCACCAGCGCGGCCCGCGCGGCGGCGGCGAGTTCCTCGGTCCGTGCGTCGTAACCGGCCATACGACCACCGTAGGCACCTCTGTGCCCAAGGCCTGAATCCCCGGCCGCTCCGTCTGAGACCATGGACGGGTGAATGAGATTCGGCGCGGCACGCTTCAGGAGCAGACCTTCTACGAGCAGGTCGGCGGGGAGGACACCTTCCGCCGGCTCGTCCACCGTTTCTACGAGGGGGTCGCCGAGGACCCGGAGCTGCGGGCGATGTACCCGGAGGAGGACCTGGGCCCGGCCGAGGAGCGCCTCACGCTCTTCCTGATGCAGTACTGGGGCGGCCCCACCACCTACAGCGAGCGCCGCGGCCACCCCCGGCTGCGGATGCGGCACGCCCCGTTCACGGTGGACCGGGCGGCGCACGACGCCTGGCTGCGGCACATGCGGACGGCCGTGGACGAGCTGGGGCTGTCCGAGGAGCACGAGCGGACGCTGTGGAACTACCTGACGTACGCCGCCGCGTCGATGGTCAACACCCCCGACTGATCGGGCTGATCGCTCTGACCGGTCTGATCGCTCTGATCGCTCTGATCCGGCTGATCCGGCTGATCCGGCTGATCCGGCTCTCGCGAACGCCGGATTCCGGTCGACCGTTGCCGGAATCCGGTCACGATCCGGTATAGACCGGTCGACGACGGCTTACCCCGCCCCCGTCCGCTCTGTCACCATCGCCCGAAGTCCTGGAGCTTGTCCGGACGACGGGGGCCGGATGACGGGGTTCGTCTTCGCACGCGCGCGTGCGCACCGCCTGCTGCTGGGCGCCGCGCTGCTCACCGTGGTGCTGACCACCACGGTCCTCGCGACGCTCACGGCGTACGCGGGCGCGATCGGCGACGCGGCCGTGCGCCACGCGCTGGCCGACCCGGGCACGGCGGCCGACGCGGCGCTGATCGTCAAGGCCGACGTGCCGCCGGATGAGCGCGCCGCCGCCGACCGCGCCGTACGCGAGGAGGCCGGGCGGGCCTTCGACGGCCTGCCGCTGACGGTACGGACGCTGCGCCGCTCGGGACCGTACGCGCTGCCCGCCTCGCTGCGGCCGCCCGCGCACCGCTCCGGCGACCCGGACCTCACCTACCTCGCGGCCCTCGACCGCACCCGGCTCCGCCTGACGGAAGGCCGCTCACCGCGCCCGGCGGGCTCCGGCGGCACCATCGAGGTCGCCCTCCCGGGGACCGCCGCGCGCCTCCTGCGCCTGCGCCCCGGCGACCGGCTCACCCTCCCCGACCGGCTGGGCGGCCCGGCGCTGCGGGTGCGGATCAGCGGGCTGTACCGGCCGGTGTCGGCGACGGCGCCGTACTGGCGCCTCGACGATCTGCTGGGCCGGGGGGTGAAGGAGTCCGGCTTCACGACGTACGGCCCGCTGCTCGCCGACCCCTCGGTGTTCACCGGCGGCCGGGTCAGCGCGGGCACGACGGCGTGGCTGGCCTCGGCGGACTTCGCGGGGATGACGACGGGGCGGATCGGGCGGCTGCGGACGGCGGCGCGGGCGGGCGGCACGGCCCTGCGCGCCCGCGCGGAGCTGCACGGCGCGACGACGGTGCGGACCGGGCTGCCGGAGGCGCTGGACCGGATCGACCGCTCGCTGCTGGTCGCCCGCTCGACCCTGCTGATCGCCGCCCTCCAGCTCGTGGTGCTCGCCGGGTACGCGCTGCTGCGGGTGGCCCGGCTGCTCGGCTCCGAACGGGCCGCCGAGACAGGCCTGTTGCGCGCCCGGGGCGCTTCCGGCGCGCGCCTCGCGCTGCTGGCCGCCGCGGAGGCGCTGCTGCTGGTGCTGCCCGCCGCCGTCCTCGCCCCGCTCCTGTCCACCCCGCTGGCCAGGGTGCTGGCCGCCCATGGTCCGCTGTCCCGGCTGGGCCTCCACCTCACGCTCCCGGTCACGGGCCGGCCCGCCGTCTGGCTGGTCGCCGTGGTGGTGTCCTCGGGGTGCGCGGTGGCGATGGCGGTCATGGGGGGCGGGGCGCGCGCCGTCGCACCACGGCGCGCCCGTTCCGGCGCGCTTCCCGCCTCCGTGCGCGCCGGAGCCGACCTGGCGCTGCTCGCCGTGGCGGCCGTCGCGTACGCGGAGTCGAGGCGGGAGGGCGCCGGCGGGGTGGCCGCGGACCGCTCGGGGGCGCTCGGGGTGGATCCCCTGCTGGTGGCCGCGCCCGCGCTGGCGCTGCTCGCCGGGACCGTGCTGACGCTGCGGCTGCTGCCGTCGGTGGCGCGGCCGGCGGAGCGGTGGGCGGCGCGCGGGCGGGGACTGTCCATGGCGCTGGCGGCCCTGCGGTTCAGCCGGCGCACCGCGCGCGGCGCCGGTCCGGTGCCGCTGCTCGTCCTCACCGTGGCGCTCGGGGTGCTCGCCCTCGGACAGGCCGCCTCCTGGCACCGCTCGCAGGACGACCAGGCCGACTTCCGCGCGGGCGCGCCGGTCCGGCTGACGGCCGCCGGGGCGGGCGGGCTCGGCAGCACGGACGGGTACGCGCGCCTGCCGCACGTCCGCGCGGCTGCCCCGGCCTTCCGTGCCGAGCAGCCACTGTCCGGCGACCGCACGGCGACGGTGCTGGCCCTGGACACCCGGCGGGCGGCGGACGCGGTGCTGCTGCGCCCCGACCTCGCGGACACCCCGACCCGTCCGCTGCTCGCCCGGGTGGCCTCCGACGGCTCCCCGGCCGGCACCCGGGTGCCCGCGGGCACGGCCGGGCTGCGGCTGACGGCGACCCTGGGCAGCTCGGCCGGGCCGGGGCTGGACACGGACGTGACGGTGACGCTGACGGACGCGTACGGGGTGTCGTACCGGATGCCGTTCGGGCAGCTCCCCGCCGACGGCAGGCCGCACACGCTGCGTCTCGACGTGAGCGCGGCCCGCGGGGCGCTGACCCTCACGGGCCTCCAGCTGGAGCTGATCCAGCCGCCCGCCCGCGCCCGGCACCGGCTCGTGCTGAGCGGGCTGACGGCGACGGGCGCGGACGGCCGCGCACACGGGCTGGCGCTGCCGGCCCGCTGGACCACGGCCGCGGACGCCGGGGGCGACGCCGTCCCGAACTCCGCCACCAGCCCGACCCGCCCCCGGCTGGCCGGCACCCGTCCCCCGACCTTCACCTACGGCACCGGTTACCTCCCGGCGGCCGACGAGTGGCGCGTCGCCTCCGTCACCATCCGCCTCCAGGTCCCGCAGCCCGCGCCCGCCGCGATCCCGGCCCTCGTCACCGACCGCTACCTCGCCTCGGCCGACGCCCGCCCCGGACAGCGCGTCGACCTGATGCTCGCCGGCCACCCGGTGCCGATCCGGATCGTCCGCGCGGTGCGGGCCCTGCCGACCACCGGCGACGACGGCGGCGCCGTCCTCCTCGACCTCCGCGCCCTGAACCGGTTCCTCCAGTCCCGCTACGGCGACGGCGCGCCGCCCACGGAGTGGTGGCTGGCCACGGGCGACGCGCGCCACGTCGCCTCCGCGCTGCGCGCGTTGCCGGACATCGACCCGGCGCAGGTGGTGGTCCGCGACGAGATCGCCGCCCGGCTCCGCGACGACCCCTTCGGCGCGGGCCCCGCGGCCGCGTGCACGGCGACGGCCGTGGCGGCGGCCGTCCTGGCGGCGCTGGGCTTCGCGGTGGGCGCGGCGGCGACCCGGCGCGCCCGCGAGGCCGAGTCCGCCGTGCTGCACGCCCTGGGCGCCCCGCGCCGCCGGCTGACCCGCGCCGTCGCCGCCGAACAGACGGTCCTGGTGGCGCTGGCCCTGGGATTGGGCCTCGCCCTGGGCACGGCGGTGGCCCACGCCGTCCTCCCCCTGATCACCCTGACCGCCGACGCCACCCGCCCCGCGCCACCGCTGCTGGTCCGACTCCCGCTCCTCCAGGTGGGGTTGCTGCTCGTGGCGGTCGCCGCGCTTCCCCTGGCCCTGACGGCTCTGCCGGCGCTCCGCCGCCCGGACCCGAACCTGGTCCTGCGCACACCGGGAGGTGAGTGAGATGGCCCGGCCGCCACGAGGCGTCGTCGCCCCCTGGGTGCGGACGCGGCTGCGGGCCGCTCCCGCGGCCGCCGGAGCGCTCGCGCTGCTGGTGGCGCTGGCCGCCTGCCTGGCGGGGGCGTATCCGCGGGCGGTCGACCGGTACGAGGACGCGGCGCTGCGCGGGACTCTCACCCGGGCACCGGCCGATCGCACCACCGTGCAGGTGGTGGCGCCCCAGCCGGACCTGGGGCTGCCGGCCGACCGACGGGCCGCCGCGCTGCGCCCCGTCGCGCTGGAGCGGCAGTACGCCGAGCTCCTCACCACGCCCACCGCCCCGCTGGCCGTCGACCGCGCGCAGTCGATGTACGGCGTCGCCGGACGCCTGGAACTGCCGGTGCCCGACCCCTGGCTGCCGCGGCCGAGCGGACTGCCCGCCCGGATCTCGCTGTTCGCGCCGAGCGGTCTCGCCGACCACGCCCGCGTCCGCACCGGCCGGCTGCCGCGCGCCGCGCGCCCGGTGGACGCGGCCACCCCCGAGGTGGAGGCCGCCGTGACCGCCGCCACCGCCGCCGACCTGCACATCGAGGTGGGTTCGGTCCTCCACGTACCGGCACAGGACCGGCCCCCGCTGCGCGTCCGCGTCACCGGCATCCTCCTCCCCCGCGACCCCGGGGGCGCCTACTGGTCGACCGTCCCGCGCCTGCGCACCCCCGCCCTGATGACCGTCGCGACCCCCGGCGGGGACCCGCCGAGGTACTGGCTCGGCACCCTGCTCCTCCCCCAGGAGGCCGCGCCCGCCCTGCTCGGCACGGGCATGGACCCCATCCGCTACTGGTTCCTCGCCCCCGACCTCGCCGCCCCGCACGCCCACGAGCTCGGCCGGCTGACGTCGGCCGTGGCCGCCCTGGAGTCCGGCCCCGGTCTGCGCCGCGCCCGCGCCACCACCGGCAGCAACAGCACCGACATCGCCACCCGGCTGGACGACACCCTCGCTTCCTTCGCCCGGCTCCGGGCCGGCACCGCCCCGCTGGTCGCCCTCGCCGCGGCGGGCGCCGCCACCGTCGTCGCCGTCGTCCTGCTCATGGCCGGCGCCCTGGCCGCCGACCGCCGCCGCGCCGAACTCGCCCTGCTCCGCGCCCGCGGCGCCGCCCTCCCCGCGCTCGCCGGGCGGCTGCTGGCCGAGACCGCCGTGATCGCCGTACCGTCCGGCGCGCTCGGCCTGGCCGCGGCCCTGCTCGCGGTGCCCGCGAGCCGCACCGCGTACCCCGTCGCCGCCGCGACCGCCGTCACCCTCACCGCCTGCGCCGCGCTCCCGCTGCGCGCCGCCTGGGCCCACCGCGCGGTACGGTCGACCGCCCCGCGCACGGACCTCGCGACCGTACGGCCCTCCCGGCGCCGTACGGTCGCCGAGCTGACGGTCCTGGTCCTGGCCGCCGGCGCGGCCTGGGCCCTGCGCCGACGGGGCGTGACCGGCGACCAGTTGACGGCGCTGGCCCCCGTCCTGGTCGGCGTCGTCGCCGCCCTCGTCCTGCTGCGTCTCCACCCCTTCCTCCTGCGCCGCCTCATCGGCCCGGCCGCCCGGCTGCGCGGCGTGGTGGCCCCCCTCGCCCTGGCCCGCGCGAGCCGCGCCCAGACCTCGGCGGTACTGCCCCTGCTCGCCCTGCTCACCGCGCTGACCACGGCCGCGTTCGGCGGCTCGGTGCTGGCGGGGGTGTCCGCGGCGCGGGACCGCGCGGCCCTGCTCACCGTCGGCGCCGACGCCCGCGTGGACGCCGACGCCCCGCTCCCCGCGACCGCGCCGGCCCGGGTGCGGGACGTGCCGGGGGTACGGTCCGTCGCCCCGGTCGGCATCGACTACCAGGCCAAGCCGATGGACGGGCAGGACCCGGTGCCCCTGGTGGGCGTGGAGCCGTACTCCTACGGCGTGTTGACCACCCGTACCGGCCTGGGCCCTTTCCGTGGCGCCGAGCTGAGACCGGCCGGGAGCGGCAGGACCGCGCTCCCCGCCGTCGCCTCCCCCGCCGTCGCCGCGGAGTTCGGCACCCGGCGCCCCTTCGCGGTCCGGCTGGCGGACGGCAGCACGGTCACGGTCCGCATCACCCTGGTCCGCGACAGCACCCCGGCGCTGCCCGGCGCGGACTTCCTCGTCGTCGACAGAGCGGGCCTGCCCGCCCCCGCGAACCGGCCGACCGCCCTGTTCCTGACGGGTGAGGGACTGGACGGGGCCGCGCTGCGACGCGCGGCCGGTTCCTCGGCCGCCGTCCACCTGCGCACCACGGAACGCGCCCGGTACGAGACCTCCCCGCTCCAGTCCGGCGCCGAGCACGTCTACACGGCGGCGGTGGCGGCGGGCGCGGTCTTCGCCGTACTCGCCCTCCTGCTGGCCCTGTCGCGGGCCGCCCCCGAACGCGCCGCCCTGCTCGCCCGGCTGCGGACCATGGGCCTCACCCGGGCCGAGGGCCGCCGCCTGCTGATCCTGGAGTCGCTGCCCCAGTCCGCCCTCGCGGCGGCCGCGGGCGCCCTGACCGGCTGGTCCACGACGCGCCTCCTGTCCCCCGCGATCGACCTCACCGCCGTGGCCCTGCCCGACACCGCCCTCACCTCGGCCCGCCTGCGCCCCGACCCCTGGTCTCTGACCGTCCCGGCCCTGCTGGTCCTGGCCCTGACGGCCGGCGTGGCCGCGGCTCAGGCCTGGTGGACGAGCCGCCGGGGCTCGGTGCCCGAACTCCGGGCGGGCGACGCGCGATGACCGCACGCACCCGCGGTGAGCCGCGCCGCCCCGGCCGCGGGCGACAGCGGCGCGGGACACCCCTTCACCGAGGAGCACCTCATGACCACCGCCACCGCCACCGACTCCGGCCCCGGCCCCGGCCCCGGCCCCGCCCTGATCACCTGCGACCGCCTCGTCCGTGTCTTCAGCACCGCCGGTGTCGAGGTGCAGGCCCTCCAGGGCCTCAACCTCGTCGTCCGCGAGGGGGAACTCATGGCCCTCGTCGGGGCGTCCGGCAGCGGCAAGTCCACGCTGATGAACATCCTCGCCGGCCTGGACACCCCCACCGCCGGCGCCGCCCGCGTCGCCGACCGCGACCTGCTCACCATGACCGCCGCCGACCGCCTGTCCTACCGCCGCGAAACCGTCGGCTTCGTGTGGCAGCAGACCTCCCGCAACCTGCTCCCCTACCTGACCGCGGCCCAGAACGCCGCCCTCCCCCTCCAGCTCGCGGGCTCCCGAAGGCACCGCGGCCGCCGCATCCGCGCGCAACGTGCCCTGGAACTGCTGGAGTTGCTGCACGTCGCCGACTGCCGCGACCGCCACCCCCACGAGCTGTCCGGCGGCCAGCAGCAACGTGTCGCCATCGCCGTGGCCCTCGCCAACAACCCCGCCGTGCTCCTCGCCGACGAGCCCACCGGCGAACTCGACTCCGGCACCGCCGCCCAGATCTTCGACGCGTTCCGCACGGCGAACGAGACCCTCGGCACCACCATCGTGATCGTCACCCACGACCAGGCCGTGGCCGGCGAGGTCCGCCGCACGGTCGCCATCCGGGACGGCCGCACCTCCACCGAGGTACTGCGCCGCAGCGAGGTCGACGCCGGCACCGGCCGCGAGACGGTCGTCGCCCGCGAGTACGCCATGCTCGACCGCGCCGGCCGCCTCCAGTTGCCCGCCGACTACGTCCGCGCCCTGGACATGCGCGACCGCGTCGCACTGGAACTGGAGACCGACCACATCGCCGTACGCCCCGACGACAGCGGGGAGGGCAGGGCCTGAAAAGGGGCCTTGGAAGGAGAAAACCGAAAGGAGAAGGCCGGAAGGAGAAGGCCGGGGAAAGAGGCCGGGGGCAGAGGCCGGCGGCTCAGCCGCTCACGCTGACGCCCAGCGCGCCGAGGGAGCCGAGCGTCCCCGCCCGCCGCACCGCGATCGAACCGTACGGCGTGCGCAGCCGCAGCCACGTACCCGAGGACAGCAGCCCGATGCCGGCCGCCGCCGTGCCCGGTCGCAGGAAGCCCAGGGAGTGCGCCGCGTGCACGGCGCGCACGGGCAGCCCGGTGCGCCCCAGCTCGCGGGACCAGATGTCCCGCCCGATCCGGTCCAGCTCCGCACGGGTACGCCGCTCGGGCGCCAGTTCCTCGGTACGCGCCCGGAACTCACCGACCGCCGCGGCGACCGTCGCCCGCAGCGCGTCCGGCGCCGGCAGCCCCGGCTCGGCCCGCCAGCCACCGCGCGGCGGCAGCACACCGGCCCACGGCGGCCCGGTGACCGCGCCCGGCACGGCCGCGGTGGCCGCCCGCTCGCTCACCGACTCCAGCAGCTCACCCGCGGAGACGGTGACGTCGAGGGTGGCGTCGAGACCGTGCTCGTACGGCTTCACGAGCCGTACCGCGCGCACCGCGAGCACCTCGAAGGACGGCGGCCGGCCGAAGACGGCGAGCGCGGTGCCGGTCGCCTGGAGGCGCACCGCGGCACCGCGGTCGTAGTGGAGCAGCCGGGAGAGGAAGGCGGCGAGGTCCGCCGCCTCCGTCTCGTCGACGAGGTGCAGCACCGTCATGCGGCGACGGCCTCGCCCTCTTCGGCGGCCTCGGCCGTCTCCTGGTACTGCTGGAGGAACTCGCGCTCCTCCGGGGTGATCCGGCGCGGCCGCTGGGCCTCGAAGTCGAACGGCACGACGACCGTCGAGGCCCGCACGTACACCACGTCCGCGTCCTTCACCTCGTAGGCGATGGTGAAGGACGCGGCCCGGATCTCGGTGATCCACAGCTCGATGTCCACCGGATGGTGCCGGTGGACGAGCTGGCGCTTGTAGTCGATCTCATGGCGCGCCACCACGGAGCCCTGCTGGAACTCCTTGTCCGGACGGAACAGGAAGTTGATCCGGGCCTCCTCCAGGTAGCGGAGGAAGACCACGTTGTTGACATGGCCGTAGGAATCCATGTCGGACCAGCGCAGCGGGCACGGGTAGATGTGGCGCAAGACCGATCAGCCCCGGGTGAGCTTCTTGTAGGTCGCCCGGTGCGGACGCGCTGCGTCCGCACCGAGACGCTCGACCTTGTTCTTCTCGTACGACTCGAAGTTGCCCTCGAACCAGAACCACTTGGAGTCACCCTCGTAGGCGAGGATGTGGGTGGCGACGCGGTCGAGGAACCAGCGGTCGTGGGAGACGACCACGGCGCAGCCGGGGAACTCCAGCAGGGCGTTCTCCAGGCTGGAGAGCGTCTCGACGTCGAGGTCGTTGGTGGGCTCGTCGAGGAGCAGCAGGTTGCCGCCCTGCTTCAGGGTGAGCGCGAGGTTGAGGCGGTTGCGCTCACCGCCGGACAGGACGCCGGCCGGCTTCTGCTGGTCCGGGCCCTTGAAACCGAAGGCGGACACGTAGGCGCGGCTGGGCATCTCGACCTGGCCGACGTTGATGTAGTCGAGCCCGTCGGACACGACCTCCCACAGCGTCTTCTTCGGGTCGATGTTGGCGCGGCCCTGGTCGACGTAGGAGACCTTGACGGTCTCGCCGACCTTGATGGTGCCGGAGTCGGGGGTCTCCAGGCCCTGGATCATCTTGAAGAGCGTGGTCTTGCCGGCGCCGTTCGGGCCGATGACGCCGACGATGCCGTTCCGCGGCAGCGTGAAGGACAGGCCGTCCACCAGGACCTTCTCGCCGAAGGCCTTGTTGAGCTTGTCGACCTCGACCACCACGTTGCCCAGGCGCGGGCCCGGCGGGATCTGGATCTCCTCGAAGTCCAGCTTCCGCATCTTGTCGGCCTCGGCGGCCATCTCCTCGTACCGGGCGAGGCGCGCCTTGGACTTGGCCTGACGCCCCTTGGCGTTCGACCGCACCCACTCCAGCTCGTCCTTGAGGCGCTTCTGCCGCTTGGCGTCCTTCTGGCCCTCGACCTTGAGGCGGGCGGCCTTGGTCTCCAGGTACTTGGAGTAGTTGCCCTCGTAGCCGTGCAGGCGGCCGCGGTCGACCTCGCAGATCCAGCCGGCGACGTTGTCCAGGAAGTACCGGTCGTGGGTGACGGCCACGACGGTGCCCGGGTACTTGGCCAGGTGCTGCTCCAGCCAGTTCACCGACTCGGCGTCGAGGTGGTTGGTGGGCTCGTCGAGGAGCAGCAGGTCGGGCTGCTCCAGGAGGAGCTTGCAGAGCGCGACGCGGCGCTTCTCGCCACCGGAGAGGTTGGTGACCGGCCAGTCGCCCGGGGGGCACCCGAGCGCGTCCATGGCCTGCTCCAGCTGGGCGTCGAGGTCCCAGGCGTTGGCGTGGTCCAGCTCCTCCTGGAGCTTGCCCATCTCCTCCAGCAGCGCGTCCGAGTAGTCGGTCGCCATCTGCTCGGCGATCTCGTTGAACCGGTCGAGTTTGCCCTTGGTCTCGGCGACGCCGTCCTGGACGTTCTCCAGGACCGTCTTGTCCTCGTCGAGCGGGGGCTCCTGCAGCAGGATGCCGACGGTGTAGCCGGGTGACAGGAACGCGTCACCGTTGGACGGCTGCTCCAGCCCCGCCATGATCTTCAGCACGGTCGACTTACCGGCACCGTTCGGACCGACGACGCCGATCTTGGCACCCGGAAGGAAGTTCAGGGTGACGTCGTCGAGGATCACCTTGTCGCCGTGCGCTTTGCGCGCCTTGCGCATGGTGTAAATGAACTCAGCCAAGAGAAACCGTCCGGCAACTTGAAATCTGGCAGTGGGCAGATACACCCCATCTTGCCGTACGGCCACCCCTGTGCGGAAACCCATTGCGGCGGGGGGCGCTGACCTGGGGTTTCCCTCCCGCCCTGGTGCCGAAGCCGTCACCGTCGGTCGTCATCGATCACCCTCAGCCGCGCTCACACGGCCCAGGACCGGGCCTCGCCCGGCGGGTCGCGGTCGGCGTGGACGCGTGCCATGGTGAAGACGACGCGGCGGATCGTGAGGGCCATCACACACGTCCCCACGGGAGAGCACCATGCGAAGACGACGAACCGTGCTGCTGACCACGCTCACCGTGTTCTTCTCCTCAGTCACCGTCCTTGGTCCCTGGCAGGCACAGGCCGAAACCTGGCACGTGTCGACCTATCTCACGAACAGGGCCTCCGGACTCGACGTCAGGCTGGAACCGAACACCTGCCAGAACCAGCCCTGCCTCAACGGCAAGGGTTTCGTACTGGGCTCCCGCGGCGACGACATGAACGTCGTGGACGTCACCGGCGGAAGCCAGATCAGGTGGTCCTCGACCAAGTGCCTGGACGCACAGGGCTCCACGAACGGGACACCTGTGGTCCTGGCCGACTGTGACGGCACGGCCAGCCAGTTCTGGAAGATCGAGGGCTTCTACGGCTCGGGCGCGGACCTCGGCGCATACCTCCTGGTCCACAGCAACAGCGGCCGCTGCCTCGACGCCCGGAACCCCGCCTTCCCCACCCCTCCGCCTGCCGGTGCGCGCCTACAGATCTGGGACTGCATCACCAAGCCGAACACCCCGTGGCACGTGAACCAGGATTGGGCCCTCGACTTCTGACCCGAGCAGGGGCTTGGTGCTCGGAATCAGCGAGCGGCGGAGACCTCAGTCGCTCGGTTGGTCCCGCCTGCGCAGGATGACCAGGACCGCGCCGCCGATGACCACCAGGCCTATGGCCGCGCCGGCGATCAGGGGGGTGAGGGCGGAGCCGCCGGTGGCGGCGAGGTCGGTGTCGTCGGGGGTGGGGGTGGCCAGGGGGGAGGGTTCGCCGACGGTCTGGGTGGTGGTCTTCGAGACGATCGTGCCCTGGATCTCGCAGTCCAGGACGCCGGTGAAGCGGCGGCTGAAGCCGTTCGGGCCGGTGATCGTGAAGTCGTAGCTCTGGTCCTCCTGGACGGGTACGGCGGTGGTACGGGTGGCGCCGGCCGGGACGGTGTGGTCGGTGCCCGTCAGGCGGAAGGTGAAGGGCTGGTCGCCCTTGTTGACGGCCGTGATGTCCACTGCGCCCTTGGCGCAGTCCTTGCGGGCCGACACGGCCGGTATCGCGCCCTGCGCCGCCCAGTCGGCCGTCGCGCTCGCGGAGACCGCGGACTCGCTGGAGCCCGCCAGGATCTGGGTCTGGCCGCGGCTGTCGGAGGCGAGGGCGCGGCCCACCGGGACGGTCGTCGACGCCTGCACCGTCAGCCGGGCGGAGCCGTCCGCCGCGTCCTTCGGGATGTCGAAGTAGATCCGGCTGCCGTTCTTCGCCGTCGTGAGCGGCTTGCCGGTCTTGTCGGTGATCCGCACGCCGCTGGTGGCCGCGTCCGCGGGCGGTATCACCGCGACGGCGCCCGCGTTGGTGTGCACGGTCACCGGTCCGACCACGGCCCCGGGGCGGCCGGAGACCGCGGACGGATCCAGGGTCAGCGACGCCCCCGGCTCGGCGGCGCTGCGGGCGTGGCGCTGGAGGTAGCCGGCGAGCTTCTGGGCCCCCGGGTCCACGGCGTCGACCTTGGCGTGGTCCGAGTACCGCCAGATGGCCACCTGGGTGCCGGCCGCCGCGTCCTGCTCGGTGAGGCCCCGTACTCCGGCCCGGCGGGCGAGCGCGGCGAGATCGTTGACCTGCGGGTAGGAGTGCTGGAGGATCCAGCGGATCCTGCCCGCGTCCCGGTTGGTGCCGAGCGAGGTGCCGCTCCAGGACGTCTCCTGGTAGCGGGCGTCGCGCTGGACCGGGCTGTGCAGGTCGACACCGTACGTCTGCAGGGTGCCGCCGCCGTCCACCGACATCTCGAACAGCCCCGCCGACACCCGCTGGTCGCCGCCCGCCCCGTGGACCACGGCCTCGCCGAAGGTCTTCAGGCCGTCCAGGGTGGCGCTCGCCCCGCCCTCGGTCTGCGGGGTCACATCGGCCGCGGCCGTACCCGCGCCGGACAGCACGCCGGCCGCCACGAGCCCGGACACCGTGGCGGTGGCGGCCAGGCGCGCCACGACGGTGGACCGGCGGAAACCGGAGAGCGCAGCAAGCACAGAATCCCCCTTCGAGCAGGACCCGTTGGACGCAGTCAGGCGGTCCCACCAGCAGAATCGACGGCCCCGAGGGGCACGCCCGGCATCCTATGGAGTCGGGCGAGGCCTCCCCCGTCGGTCGGATGATCCGATGGCGTTTCCGATCCGGAATCGTTATCGCCGGACCGCCCTTGAGCAGCGCTTATCGATAAATCCACCTGGGTGGACGGCTGATATCACGTCACTGTGGCTGGTTCTGCCGCCTGTTGGGCGTCGATGCCCTCCCCGGTGTCCGCGGGCCGCGGTGTCTCCCAGTCGGGCTCGGGCCGGTTCGCCGCGGCGGGGGTCTCCGGTTTCCCCGTGCGACGGAAGACCGCCGTACCCCGGGAGAGGTCATGACCGATCGCCGTGGCGTCGATGTCCGCCGACGCCCACTGCTGCTGCCCGTCGCGCACTTCCGTACGCACCCTCAGCCGGCCCTGGACGACCAACGGCTGCCCCACCTCCACCGACGCCATCGCGTTGGTGGCGAGCTGGCGGTTGGCCCACACCGTGAAGAAGTTGGTGTGCCCGTCCGTCCAGGCGCTCTTCTCCCGGTCCCAGTAGCGCGCGGTGGCCGCGAGCCGGAACCGGAGCGACGGCCCCGCCGCCAGCTCCCGGTACACCGGCGCGGTCGCCACATTGCCCACCACACAGACCACGGTCTCGTTCATCTTCTCGCTCCCCCTTCCCCGCCCGGCGCCTCCGGCCGGGCGGGCAGACGTACGGGCCCGTCCCGTACGGCGGCGTCTGCCACGCCCTCAGACTGCCTCCGCCGGGCCGGGCCCGCTGAGCGCTGTGGACCGTCCCCACGCCTGTGGAAAACTCCGCCACCCACACGAGCGACCACCCCGGGCAAAGACACCGGCCGACTCGATGTGCCACCAACTCACCGCCGTCGCCGTCGAGTTCACCCCATCGCGGCCTCCGCCCGCACCACCCTCACGTACTGCTCCCGCACCTCCCCGTACCGCAACAGCTCCGACGCCACCGGATCCAGCACCCGCGCCCGGCCGCAGCTCGCGGCCGACTCGCGCAATCGCCGTTCCGCGTCCTGGCCGTACCGCCGCGCGGGCCCCCGCGCGGCCATCCGGCAGCCCCACTCCACCAGCGGACCGCCGATGATCCCGCACGCCATCAGCAGCACCGGAACCCCCAGGTTGGGCGCCATCACCCCGGCGATCTGCCCGATCAGCCACAGCCCTCCCGCGATCTGGAGCAGTGTCATCGCCGCCTGGACCAGTACCGCCGCCGGCCACCAGCCCGGCCGTGGCGGCCGTCCGGAGGGGCCCCCGGCCCGTACCGCCAGTTCGTCCAGCGCCTCCGGCAGCCCCTGCGCGCCGCGCACGGCCGCCTCGCGCACCGCCTGCGCCCACGGCACGGGCAGCCCGGCCGAGGCCCGGTCGGCCACCGTACGCACCGCCTGTTCCACGCGCTGCCGCGCCGTCGCCTCCTCGTCGGCCTGGGCGCGCGCCAGGTGCCGGCCGGTCGGTGCCGTGCCCCGCCCCTGGTACCAGCGCCACAGCCGCAGCCAGGGTGTGCCGCAGGCCCGGTTGGCGTTGCGCAGCCAGGCCCGTTCGGCGGCCTCGCCCGCCGCGGTGGCGCCCACCGCGTCCGCGAGCCGCGCGGCGAACTCCTCGCGCGCCTCCTCGCTGAGCCCGACCCGGCGCCCGGCGGCGTAGACGGGCCGCAGCCCGGCCGCGGCCGCGTCCACATCGGCGGAGACCCGGCGGGCCGCCGCGCCCCGCTCGGCCACGAACTCGCCGAGTGCCTCGCGCAGTTCGCCGACGCCGTCGCCGGTGAGCGCGGACAGCGCGAGCACGGTGGCACCCGGCTCCCCGTGCTCGCCGAGCGCCACGCCGTCCTCGTCCAGCAGCCGCCGCAGATCGTCCAGGACCTGGTCGGCCGCCTCTCCGGGCAGCCGGTCGACCTGGTTGAGCACGACGAACATGACCTCGGCGTGCCCGGCCATGGGGCGCAGATACCGCTCGTGCAGCACGGCGTCGGCGTACTTCTCCGGGTCGACCACCCAGATCACCGCGTCGACCAGCTCCAGGATCCGGTCGACCTGTTCCCGGTGCTGAACGGCGGCGGAGTCGTGGTCGGGCAGATCGATCAGGACCAGCCCGCGCAACTGCTCCTCCGACTCCGGGTTGTGCAGCGGACGGCGACGCAGCCGACCCGGGATGCCGAGCCGGTCGATGAGGGCCGCGGCGCCGTCGCTCCAACTGCACGCGATCGGGGAGGCGGTGGTCGGGCGCCGTACTCCCGTCTCCGAAATGGCCACTCCGGCAAGGGAGTTGAACAACTGCGACTTGCCGCTGCCGGTGGCGCCCGCGATGGCGACGACCGTGTGCCGGCCGGACAACTTGCGCCGGGCCGCCGCCTCGTCCAGTACCCGGCCCGCCTCGGCGAGGGTCTCACCGTCCAGCCGCGTCCGGGAGAGACCGACGAGTTCGCGCAGCGCGTCGAGGCGGGAGCGGAGGGGGCCCTCGTAGGCGAGGGGAACGGGGGCACTGGCGGCGGCGCCGCGGGCCGGGGCCGGGGCCGGCTCCAGGGGGGCGGCGAGCGCGGCGGAGGCGTCGGTGAGGCGGCGGGCGATGAGGCCGTCGTCCCAGGAGCCGGAGGAGCCGGAGGGAGCGGAGGGGGCGGAGGAGTCCGTGGAGGTCGGCGAGTCGGGGGAGTGAGCGGAGTCAGGGGGGGTCGCGGCGCCAGGGGTGGTGGTGCGGTCGGCGGCGGCGGTTCTGGGGGCCGGGGCTCCTTGGGGAGGGGACGTGCGGGAGGCGCGGGAGGAGGCGTCGGCTTCACCCTCGATCGGAGCCGCCGTTTCATCGTCTTCGGCGCCGGCCTCCGAATCCCCTTCGGCACCGGTCATCGGCGCACCTTCCACCTCCTCCGCCTCACCAGGATCCGCGTCGACCGCCGTACCGCCGTCGTCCCCCTCGGCCCTCTCGGCCCTCTCCGCCTCCTCGGCCTTCTCCCCCCGCTTCCCGAGATCGATGACCTCCGCGACCGCCCCCATGTGACCGTTGTAGCCACTTTGGCTGTCGTGACTGGTGTGACTGCTGTGACTGCTGGGGCCGGCGCGCTCAACACGATCCCCGGGGTCACCGTGATCCCCGGTCTCAGCGGGACCAGCGGAACCGACCGCATCGGCAGGCTCGACTGAATCGACGGGACGCCCGGAATCCACGGGACGCACGGAATCCACGGACTCGACGCGATCTGTGTGATCCATGTGCTCCTGGTCAGTGACGGCGGTCACCGGTCACCTCTCCTTCTGCAGTACGGACAGGGCGGCGATGAGTTCGGCCTGGGGTTCGGGATGGATGTCGAGGGCGTCGAGCGGGGCGAGGCGGCGCTCCCGTTCGCGGTGGATGACGCGGTCCACGTGCTCGGTGAGCAGTCGTTCGGCGCGGTCGCGCAGGCGCAGCGCGCCGTGCGCGCCGACCCGGTCGGCCAGCCGTTCGCCCGCGTGGCGCGCCCGGCGTCCGCCCAGCAGGGCGGTGGCGACGAGGGCCGCCACGGCCTCGGGGTCGGGCGCGACGCTGCGGTCCAGTTCCCGCACCTCGTCCTCGGCGTACTCCTCCAGCTCGCGCCGCCAGCGCCGTACCGCGAGGCCGATACGGTGCTCCGCGCTCTCCGGGGAGGGATCGTGTCCGGCGAGCCCGGGAGCCTCCGCGGCGGGCTCGCGGCGCCATGCCTCGGCCACCCGCTCGTCGGCGGCGGTGACGGCGCACAGCAGCAGGGCGGCGAGGCTCTCCACGAGGGCGTCGAGGAGTTCCCCCGCGCTGCAGTCCAAGGGGAAGGCGTGCCAGCGTTTGAGGGCGCCCCCGGCGAGTACGGCGCCGGACTGGAGGCGGTCGCGCAGGCGCGCGTGCTCGCTGTCGTACGCCCCCTCGACGGCGGTGGTGAGCCGGAAGGCGGCCGCGTACTGGGCGGCGGCGGCGCCGGCCAGCTCGGGCATGCGGGTCCTCAGCGAGTCGAGGAGGCCGTGGGCGGTACGGGCCATGACGTACTGCCGGGCGCCGGGGTCCTGGGCGTGCTGGACGAGCCAGGTGCGCAGGGGCGCGACGGCGGTGGTGGGCAGCAGGCCCGCGCTCCACACGGACTCGGGCAGCTCGGGCACGGTGAAGCGGGGTACGTCGCCGAGGCCGGCCTTGGTGAGCAGGGCGGCGTACTGCCGGGAGACCTCGGAGACGACCTGGTGGGGCACCCGGTCGAGGACGGTGACGAGGGTGGCGTCGTACTCCTTGGCGGTGCGCAGCAGGTGCCAGGGGACGGCGTCGGCGTAACGGGCGGCGCTGGTCACCATGACCCAGATGTCGGCGGCGCAGAGCAACTCGGCGGCCAGGACGCGGTTCTCGGCGACCAGGGAGTCGACGTCGGGGGCGTCGAGGAGGGCGAGGCCGCGCGGCAGGGTGTCGGCGGTCTCGATGCGCAGGGCACGGGCGGGATGCTCGCCGGGGAGCAGGAGATCGTCGTCGCGGGGGTCGTGGTGGGGCACCCAGACGCGCGCGAGGTCGGGCAGTACGCGCATGCCGCTGAACCAGTGGTGATCCGCCGGGTGGCAGACCAGCACCGGGGTGCGGGTCGTCGGCCTGAGCACGCCCGCCTCGCTCACGCGGCGCCCGACGAGCGAATTGACGAGGGTCGACTTCCCCGCGCCGGTCGACCCGCCGACGACGGCCAGCAGCGGCGCCTCGGGTGCCCGTAGTCTGGGTACGAGGTAGTCGTCCAGCTGGGCGAGGAGTTCGTCGCGGTTGGCACGCGCGCGTGGGGCCCCGGCAAGGGGCAGCGGAAAGCGTGCGGCGGCGACACGGTCGCGCAGAGCGGAGAGTGTGTCGAGCAGCTGAGGCCGTACGTCCAAGGTCACCACATGCGAAGAATGCCCAATTTTAGGGGAATTCTGAAGCATATGGACATGTCTGCGCGCCGACGGAACAGAAAGGGCGGATGGGGCGACTGGGACACGGGCGGGAGCCAGGCATAACGAGTGCACAACACCCGGTGGCGTCGGATGCCAAAAGCGCTGCACGATTCGTACCTGCCTGCGATTATCAGGACCGCTTCACCGAACCTCCACATCGAGCCACGGAGGCGAAGCGACAGGGTCGGCGAGCAGGGACCTTTATCCTTGGACGCGCCACCAGGCCCCCGTAGCTCAGCGGATAGAGCAGGCGCCTTCTAAGCGCTTGGCCGCAGGTTCGAGTCCTGCCGGGGGCGCCATCCGTTGCCCTCCCCTCGGGGAGGGCTTTTTGCTGGTCGGGGTGAGTGCGGCCGGGCGCGCGTCAGCCCCGGAAGCGCCTCTGACGATCAAGGGCGGACTCCGGGGCTGTCCGGCTGTCACCGGGTTCTCGCGGGTGGCCGTGTCGAATACGTGTCGAAGTTTCTGGGCCACCGAACCGGCCGGCGTACGACTCCTAGGGAAGATCTCCAGCCGCTTCGAGCCGCCTCTTCAGATCGGGCAGCTGTCCGTCGACACAGCGGGCGTAGGTGGCCAGGAGCACCGCGACGCTGTTCCCGGCCCACTCCGCCACCTGGGCGGGCGGGACGCCGTCGTTGAGCCACTTGGTCAGACGCGTGTTCCGGTTGTCGTACACGCGCCGCCCGGTGGGCGACTCGAAGACGTGGGGAGGCAGTACGGCCTTACGCGCACCGCGCCACGCCCGGCGGATGACGGAACCGGCGAGGATGCCGCCCGATTCGCCCTGGAACAGCAGATCACCCGGCTGGAGCTGTTCGTCCTCGATGTGCTGCCGCAGGATGCACGTCAGGGCCGGGTGCCTTGACACCGTGCGCGTCTCACCCACCGCACGGCCCTTCAGGTCCCGCTGCTCGTGGATCTCCCCCGTGTCGGTCCATTGCTTCCCGACCTCCGGAGTCGCCGTGTGGATCAGCAGCTCGCACCACTGGTCGTCGGCGCCGGGCTCGGGCAGGATCACGTCCTCCACTCGCATGGCCACGGCTTCCTCGGGTCGTGGACCGCAGTAGTACAGCGTGGCGAAGAAGGCGTGGAGCCGCTTGCCTCCGCGTGCCGGCGCCGGATCCAGTCGAGGATCGCCGCGGCCTGCTCCGGATTCAGCAACGAGCGTTCGTCCACACGAAGGCGTTGATGGCCGGGGCGAGGACGCTGTCGGCGAGCAGGAAACCGCCGAGCAGGAGTACGGCGATGAGCCAGGCGGGCGGGCGGATCAGCCTGACGCCGAGGTAGCCGACGGCGAGCAGCGCGAACCAGAGCGGGACCTGCAGGGCAGCAGGCGCCTGCCGAGGAGGCGTCGATACTCGGCATCCAGAAGGCCGCGCTCGTCACAAACATCCGGCGGACGTACTACAGCGACCAGGGGCGGCCCGCGGAGACAGCGGACATCGTGGTGCCCGCCGCCCATTGCGAGATCGTCTATGAGATCCCGATCAATTCTTGGCCGCTGCTCACAGCCCGACTTCTGACATCCACGACTGACATCAACGAGGCCGGACGGCAGTACACAGGGCGCCCCTGGGCGACCCTCGGATCAGCCGACGGCGGCGCCAGGGGCGGGCGTAGATCGAATTCCTGAAGCGGTGCTCAAAAGCGAGACACTCCGTTTCAGTCTTCGCCGTTTTGGAGAGAAGCCGGAAGCTCCCACCAGCCCGGATGCGACATTCGGCAAAGGCAGCCCTGGCAAGCGGGCCACTCGACGCGGTCAGTTCCACCATGACCAGTAGCGCACCAGCCGCCCGTGTTCTCAGTGCCTTCATACGCCCAGCCTGACGCGCTGACAGCTGGACATCGTGGCGCCTCGGCGATCGGTCTCGTCGCGGCCATCGCCGTGGACTGACGAGAGCAAAAAGTTGATCAAGGACCGTCGGGGCCGTCCTAGACGGCGCTACGCTCGGCGCGCTCTACGGCTCCATGCCGCAGCATCGGGGGAAGTGGCCGGGCGCGCCGGTCAAACGCATGCCGTTCTGGAATACGCCGCGCGCACTACTGGATGCACGCGCTGACCCCGTGGCAAGCATAGGCACTCCACGCGGACGGGCCCGCCCCGGAAAGAAGACACCTGTGAATCGAATCGCGCGCAGACGCGGCTGGCTCCCGATTCTCCTGGCCGGCGCGTTCGTGGCAGCGCTCCCGGCGGCAGCGGTCGCCGACGGGACCCCGATCGACCCGGCACTGCCGGCCCCCACCGTGCCGACAGGCACGGACTGCGGCAACGACAGCAGCCCGGCCTGGCATGTGCCGTCCGCCAACACCCCCGAGGGCATGACCGTCTACATAGGCATACCGCGGTCCACAGTCAACGGGGTGACCAATCAGGGAGTCGTCCACGCGTGGGACGTGGACGGTTCACAGACGGCGGACGGATCCGTCGACGGGGCGCCGGTGAGCTACCAATCCGTTTACGTCCCACTGTCGTTGACGGATGGGCACACCTACGCCTGGGACGCGTCGACGTACAACGGGACTGCGTACTCGGAGGCGACCGCGCCCTGCTACTTGAGGACGGACGCAAGCCGGCCCGTCACGCCGGTCGTAACCAACCCGGACTTCCCCCCGGCAGGCGACCCGGGGACGCCCACGAAGGCTGCCGGGCAGCCCTCCACCTTCAGCTTCAGCTCCAGCGACCCCCTGCCCGCCGGATGCACCCAGGCGGGAGCTCCGGACTGCCAGTCCAGCGGATTGGATCACTTCGAGTACGCCTGGGACCAGGAGCCCGGCATCGGAGCCGCCAGGGTTCCAGCGGACGCACAGGGCAAGGGCAGTGTGACAGCCGCCCTGACCTGGGGAACTCACACCCTCTACGTCGTCGGCGTTGATGCGGCCGGGAACGAGTCTCTGCCGTCGGCTGCCTACACGTTCTACGTTCCGTGGCAGCTCCCGCCGCCGAACCCCACCACAATCGACCTCACCGCCCCGGCGACAGCGGCCCGAGCGACCCAACTGACCGTGTCCGGCCAGTTGTCGGCAGCTCCGTACCCCTCTGGTGAGGCAGTCCACGTGGTCAAGAGCGACCTGGCCCACCCCGCGGGTGTGGCACTGCCAGATGCGCTGCTCGCCGCCGACGGCACCTTCCGCATCACCGATGTCCCGCAGGCCGGGGGAGCCAACATCTACACCGTGACCTACCCGGGTGACTCCACCCACCAGACTGTCACCGCATCTACGACCGTCCAGGTCTCCCGCAGCACCACTGCGGTGTCCATGACCACCAACGCCCCTTCGTACGCGTACGGTGCGACCGTCAAGGCCACCGCCCATCTCGGCACGACCTACAACGGCCGAACCCTCGCGATCTACGCCCAGCCCTACGGTGGCCAGAAGGCGCTGATCAAGACCGGCACGGTGGACAGCCACGGCAACCTCGCCACGAGCTACAAGATCACCCGCAAGACAACGTTCACCGCAGCATTCGCCGGGGACGACCGCTACGCCCCGGCCACGGCCGCCAGCACCGCGTCCAGCTATGCACAGGTATCCGAGTCGCTGAGCGGCTACTACGGGAGCACCCACTACGGCAGCATCTTCTACCGGGTCTACCACCACACCGCCAAGGCCACATTGAACGCTACGGTCGCCCCCAACAAGGCCGGCCAGTGCGTGCAGTTCCAAACTCAGCGGTACTACGGCGGCACCTGGCACACGCAGAGCACCTCCTCATGCCGCACGCTCAGCACCAAAAGCACCGCCAACGCGACCCTGAGCCTGACCATGACGGTCAACAGCAAGTTCCGTGTACGGGCCGAGTACGTCCACAGCAGCAAGGACACCGGCAACCTCAGCACATGGGGTGCCTGGCAGTACTTCACCGCCAGGCAGTGAGAAGCTGCCGCCTGAGCATTGCTTGACATAGCGTTACGAGGCCAGGCGGCGACACCAGCCAACAACGACAGAAGCCCACGGCTCCGACCTGGTCGGAGCCGTGGGCTTCTGTCGTCCCGCCGGTTGGCGAGACAGGTGATCAGTGGACCGGCAAGTCAGGCAAGGTGGCCCGTAAAGGAGCCCGGGTTCTTTCCCCTGAAGGGGAGCGGAACCTCACTGCCAGCAGTCACCAAGCTCAGCCGTCCCCGTCAGGGGGCGTTGGGGATCACTCACCGCTAGGAGGTCACCGCGACTGGCCACAACGCGGGGCCGCCGTTCCCAGTTGTCGCATGTGCTGGCAAAGCTCCACGTCCGGGACGTCGACTGGAGTGTCACCAGACCGGCGAAACGTTTCCGGTCGCTGCACTGGCCCTGCCGCTATCACGGTCGATTGCGTGTCGAGGGCCGTTTGACGGGAGGCCTTGCCAGGGAAGAGAAGCAGGTCAGCAGGGGTGCACCACCCGCCCCACCCAGCACCTTCCAAGCGCTTGGCCGCAGGTTCGAGTCCTGCCGGGGGCGCCGCGCGGGGCCCTCCCTCAGGGGAGGGCTTTTTGCTGTCGGCGTGCGGCGACCGTGAGTGCGAGCCGACTCCGGCGTACTGGTGATAACCGGCCGGCGCCTGCGTCAGCCCTTCAGACCGCCGCTCCCGGGCGGCGCCGCCGCAGCCTCCGGATCTGGGGGCGTACGGGAGCCGCGCGGCCGGAGCCGGGGGGCCGCGGTGAGCAGTTGTCGGGTGAAGGGGTGGGCGGGGGTGTCGAAGACGTCGGTGGTGCGGCCGGACTCGACGATGGCGCCGTCCTTCATCACGGCCACCCGGTCGCACACCTGCCGGATGACAGCCAGGTCGTGCGAGACGAAGAGCATCGCGAGCCCGCGCTCGGCGCGGATCCGCGCGAGCAGGTCGAGGATCTGCGCCTGGAGGGACACGTCCAGGGCGGAGACCGGCTCGTCGCACACCAGCAGTTCGGGCGCCGAGGCCAGGGCCCGGGCGATGGCGACACGCTGGCGCTGGCCGCCGGAGAGTTCCAGCGGCCGACGGGAGAGGACACCGGCGTCGAGCCCCACCTCGGCGAGGAGCTCGGCGACCCGGGTACGGCGCTGCGCCCGGGTGGTCGCGGGCAGGGCCTCGGCGATGATCCGCCGCACCGGGTAGCGCGGGTCGAAGGAGCTCAGGGGGTCCTGGAAGACGGCGGCCAGCGCCCGGCGGCGCGGTCGGCGGGCGCGTTCCGGCAGCGGGCTCCACGGCCGGCCGGCCAGCCGGACGGTGCCCGCGTCGGGCTCCCGCAATCCGAGCACGATCCGGGCCACGGTGCTCTTGCCGGCGCCGGACTCCCCCACCAGGCCGAGCGCTTCGCCGGGCGCCACCTCGAAGCCGACGCCGTGCACGGCGTCGCTGCCGCTTCCCGGATAGCGCAGCCGCAGCCCTTCGGCCGACAGCACCGGCGGGCCGGCCGGACCGGCCGGACCGGCCGGCCTCGCGGCTGGGGCCGGGGCCGGGGCGGGAACGGCCGAACCTGTGGCCGTCGCAGCCGGAACAGTGACCGGGGCAGCCGGACCAGGCGGCCTCGCGGCCGAACCATTAGCCGAGGCCGGGGCCGTCGAACCCGAGGCCAGGACCGTCGGAGCCGTGACCGGGGCGACCGAACCCGAGGCCGAGGCAGCCGAACCCGAGGCCGGGACAGCCGGACCCGAGGCCGGGACAGCCGGACCATGCGACCTCGCGGCCGAACCCGTAGCCGAAGCGACCGAACCCGTAACCAGGCCAGCCGAACCCGAGGCCGAGGCAGCCGAACCCGAAGCCGGCGCAGCCGAACCCGTGGCCAAAGCCGCCGAACCCGTGACCGACGCGGCCGAACCCGAAGCCGGAGCCGGAGCCGTCGGAGCCGAAGCCGACGCAGCCGAACCCGAAGCCGGAGCCGTCGGAGCCGAGGTGAGGAGTCGGGACGTGTACGGGTGGCTGGGCGCGTCGAGGACGTCGGGGGCCGGGCCCTGTTCGACGATCCTGCCGTCGTGCATGACGGCGATCCGGTCGGCGATACGGGCGACCACCGCGAGGTCGTGGCTGATCAGCAGCAGTCCGGTGCCCTTGTCCCGCAGGCTCTCCAGCAGGGTCAGGAGCTGTGCCTGGACGGTCACGTCGAGGGCCGTGGTGGGTTCGTCGGCGATCAGCAGCCCCGGCCGGCCGGCCAGCGCGGACGCGATGAGCGCGCGCTGCCGCTGGCCCCCGGACAGCTGGTGCGGGTAGCGCGCGGCCACCGTCGCCGGGTCGGAGATCCCCGTCGAGGCGAGCAACTCGTACACCCGTGACGTCAGTTCGGCTCGGGTCGCAAGGCGGTGCGTGCGCAGCACCTCGGCGATCTCGGCGCCCACGGTCCGCAACGGGTCGAGGGACACCAGGGCGTCCTGGAGCACCAGTCCGATGCGGCGGCCGCGGATCCGGCGCCAGCGGCGCTCGTCCGCCCGGCGCAGGTCCTCGCTCCCGAGGGCGAGCCGGTCCGCCGCGACCTCGGCCCGCCCGCCGGCCAGCCCCAGCAGGCTGCGAGCCGTCACGCTCTTGCCCGAGCCCGACTCGCCGACCAGGGCCAGGCATTCGCCGGGCGCGAGGTCGAAGGAGACACCGCGGACGGCCGCCGTCCGCCCGAACCGCACGCTGAGCTCCCGTACCGACAGCGTTTCCGTCATCCCCACCCCTCAAGACGGCGTTGCACCCGGCGTCCGACGACCGTCACCGTCATCACCAGGGCCGTGATCAGCAGGCCGGGAAACGCGGCGACCCACCAGGCGCTCGTGTAGTGGTCGCGCCCCGCCGCCAGCATCGCCCCCCACTCGGGCGCCGGCTGGGGCGCGCCGAGCCCCAGGAAGCCCAGCGAGGAGCCGATGATGACCGCCTCGCCGATGCCGAGGGTGGCCAGGACGATCAGTGGCCGCAGCGCGTTGGGCAGCACGTGCCGCCAGATCACCACGGGCCTGGACACGCCCATGACCACCGCCGCCGTCACGTAGTCCGAGCGCCGCACCACCTGCGCCTGAGCACGGACCATCCGCGCGTAGCCGGGCACCGAGGCGATCGCGATGGCGGTCAGGGCGCCCGCGGCACCGGGCCCGGTCACCGCGACGACGAGCAGGGCGAGCAGCAGCCCGGGGAAGGCGAGCAGCACGTCGAGCACCCGGATCAGCAGGGAGTCGACGATCCGGCCGCCGACCACCATGAGCAGGGCGAGCGCCGTGCCCCCGGTCCCGGCGAGCGCGGTCGCGGCCAGGCCGGTGAGCAGGGAGAAGCGCGTGCCGTGCACGGCCCGGGACCACACGTCCCGCCCGAGCTGGTCGGTGCCGAACCAGTGCCGGCCGCTGGGCGGCTGGAGGACCGCCCCGAGATCGACCTCGGTGGGCGAGTGGCCCGCGAACAGGCCCGGCGCGGCGGCCGCCAGCAGGAGCAGGCCGAGGATCCCCAGCGCCAGGGGAAGGACCAGCGACCTCCTCATGCGGCACGCAGCCTTGGGTCGGCGATCCTGCACACGGCGTCCACCAGGGTGTTCACGGTGACGAAGACCAGGGCGAGGAGCATGACCAGCGCGCTCACCACCGGGAAGTCGCGGCCGGTCACCGCCTCCAGGGTCACCCGCCCCAGGCCCGGCCGGGCGAACACGGTCTCCACCAGCACCGCCCCGCCCAGCAGACCGCCCAGCAGCCAGCCGGAGAGGGTCGCGACGGGAACGACTCCGTGGCGCACCAGATGGCGCATCCGCAGGGCCGACGGCCCGACCCCCCGGGCCCGCACACTCATGGCGAACGGCTGGCGCAGCGCCGTCTCGATCTCCGTGCGCAGCACCTGGCTGAGCACCGCGCCCAGTGGTGCCCCCAGCGTGACGGCGGGCAGCACGAGCCCCCGGACGCCGGTGGCGCCCGCGACGGGGAACAGATGCCACCTGAAGGACAGTACGGCCAGCAGCATCATCCCCAGCCAGAACCCCGGAGTGGAGATGAGCAGCAGCTCCGCCCCCTGCACCAGCCGGCCGAGCCGCGGCCACCGGCCCGCGGTGAGCCCGGCGGTGAGCAGGGCGGCCACCAGCGCGAACCCCAGGGCGGCGAAGGCCAGTTGCGCGGTCGGCACGATCTGGTCGCCGATCACCGTGCTGACCGGCTCCTGGAGTTGGTAGGACCGGCCCAGGTCGAACCGGGCGAGCCGGCCCAGGTAGTGCAGGTAGCGCAGCGGCAGCGGCAGGTCGAGGCCCATCTCGTGGCGCACCGCGGCCATCGTCTCGGGGGTGGCGGGCGCGCTGCCGACGAGGGCGCGCGCCGGGTCGCCGGGGATGAGCTGCATGGCGACGAAGGAGAGGGTGGCGGCGCCGAGCAGGACGGCCAGGGCGCTGACGCCCTTGCGGACCGTCCAGCCCAGCACACCCGCCCAGCGCGTGCCCGCCCAGCGCACGCCTGCTCCGCCCGCACCCGCCCCGCGCCCGTCCGCCCAGCCCGCGCCCGCCCAACGTGCACTCGCCCCACGCACACCCGCCCCGCGTACACCCGCGACTGCCCCGCGCGCACTCGCCCCGCGCCCGTCCGCCCCGCTCACACCCGCCCCACGCACGCCCGTCCCACGCACGCCCGTCCCACGCACGCCCGCGCCCGCCCCGCGCGTACTCACCTCGCGCCCGTCCGCCCCACCCGCACCACCACCCGAACCCGCCCCGCGCCCGCTCATCCGGCGATCCACGCGTGCTCGAACCGCGGGAACCCGGCGGGGTCGGCGGTGAGGCCGCGTACGTTCTTGCGCGTGGCGACCAGATAGGCGGGCACGAACACCGGTACCACCGTGGCCTGCTGGATCACCCACCGCTGTGCCTGGGCGTAGTCCTTGTCGCGTTCCCGCTCGTCCGCGGTGGTCACCGCGCCGTCCACCCAGCGGTCCACCCGCGGATCCTGGACCCGGCTCATGTTCTGCCCGGTCATGGGCAGGCTCTTCGAGTCCAGGAAGGTGCGCAGGATGTCGGGGTCGGCGCGGCCCCAGGACTGGTCGAGGATGTCGTACGTGCCCTTCGCCGCGGCCTCGTAGAGCGGGCCGTTCTGGAGGACGGGCCGGACGACCTCGATGCCGGCCTTCTTCGCCGCCGCCTGGATGCCCTGCCCGAGCACCCCGCGCTGCTGGGCGTCCAACTGGGCCTGGGTCGCCGGCCAGACGACGCGCAGCCGTCTGCCGTCCTTGGTGCGGTAGCCGGCGGAGTCGCGGCCGGTCCAGCCCGCCTGGTCGAGGAGCCGGTCGGCGGCGGCGAGGTCGTAGGACCAACTGCCCCGCGTCTTCGCGTCGTAGTTCCGGCTGGTCGGGGTGAGGATGCTCCACGCGCGCGTGAAGGTGCCGCCGTAGACGGATCGGACGAGCGTGTCCACGTCGAGGGAGCGCTGGAACGCCTGCCGCACCCTGCGGTCGTCGAACGGGGCCCGGGCGGTGTTGAGGTAGAGGCCGTAACTGGCGCCCTGGGCCTCGGTCCTGACCAGTGTGAGCGAGCTGTCGGCGGTGACCGCCGGGACGTCCGGGGTCGGGACGGGCGAGATGCCGTCGACCTGCCCGCTGCGCAGCGCCCCCACCCGGGTGGCGGCCTCCGGCAGGAACCGGAAGGTGAGCGTGGGGATGCGGGCCTTGCCCGTGGCATCGCCCTCGGGGCCCCAGGCGTACTTCGGGTTCGCGTGCAGCGTGACCTGCTGCTGGTGGACGTGTTTGTCGAAGACGTACGGGCCGGAGCCGACGACGTGGTCGCACAGGGATCCGGCGTAGGTGGTGAACGCCTTCGGGGACTGGATGCCGAGATAGGCGGTGCTGACGGCCTGGAGGAAGGGCTGGAACGGCCGGCTCAGCCGGACGCGGACGGTACGGGCGTCGAGGACGGTGGAGTCCCGGTAGGGGCCGATGAGCGAGCGGGCGTACAGCGACTTGGTCGCCGGGGCCACGATCCGGTCGAAGCTCGCCTTGACCGCGGTGGCGTCCAGGGGCGTCCCGTCGTGGAAGGTCACGCCCGCGCGGAGGTGGAAGGTGTACGTCCTGAGGTCACTGGAGGTCTCCCACCGGGTGGCCAGCCAGGGGTGGAACAGCCCCTTGCGGTCCTGGCTCACCAGGGAGTCGACGACGCCCCGGGTGATCAGTGCCGTCGCGTCGGCCATGCTCACCTGGGGGTCGAGGCAGCTTGGCTCCGTGTCGAGGGCGAAGGTGAGGCCGCGGTCGCCGGACGCCGTCCCACCGGAGCCGGAACACGCGGCGGTGAGGAGAACCATCGCGGTCAGCATGGCGGCCAGCACTGGTCTGTACGACACCGGGCATCCCCTCTGTCGGCAGGCGATCACTGCGGCCGAAGCTAGGAGGCGGCGCTCGAGCCCTTCTATAGGCGTCGTTCATAAGGTCGGCGTATGCAGATCACGGAGATACGGGTCCCCGCCTTCTCGACCCCGCCGGGCGCGCTGCGGCCCGCGCGCCGGGAGCTGGAGCCGCCCGCCGCCGGAGAGGTGACCATCGGGGTGGAGGCCGCCGGGGTGTCCTTCGACGACATGCTGATGCGCCGGGGGACCTGCCCCGGCCAGGAGGGCCCGCCGCTCGTGCCGGGGCGCGATGTCGTCGGCGTCGTCACCGCCGCCGGGGCGGACGGCGCCGGGGCCGATCTGGTGGGGCGGCGGGTGGCGGCCGTCGTCGGCGCGGGCGGCTGGGCGGACGGCGTCAACGCGCCGCTCGGTTCGGTGGTGCCGGTGCCGGAGGGCCTGTCGCCGGTGGCCGCGGTCGGCATCGGGTATGCGGGGGTGCTGGCCTGGTACATGGTCCACCGCCAGGCGCGGGTCGCCGCGGGGCAGACCGTGGTGGTGCCCGGGGCGCCCGGCTGGGTGGGGACCGTCCTGGTGCAACTGGCGGAGCTGGCCGGCGCCCGGGTCATCGGGGTGTCCAGCACCCGGCAGCTGGCCGAGGCGACCCGGCTGCGGTTCGAACCGGTCGACCACTGGGTCGAGGACGTCCCCTCGCGGGTGGCGAAGCTGGCCCCGGACGGCGTGCACGCGGTCTTCGACCCCATCGGCGGTCCCAACCTCGCCGAGTCCGCCGGGTTCCTGCGCGAGGGCGGCGCCTTGATCAGTTACGGGAACTGGTTCACCCGCGACGAGCCGGCCGCCCGGCACACCACCGACCTCGCCGCTCTGGGCGGCCGGGCCGTCGCCGTCGACCTGTTCCAGGGGCAGTGGCGCGAGGAGCTGGCGGGCATGCTCGGCGAGGTGCTGACGCTCGCCGCCGCCCGGCGGATCGAGCCGTACATCGCGGCGGCCCGCCCGCTGACCGAGGCGGGCGGCGCGCTGGCCGAGTTCGAGCAGGGGGGCCTCGTGGGCCGGGTGGTCCTCACCACCGAGCGGCTGCCCTCGGCGGCCTGACCGCGGGCGTGCGGGGTGCGTGAGCGTCTCGACCGGTCCTCCAGCGTCCGTCCGTAGCCTCCCGGCCATGACGGAATTCACCGCATTCGACGGCACCCGGCTCTCCTACGAAACCCTCGGCTCGGGCCCGGTGCTGGTGCTTGTGCCCGGCGGGCCGCGGGACTCGGTGTATCTGGAGGATCTCGGCGGGCTGAGCGAGCACTTCACCCTGATCAGGTACGACGCCCGGGGCACCGGCGCCTCGCAGGCGCCCGCCGAGCCGGGCGCGTACGCCTATCCCGTACTGGCCGAGGACATCGAGGCGCTGCGCCGGGAGCTGGGCGAACAGACGCTGGACCTGCTCGCCCACTCCAGCGGGACGGTGGTGGCCCAGGCGTACGCGGCGGCGCACCCCGAGCGGGTCGGCCGACTGGTGCTGGTCGGCCCCGGACCCGACATGTACGGCGCGGGCGGCGGGGACATCCCCGAGATCCTCGGGCGCCGCGGCGACGAGGTCTGGTTCGCCGAGGTGTCGCAGGCCGCGCGGGAACTGGTCGCGCTCGGCCCGGACAGCCCGCCCGAGCAGGTCTTCGACGTCCTGAGCCGGTACACGCCGGCCGGGTACGGCCGCTGGGACGAGCGGCAACGCGCGCACGCCGAGGCCCAGTTGGCCACCTTCTCGCTGACCGCCTGGTCGGGCTTCTGGGCGGCCGAGTCGGGGCCGAAGGCCGTGCTGGACGGGCTGGCCGCGGTCAAGGGGCCGGTGCTGGTCGTCACGGGCGAGCGGGACGCGCTGACGGGTGTGGCGGTGGGGGACGTGGCAGCGGGCCACTTCCCCGACGCCCGCCATGTGACCGTGGCGGGCGCCGGGCACTTCCCGTGGGTGGACGCGCCCGACGCCTTCGTCACCGCGATCCGGGAGTTCCTCGGTGATCAGCCGCCGATCTCGTCCGGCGAGAAGTCGTCGACCTCCACCAAGGGGTAGATCGTGAACTGAAGGTGGGGGCTGATCGGGTTGCCGTAGAGCGCGCCGAGGAGTTCCTCGTGGGATTCCACGTCGAAGATGTTGAGGCCGCCCGACTCACCGATGCGGACCCAGGAGTGCTTGATGGTCCCCTTCTCGATCAGCCCCTTCATGTACGCGTAGCCCTTCGGCAGCCGCTCGAAGAACTCGTCGGCGCTGATTCCGGTCGGCGTTGCGTTGATCAGCACGGCGAACAGGGCCATGTCTACCTCGCTTGGCTCGGTTTGGTAGGGCGCCGTCCAGGCTGCCGTCCGCCGGTCGAGGCTCCCTGGAGGGCGATCGAGGCTCCCTGGAGGGCGGTTGGCGCCTATGGGAGGACGGGGCGACGCCCACGGGAGGACGGGTCGACGCCTACCGCGGGAGGACGGCCGGATCCTCTCGTGGCGCCAACTCAAGGGCCTCCGCGAGCAGTTCGTAGCAGCGCCGCCGGTCCGCGTGGTCGTGGATCATGTTCATCGCGATCAGCTCGTCCACCCCGAGCTCCGCCTCCAGGCTGCCCGCCAGTTGCCGGATCCGCTCGGGCGTACCGGCGAAGTAGCGGGGCCATTCGGTCTCCTCGCCCGCCAGGGGATGGGGGCCGCGGGCCAGCTCGGCGACGGCCTCGTCCGCGTCCGGGATGGCCCGGATGTCCCCGGCGAACAGCCGCTTGCGCACCAGCAGGTGGCTGGCCAGCATCCGCTGCGCCCGCGCGTCCGTCTCCCCGCAGTACATGCCGAGCCCGACGATCACGCGCGGCTCGGTGCCCCGGAACTTTGCCCGGTAGGTCTCGACGGCCCGCCGGGTGTCCGCCGGGTTGATGAAGTGCGCGTAGGCGTACGGCAGTCCGAGCTCGGCCGCGGACGCGGCGCTGCGGACGCTGGAGCCGAGCAGCCACACCGGCGGCACCTCGGGCACCGTCGGCATCACCTTGATGGTGCTGTACGGGTGGTCGGCGGCGAAGCTCTCGTGCAGATGGCGCTGGAGCGCGCTGATCCTCGCGTCGAAGTCGTCGGCCGCGGCGGGGGCGTCCCAGCGCATCGCCCGGTTCTCCAGCGGGTTGGCGCCGCCCGCGCGGCCGATGCCGAGGTCGATCCGGCCCGGATACAGGGCCTGGAGCACATGGAAGACCTCGGCGACCTTCATGGGGCTGTAGTAGGTCAGCAGCACCCCGCCGGACCCCACCCGGATGCCTTTCGTCTCGGCGGCTATCCGGGCTATCAGTATCTCGGGGGCGGTGCCCGCGTGGGACGGGATGCCGTGGTGCTCGGCCACCCAGTAGCGTTCGTAGCCGAGCCGGTCGGCCAGGCGCGCCAGTTCGAGCGTGTTGTGCAGCGCCTCGGCCGGCGGCCGTCCCTCGGCCACGGTGGACTGGTCCAGGACGGAGAGTTTCATCGGCGTACTCCTTCGAGGGTGCGGGCCAGCAGTCGCGCGGTGTTGCGGGCGAGCGGGAAGTCCGTGCCCGGCGGGACCATGCCGTGGGCCAGCACGAGGCCGGTCAGCCTCGCGGTGATGAGCATCAGCCGGAAGCCGGCGAAGACCTCGTAGTAGTCGAGGTGGTGGACCGTGCGGCCGGAGAGTTCCTCGTAGCGGGCGACGGTTTCGTCGCGGCCCGGGAGTCCGGGCAGCCGGTCGGCGCCGATGCCCTCGCTGAGATGGCGGTCCAGGTACAGGAACCAGGCCAGGTCGGTCTCGGGTGCGCCGAGCGAGGCCATCTCCCAGTCCAGCAGGGCGGCGGGGCGGCCGGCCGCGCTGAAGATGATGTTGCCGAGCCGGGCGTCGCCCCAGAGCAGGCTGGGGCGGGCGGGCTCCGGTGGCCGGTGGGCGCGCAACCAGGCCAGGGTGCGCAGCGCCAGGGGGTCGTCCGCCCGGTCGAAGTGGTCCAAGTAGCGCTCGTAGTAGTCGAGTTGATGGTCGAGGTGGCTGCCGTGGCGCGGGGTCCGGTGGCCGGTGAGAGCCGCGAAGTGGAGGCCGAGGGCGTGGACGTCGAGGGCGTGCAGTCGGCTCAGCGCCTCGATCCCGCCGTGCCACAGGCGGGCCCGTCCCGGCTCGTCCAGCTCCGCCACCCAGCCCTCGCGGTGGTACGACGGCAGATCAGCGGGTACCTGCCCGGCCACCTGTTCCATCACGTAGAAGGGGGCCCCGAGCACGGCCGGGTCGCGTTCGAACCAGTGGACGCGGGGCACCGGCACCACCCCCGTGCCGTACAGGACGCGTTGCAGCCGGCACTGCGTGCCGAGGCGGGCTTCGGGATAAAGCTGGTACGACCGGCCCGCGACGCGGGCGGCGAAGCGGCCCCCGGCCGGTGTGCGGCCGGTGCGCCAGGCCGCCCGGAAGAGCAGCGTCTCGGTGGAGAACCCGGAGTGCGGAACGGTGAGTTCGGCGATCTCCAGGTCGCTGCTCCCGGGCAGTCTGGCGGCCAGCCACGTCCGCAGCCGCTCCCGGGTCACCTCCGGGTCACGCTGTTGCGGTACCGGCATCGGCGCTCTTCGCGGGTTCGGCCACGGGCGGCGCGGACGGCGCCTGGGCCTTCGGCATGAACAGGGCCGTCAGCACGGCCAGGACGGCGAAGACCGCCCCGGTGAGGAACGCCGCCTGGTAGCCCTCGACGAGGCCCGCGGTGCCGGTGCCGGCGGTCTGGGACGCCGCGACGGTGGCCAGCACCGCCAGCCCGATCGCGCCGCCCACCTGCCGGGTGGTGTTGATGACGCCGGAGGCCAGCCCCGCCTCCTGCGGCGCGATGCCGGTCATCGCGGAGAAGCTGATCGGCATCATCGCCACGCCGGTACCGAAGGTGACCAGCAGCATCGGCACGAACAGGTTGGTGAGGTAGGTGCCGTCGGCGGGGATGAACGACAGCCAGAGCAGGCCGGCGACGACGAGCACCGGGCCGCCCGCGATGAGCAGCCGGGGGTCGACGCGCTTCATCAGGGCCGGACCGCTGTAGGCGCCGATGGTCATGGCCGCGGATCCGGGCAGGAAGGCCAGTCCCGCGTCCAGCGCCCCGTACTTCAGCACGTTCTGCATGTAGAGGGACAGGAAGAAGAAGTGGGCGATCACCGCGCACCCCAGCCACAGCATGGTGAGGTTGGCGACCGTGACCGGGCGGACCTTGAAGAAGCCCAGCGGCATGAGGGGTTCGGCGGCCACCCGCGCCTCGTGCACGACGAACCAGACCAGGAGTGCCGCGCCGCCGATGAGCGGCGCCAGGGTCTCGACCGAGCCCCAGCCCTTGGTCGGGGACTGGACCGTGCCGTACACCATGGCCATCAGGCCGGCGGTGACCAGCAGGGAACCGAACACGTCGAGCCGGGACTTGGCCGCGTCGGCGCGGCTCTCGTGCAGCAGGGTGTAGGCGCCGACGATGGTCAGCAGGCCGATCGGGATGTTGACCCACAGGATCCATCGCCAGTCGACGAGCTGGGTCAGGACGCCGCCGAGCACCGAGCCGACGGCGGCGCCGCCGCCCGCGACCGCGCTCCACGCCGCCATCGCCTTGGGCCGCGCCGGCCCGGTGAAGGTCGTGGTGACGAGGGTCAGGGTCGCCGGGGAGAGGATCGCGCCCCCGAGGCCCTGCGCGGACCGGGCGATGACCAGCGTCGTCGGATCCTGGGCGACGGCCCCGGCGAGCGAGGCGAGGACGAAGAGGGCCAGTCCGGCGACGAAGACGCGACGCCGCCCGAAGAGGTCCGCCGCGCGCCCGCCGAGCAGCAGGAAGCCGGAGTAGGTCAGGGCGTAGGAATTGACCACCCATTGCAGCCCGACCTGGCTGAAGCCGAGGTCGGAGCGGATGGCCGGCAGCGCGACGTTCACGATCGAGACGTCGACGACGACCATGAGCTGGCCGAGGCACAACAGGCTCAGCACGGCCCAGCCAGGGGCTCGTAACGATGGAGCCGACGGAGAAGTCACCAATGTCTCCCAACTATTTGGACTGTGGGTCCAAAGTATTGGGCGGCCCAGTCCAGCAAGTCAACCGTGTTCGCCCAACGAGACGCACACAGGGGCGCGTACATGACAAGCCGTTGGAGCCATGGGCCCGCGCGGCCCATGGGAAGAGGGGACGAGAGGCCGGCCTCAGCGGACGGGGAGGCGGCCGGCCTGGTCCAGCTCGAACTTGTCGGCGAGCAACTGCTCGTGCAGCCTGCCGATCTGCGGGGACGGGCCGAGGCCGAGTTCGTCGTTCAGGATGCGGCGGAGCTGGTGGTATACACCGAGGGCGTCCACCTTCCGGCCCACCTGGTACAGGGCGACCATGAACAGGTAGTAGAGGTTCTCGTTCACGGGATGGGCGCCGGTCAGCACGCTCAGTTCGCTGATGAGGTCGTGGTGGCGCCCGAGGCGCAGGTCCGCCTCGATGCGCTGCTGGGTGGCCTGGAGGCGGCACTCGTTCATGCCGGTGGTCTGGACGGCGAGGAGCGGGCCGTGCTGCACGTCGCTGAGCGCGGGTCCCCGCCACAGCGCCAGCGCCTCGCCGAGCAGACGGGAGGCCGCGCAGTCGTCGCCCGCGTCCAGGGCGGCCACGCCCCGGGCCCGCAGCCTGCGGAAGACCAGCCGGTCGAGCTCGTCCTCCTCCATGACCAGTTCGTACCCGCGGTCACGGGTGACCAGCCGCTCGGCGGCCGGCAGGCGCGGATCGGCGCCCTTCTTCAGCAGCCTGCGCAACTGCATCACATACGTCTGGAGGGTGGGCACCGCGCTGCTCGGCGGTGAATATCCCCAGAGCTCTTCTATGCAGTCGGAAACCGGAACCATCCGTCCGGCGTTAAGTAACAGCAGGGACAGGAGTTTTCGCTGCTTGGGAGCCGTTGGAATATGAATCGCCTCATGCGCTGAGACGTGAAGCGGACCGAGTATTCCATAGCGCATGCCATCCCCCATTGGAAGCTCAGCACTGAAATGTCCGTGAGCCAATGGGAGCAATATTTGCTATAGCCGTCAAGCCTTCAGAAGGTTACGTTCCGATGAAGTGACCGTCGATTATGTATAACAGTTTGCCAACTATGCACCTCTCGTGTCGGAGGCATAATCCACCGGAGCGGACCGGTAGGCGCGCAGGAAAAATGTGGCTGCCGAAGTGGCCAGTTTCTCGATCTCTTCATCGCTCAGCCGCCGGGTTCCGTAGGAGGTGAGCTGCTGTCCGGGAAAGGAGAGGAGCGCCACGAATTGCGAGGCCGCCTCCTCCGGATCCTCCACGGCCAGCACGCCGCCCACGGTGAGCAGGGCCAGGCGCAGGGTCAGCCACTCGACCGCCCGGGGGACGGTGCCGCCACCCGATCCCCCGCAGCGGTCGCCGAGTTCGGGATGGCGGGCCACCTCGGTGATCAGCAGGCGGCGCAGCGCGGACAGCCGCTCGTCGAGCAGCACCTGGAGCAGTTGCCGCCCCACGGCGGTGAGGTCCTCCTCCAGGCGGTCCGGTGTGCGCAGCAGCGAGTCGTCCACCGAGGACTGGGCGTCGACCTCGATCCTCGCGGCCTCGACGACCGCGAGGAACAGGCCCCGCTTGTCGCTGAAGTGGTTGTAGATCGTCTGCTTGGAGACACCCGCGGCGACGGCGATCTTGTCCAGGCTCGCACCACTGAAGCCGTCCTGGATGAACGCCTCTTCGGCCGCCGCCATGACGGCGGCCCGCTTGGCCGGCAGTCCGCGCGGCACGGTCGCTTCGCCCACGGTGCTCCTCGCCCCTGGATCGCCTGTTGGACTCCGAAGTCTAATCCTTTGGGTATCTATTACAAGGGGCGAGGCGGGCCGCCGGGTCAGGGGGCGTACGGCGCCACATGCCCGGCGAACAGGCGCATCGTCCGCTCCGACTCCGCCGCCGGCTGGTTGCCGGAGATGACCTGGAGACTGATCGTGACATCCCCGAACAGGGCTTTGATCTGCCGCAGCGACTCCAGCACCTGATCGGGGTCGCCGACCAGGATCTTGTGCTCGGCGAGCTGGCGGTCGAAGTCGGCGCGGCCGGCCCGTTCGGGGATCTTCTCGTACCCCTGGTAGCCGGAGCTGCGCGTGGTGCTCCAGGAGGCCACGGCCTCCGCGAGGGCGCGACCGGTGAACTCGCTGTAGGTCCTGCCGAGCCGTACCGCCTCCGCCCGGTCCTCGGCGAGGTAGCAGTTGTACGTCATGTGCACCGCGCCCTCGGAGGGGCCGTGCCCCGCGTCCGACCATGCCTTGCGGTAGAGCGCGAGCATCTCGCGCACCTTCTCGGCGCTGTTGATCGACGGCACCATCATGAGGCCGTGTCCGGCCCGGCCCGCGGCGGCGCACGACTCCGGCGAGACCGCCGTGGCGACCAGGATCGGCGGGTGCGGGCGCTGGTACGGCCTGGGCAGCAGGGTGACGGGGCCGAAGGTGTGGAACCGCCCGTCCCAGGTCACGTTCTCCTCGGCCCACAGCCGGCGGCACGCCTCGACGCCTTCCTCGAATCTGGGCCTGCTCTCGTCGAGCGGAATCCCGAACGCGGCGAATTCCTCGGGAAGAAAGGCCCGCCCGAAACCGACGTCGAGGCGGCCCTGGGAGATGTTGTCGAGCATGGCGAGCTTGCCCGCGAGTTTCACCGGGTGGGTGAATGCGGGGATGACCGCCCCCGTGACCAGTCGGATTCGGCTGGTGCGGGCCGCCACCGCGGCGAGAAAGGTGACCGGGTCGGGGCTGTATCCGCCGTAACGGGCGAAATAGTGCTCGACGGTCTTCACATGGTCGAATTCCAGTTCCTCCGCGAGTTCCGCCAACCGGAGGCTGTCGGCGAAATGACTGGCGGCACTCTTGTCCTCGGGACCCGCGGTGGGAAATATATTGATGCCGAATTTCATGAGGCAGTCCTTCCGGTCGGCAGAGAGGCTGCCGGGTCGTGGAGCAGCGGCGGACGGCCGGACGCCGCTCCCGCCACGACCCGGCCGAGCAGCACCGAGTGGTCGCCCGCCTGGATCTCCCGCACCACCCGGCAGACCGCGTAGGCCGCGGTCCACTCCGAGAGGATCGGGCTCGCGGCCGGCCCCGTCTCCCAGGACAGACCCGCGAACTTGGTGTCGCTCTTGCCCGCGAACAGTTCGGCGACGGCCTCGGCGCCCTCCGCCAGGAAGTTCACCGCGAAGGCACCCGAGCGGCGAACGGCGCCCAGGGTGCGGGCCCGTTCGTCGAGGCAGACCAGCAGCAGCGCGGGGCGCAGCGATACGGCGCTCACCGCGTTGCAGGTCATCCCGTGCGGCACCGCGTTCTCGTCCACGCAGGTGACGACGGTGAGCCCGGTGGGGAAGGCCCGGAAGATCTCCCGGAACCGGTCCACGCCGACGTCGCCCATCAGGCGGCCTTCCGGGCGGCGACCAGCGTGCCCGTCGCGCCGATCCGGCTCGCGGTGACGGTGGCGAACCCGGCGGCGAACAGCCGGGCGCGCAGGTCCCCGACCGGGTACTCCGACCCTCCCTCGGACCAGACGAGCATGTTGAGGCTGGCCAGCACGTTGGGGAGCTGGGGCCGGTGCTCGTCGATCATGGGGTCGTAGACCAGCACCGATCCCCCGGGGCTGACCGCCTCGTAGGCCTTGGCCAGCAGCACGTCCCGCCGCTCCTCGGGCCAGTTGTGCAGCACATGCCCGAAGATCACCACGTCGGCCGCGGGCAGCGGATCGGCGAAGAAGTCGCCGGCGGTGAAGGACACGGCGCCGGTGAGCCCGAGCGCCGCCATGTGCCGGTCGAACGCGGGGCGCAGTCCCGGCAGGTCGAAGACCCGGGCGTCCAGGCCCGGGTGGGCCTTGGCGATCTGCGCCGCGAGGTTGCCGCGCGCGCCGCCCACGTCGACGAAGGAGCGGTAGCGGTGCCAGTCGTACTCCGCGAGCTGGGCGGCGAGCGGGGAGTTGAGCACGTCCATCGCGTCGAGGAACCCGTCCCGGTCGGCCGCGGAGTCGTACAGGCCGTCGTAGGGATCACCGGCCCGCACCGCCTGACCGGTGCGCACGCTCTCGGTGAGCCCCCGCCAGGCCGGGTGCAGCACCCCGTCCAGGAAGGCGAGGAAGCCGCCCAGATGGGCCGGGCGGCCGCGGACCAGATAGGTGTCGGCGGCCGGGGCGAGGCGGTACCCGTCAAAGTCGCGCTCCAGCAGGCCGAGCGCGTGCAGCGCCGCCAGCAGGTCCCGTACCGCCCGCGGGTGCAGGCCGTGCCGGTCGGCCAACTCCGCTGCGGACAGGGGGCCTTCGGCGAGCGCGTCGAAGACGCCGAGTTCGAGTGCGGTGAACAGGACCTGGGCCTGGCGCACGCCGGACGCGATCCGCAGGACCGCCTCCGGCCCCGGGCTGGAAGTCATCGCTGGACTGCCTTTCGTCGCAGGGGCGGCTGTTTCGTCGTGGTCGATGGTGCGGTGGCGGGTCAGCCAGCGGCCGTCGGATCCGGTCAGCACGTCCCGGACCACACAGCTGCTGCGCAGCCCCGGACCGTCCGCGCCGGTGTCGACGACCAGCAGGTAGTAACGGGTGCGCACGGTGTCGGCATCGGTGCGCTCGTACGTGAGGGGGCCCACGAAGTGGCGGCGGACGACGCCCGCGTCGGCCCGGCGCCGCACGGTGCGCGCCAGGGCCCGGGCGATGCCGGCGCGGCCCCGGTGCACCGGGGAGGCTCCCGCGGCCCGCATGCGCGCGGACCCCGCGTTGCGGACCAGCGTGGCGTCGGCGGCGAAGGTCGCGGCACACTCCTCGGCCGCGCCGCGGTCGATCAGCCCGTACTGGCGGGTGTAGAACTCCCGCAGCAGCAGGCCGAGTTCAGGGCCGGTGGTTGTCATGGTGGATGTAGCGGTGCGCGACCAGCCAGCTCTCGCCCGCCGGGACCAGCACGTCGTCGCAGACGGTGCTCAGGTGCAGGCCGGCCTCGCCGTCCGCGGGGGTGTCGACGACGATCGCGTAGTAGCGGGCCCGCACCCGGCCCTGCTCCGCGCCGTCCTCGTCCTGTTCGACGCTGAGCATGCCGATCCAGTGGCGCCGGGTCAGGCCGCGCGCGGCGATGACGCCCACGTGGTGCTCCATGCGTTCGGCGAGGACCGCGCGGCCGCGCCTGCCCTCCGGCCGGGTGTCCTGGGCGAAGACGCCGTCCTCGGTGAAGGTGGCGGCCCAGTCCGCGGCGCGGCCGTCGTCGAGGAGCTGCATCTGCCGGTTGAGGAAGTGCTGGACGGAGACGAACTGTTCGGGGGTGGCGGGGGTGGCGGGGGTGCGGGTGGTGGGTGGCAGTGCCTGGGTCTCGGTCATGTCGAGGCGTTCCCTTCCGCGTGGTCCTTGGCATGGCGCATGGTGGTGGTGCTGTTGCGGCCGAGCGCCGAGCGCACGAAGTCCCGGGCGTCGGCCAGGGTGGCGTCCGCGCCGAGCACCCCGGGGACGGCGGCCGGATTCAGTACGACGGTGTGGGCGGAGGTGATGACGGCCCCGTCCGCCGTGTCGCTGAAGGTCCACGCGCCGGTGTGCACCTTCATCAGCGCGGGCACCTTGAGCTGCTTGTAGACGATCCGCTCGTGCGGGAAGCAGAGCCGGACCGACTCGGTGGTGTGGGTGGCGCCGTCGGCGGTCAGGGTGTCCATGCCCAGGCGCTGGACGCCGGGGGCCTCCTCGACGAGGGTGACCCGGGCGACGTGCGGCAGCCGTTCGGCCCACCGCCCCGCCTGGTCGACGAAATCGTAGAGGTCCTTGGCCTGGCCGCGTACGGCCAGCTCGTCCTGGAACGACAGGACCAGGCCGGCGGCGGACTCGGACTCGGCGTTCGCCTTGAGCGCGGCGAGTTCCGCGGTGCTGTTGCGTTCGACCGCGGCCGCGATCCACGCCTCGTTGTCCGGGGTGCCGCCGACCGCCGTGTAGTCGTGCGCGAGCGCCACCCTGCTGGTGTCGTGCCCGGTGGCGGTGATCTCCCAGGCGCCGCCCATGGAGGCGACCGGATGCTGGGAGACCTCCTGCCGGAACTCCACGCGCAGCGCGCCCGGATCGAGGTCGCGGCGCGAGGTCCAGTGCTTGACCGTCTCGCCGGCCGTCGCCCAGATGAGGATGCGCTCCTGCCCGCCGGTCCGCTCCGCGACCTCGGCGTGCACGGTCGGCGGGAAGATCCGCGGCCAGGCCGTCACGTCGGCGATCAGGGCGTAGACGAGCTCGGCGGGCGCCGCGACCTCCGTCTCGTGCAGGGTGTGGTGCACTCGGGGTGCTGCCATGACGTCTCCCGTCCGATCAGTAGGTGCCGAGACCGCCGCAGACGTTGATCGCCTGGGCCGTGATGGGGGCGGCCGCGTCGGTGGTCAGATAGCCGACCAGGCCCGCCACCTCCTCGGGAGTGGAGTAGCGGCCGAGCGGGATCTTCGCCTCGAAACGCCGCAGCACGTCGTCCTCGGTGGTGTCCCAGGCCGCGGCGTAGCCCTCGCGGACCCGCGCCGCCATAGGCGTCTCCACATAGCCGGGGCAGACCGCGTTGACGGTGATGCCGGTCTTGGCCAGCTCCAGGCCGAGCGCCTTGCTGAAGCCCACGACGCCGTGCTTGGACGCCGAGTACGGGGCGCCGAGCACGACGCCCTGCTTGCCGCCGGTGGAGGCGATGTTGATGATCCGCCCCCAGCCGCTCTCCCGCATGCCGCCGTCGGCCAGCACGGCCTTGCTCGTGAAGAACACGCTGTCCAGGTTGGTGCGCATGACGTCGCCCCAGAGCTCGTCGGGGATCTCGGCGGTGATCCCGCCGCCGCTGCGCCCGGCGTTGTTGACGGCGATCTCCACCGGGCCGAAGCGGTCGACGGCGGCCGCGACGAGTGCGCGTACCTCCGCCGGCTCGCGGACGTCGCAGTCGGTGCCGTCCACGTCGTGGCCCGCGGCGCGCAGTTCCTTGACGGTGCGGTCGACGTCTCCCCCACTGCGGGCGCAGACGTACACGCGGTGGCCCTGCTCGGCGAGCGCCTTGGTGACGGCGAGCCCGATACCGCTGGTGGCGCCGGTGACCAGGGCCGTGCGGGACTGTGTCGGTTTCATGGATCTCCTCACGTCAGGCCGCCCCCTCGTGGGCCGGCGGCTCCGTGCCGAACGGGGTGGTGCGCCCGGCCGGGGCGCGGGCGGCGGGCGCGACGGGCGGCGGGCAGCTCGCGGAACGTCACGCGCCCTCCGCCTGCCGCGCCCGGATCAGCACCAGCACCTGGCCGAACGCCACGCGCTCGCCGTCGGCGGCCACCACCGCGGCGACCTCGCCGCGCCAGGGGGACCGCACGGCGTCCCTGAGCCTCATCGCCTCGACGACGCCGAGCTGCTGGTCCTTCTCGACCCGTTCGCCGACCTTGACGAACGGCGGCTCCCCGGGGCCCGCGGCGCCGTGGAAGGTGCCGAAGATCGGGGCGATGACCTCGTGCAGGGAGGGGTCGGTCGCTGGGGCCGCGCCCTGCCGCAGGGCGCCGGCCGGACGGTCCGCGGCGCTCGCGCTCCCGGCGGCGTGGGCCCGCGTCACCTCGCCCGCGTGCTCGCCGGTCCGCGGCGCCGTTCTCGCTATCGGCCCCGGCACCCCGGCCGCCAGCTCGGCGACCAGCTCGGCCAGCTCCCGCGCCAGGCGGCGCAGCCCGTCGTCCCGCTCACTCACCGGCGATCACATCCGGCCGTCGGACCAGCCGGCATGGTTCCGGTGCCCCTCACGACGCGTCGGCCACGGGCTGGTTGACGCGGTCCAGGAACTCCCGGGGGGTGCGTACGGCGGAGATGTCGTCGGCCACCTTCACACCGTGGTGGCGTTCGATGAGGCTGGCGGTCTCCAGCAGGGCCAGCGAGTCGTAGCCGAGGCTGCCGAACTCCACGTCGAGGATGTCGCCGTCGAGGTCCGCCTCGCTCTCCCCGGCGGCCGTGCGCAGCAGTTGCCTGAGGTCGTCGATCGTCACTTCACTCATCAGTGGTTTCCTTCCGCTCGTCGCACGACCATGGCGGAGTTGAAACCGCCGTGGCCGCGCGCCAGCACCAGCGCGACGCGCAGCCGCGCCTGCCGGGGGCCGTCGGTGACCAGGTCGAGCCGGTGCCGGGGGTCGGGTCGGGTGACGTTGATGGTCGGGGGGATCACCTGGTCGCGCAGGGCGAGCAGCGCGGTCGCCAGGTCGAGGGCCGCGCCGCCGGAGTACAGGCGGCCGGTCATGGTCTTCGGGACGGTCACCGGCACCGCGCCCGGTCCGAAGACCGCGTTGACGGCCGCGGCCTCCGCCGCGTCGGCCTCCGCTCGCCCGGCTCCGTCGGCGAAGACGACGTCCACGTCGGCGGGCGTGAGCTCCGCGTCCGCCAGGGCGAGCCGCACGGCGCGACCCAGGGCGGGCGGGCGGCCGCTGTCCGGCGGCGGGTCGAAGGCGGTGCCGTACCCGGCGATCTCCCCGTACGGGTGCCGGGCCCGCTCGGCGGTCGTCAGGTAGAGGATCGCGCCGCCCTCCCCCGGTACGTGGCCGCGGGCCGCCACGTCGAAGGGCAGGAACGCGGCCTGCGGACTCCGCGCCGTGGACAGCTCGCGGCCGGCGAGCTGCGCCACCCAGCCCCAGGGGCACAGCGCCGAGTCGACCCCGCCGGTGAGCATCGCGACCGCGCCCCGGCGCAGGTTGCGCCGCGCCTGGGCCACCGCGTCCAGACCGCCGGCCTGGTCGCCGACCAGCACACCTCCGGGGCCGCGCAGCCCGTGTCTGATGGAGATCTGGCCGGTGTTGACGGCGTAGAACCAGGCGAAGGACTGGTACGCGCTGACATGCTCACTGCCCTTGCTCCACAGCTTCTCCAGCTCGCGCTGGCCGAAGTCGAAGCCGCCCGACGCGCTCGCGGTGAGCACACCGGCCCCGTACTCGGGCAGCTCGGCCGGATCCACACCGGCGTCGGCGAGTGCCCAGTCGGAGGCCACGAGGGCCAGCCGCGTCATCTGGTCGGTCTGCGGCAGCAGCCGGGAGGCCAGGTGCGCGGCCGGGTCGAAGTCCCTTACCTCGCCCGCCAACTGGGACGGGTAGCGGCCGGGGTCGAAGCGGGTGATGCGCCGGATGCCGCTCGTGCCCCGCAGCGTGGCCGCCCAGTAGTCCTCGGTGCCCAGGCCGTTGGGCGAGACGATGCCCAGCCCGTCGACGACCGGCCTCATGCCGCCTCCGGCGCGGTGAGGACCATGGCGCTCTGGAAGCCGCCGAAGCCGCTGCCGACGGTCAGCACGGCGTCGGTGCGGTGGTCGCGCGCGGTCAGCGGCACGTAGTCCAGGTCGCACTCCGGGTCGGGCGTGTGCAGATTGGCCGTGGGCGGCACCACGTCGTGCTGGAGGGCCAGCACGCTCGCCGCGATCTCGATCGAGCCGATCGCGCCCAGCGAGTGCCCGATCATCGACTTGATGGAGCTGACCGGTACCCGCCGGGCGTGCTCGCCGAGGGCGCGTTTGACGGCGGCGGTCTCGTGCCGGTCGTTCTGCCGGGTGCCCGAGCCGTGCGCGTTGACGTAGTCGATGGACTCCACCGGGACCCGGCCCTCGTCGAGGGCGGCGCGGATCGCCTCAGCCATCTCCCGCCCGTCCGGGCGCAGTCCGGTCATGTGGTAGGCGTTGCACCGGGAGGCATACCCGCTGATCTCCGCCAGCACGGGCGCGCCGCGGCGCAGCGCGTGTCCGAGCTCCTCCAGCACGAACATCGCCGCGCCCTCCCCGAGGACGAATCCGTCGCGTGAGCGGTCGAAGGGGCGCGAGGCGTGCTCGGGATCGTCGTTGCGCGGGGTGGTGGCCTTGATCGCGTCGAAGCAGGCGAGGGTGATGGGGGAGATCGGGGCGTCGCACGCCCCGGCGACCATCACGTCGGCCGAGCCCTCGCGGATGAGGTCGACGGCGTGGCCCACCGCGTCGATGCCGGAGGTGCAGCCGGTGGAGACCACCGTGACCGGCCCCTCGGCCCCCACCGCCCAGGCGACCTCGGCCGCCAGCGAGCTGGGGACCAGATAGTCGTAGAGATGGCGCACCGCGTACTCCGGGTCCACCAGCCACTCCCGGCCGGCGTCGCTGACCACCACGTACTCGCGCTCCAGGCTCATGGTGCAGCCCACCGCGCTGCCGACGACCGCCCCGACCCGCCCCGGGTCCTCGGCGCCGAGCCCGACGCCGGACTCGGCGACCGCCCCGCGGGCGGCCACCACGGCGAACTGCGCGGCCCGGTCCATCCGGCGGATCTCCCGCGCGGTGAGGCCGTGCGCGGCGGGATCGAAGTCGCACTCCGCGGCCACCCTCGACCTGAACAGGGAGGCATCGAAACCGGTGATGAGCCGGGTCGCGGTGCGTCCCTCCGTGAGGAGTTGCCAGAACGCCTTGGTGCCGCTCTCCCCGGGTGCGATCACCTCCATCCCGGTGACCACAACCCTCCGACGTGAACTGGTCATCTCTGCCGGTCCTTCCTCCGCCTGCCCGGTCGCCAGTCATGCTGGCAACGCGATCTGGAGACCCGCCGGAGACCGACCAGAGCCGTCTCCACCCGGGCTATAGCGGGACTCCAACGCCGCCGCCGACTCTGGGCGCCATGGTCGTTTTCGTGAACAAGCTCCGGCTGCACGGGCCGCCCGAGGAACTGGAAGCCATCTACGCCCGGGTGGCCGCGCACTTCGCGGCGCAGCCCGGCTTCATCGGCTACCGCCTGGTGCGGTCGACGGACGATCCCGCGGTGTACTTCAACATCGCCGAGTGGCAGGACGAGGCCGCCTTCCGTGCCGCCACCGCCACGGAGGGGTTCCGCTCGGCCGTGCGGGTCGGGAAGGTCTCCACCGGCGACCCGCACCTGTGCGCGGTGGTGGCGGACCATGCCGGCTGAGCCGTATCTGTGTGAGGTCGCGGACGGGGTGTACGCGTACGTGCAGCCGGACGGGGGCTGGTGCGTCAGCAACGCGGGCGTCGTCAGCTCCGCCGGCCGTACGGCGGTGATCGACACCGCCGCCACCGAAGCGCGTGCGCGGGCCCTGCACGCCGCCGTCACCTCGGTCGCCGCGGCGCCCGACATCGTCGTCAACACCCATCACCACGGCGACCACACCTTCGGCAACGCCGCCTTCCCGGGCGCCACCGTGGTGGCCCACCGGGAGGCGCGCCGCGAGATGGAGACGCGGGGCGCGGCGCTGCGGGCGGTGTGGCCCGAGGTGGACTGGGGCGACATGGACCTGGTGCTGCCGTCGCTCACCTTCGAGGACCGGCTCACCGTCCATGTGGCGGACCGGCCGCTCCAGTTGCGGCACGTCGGCCCGGCCCACACCACGAACGACGTGATCGGCTGGCTGCCGGACGCCCGGGTGCTGTTCGCCGGGGACGTGGTGATGCCGGGGTGCGCGCCGTTCGTCCTCATGGGTTCGCTGGAGGGCACGCTGCGGGCGCTGCGCGGGCTCCGCGCCCTCGGACCGCGGACGGTGGTCGGCGGCCACGGGGAGGTGGCCGGCCCGGAGGCGCTCGCGGAGGCCGAGACCTGCCTGCTGTGGACGCGTGACGTCGCCGCCGAGGCCGTGCGGTCGGGGCTGACCCCACTGGAAGCCGCCCGGGAGGCCGGCCCCGGCCCGTACGCCGGGCTGCGCGATCCGGAACGCCTCGTGGCGAACCTGCACCGGGCGTTCCAGGAGGCGGCGGGGGGTGTCCTCGGCGCCCATCTGCCGTCGGCGCCGGTCTTCCGGGAGATGGTGGAGTACAACGGGGGCCGCCCCCTGCGCTGCCTGGCCTGAACCGGGACGGGCTCAGCGGAACGACGCCAGGTGATCGGCGGCCCACTCGGCGAACGAACGGGCGGGCCGCCCGGTCAGCTCGGCCACCGTCGGATGCACGGCGGTACGGACCGCGAGGTCGGCGTGGGCACGGGCCGCCAGGACCGCGTCGGCCGTGTCCGCCGGCATGACGCGCGCCAGGGCCCGCCGGGCCTCCTCGACCGGCTGCTCGGCGAACCGCAGCGGCAGCCCCAGGAGTTCGCCGAGCACCCGCACCTGTCCGGCGGGGGTGATGGGCTCGGGCCCGGTCACCCGGTGGATCTCGCCCCGCCCCGGCCGGGCCAGGGCCACCGCGGCGACGGCCGCGAGGTCGCGCGGATCGACCGGCGTCGACGGGAGCCGGCCGAAGGGGGCCCGGATCACGGTCTCCCCGGCGGCGATCGGACGGGCCCACTGCAACGCGTTGGACATGAAGCCGCCCGGCCGCAGGATCGTCCAGGGCAGGCCGGAGTCCGTCAGGGCCGCCTCACCTGCGGCGTGCCAGTCGGCGAGCACCCGGGCGGCCTCGGCGCCGGTGTGCTCCTCCTCGACCGCGAGCGACGACAGCTGGACGACGTGTTCGACCGCGGCATCCCGCGCCGCGGTCACCATGTTCCGGTCGTGGACGGCACGTCGATGCCCCACACCGGTCAGGAACACGGACGTGACCCCGGCGACGGCGGCCGTCAGCGTCGGGGGCACTCCGAGGTCCCCCTGGACGACCTCGACGCCGTCCGGGAAGGGGACCCGCCCCGGATTCCGGGTCAGGACGCGCACCTTCCGTCCGTCCCGCAGCAGTCGTTCCACCAGCGCACGGCCCACCGTTCCGGAGGCCCCGGTCACAAGGATCATCCCCCGAGGATGACCGCCCCCGCTGGAGCCCGGCACGAGCCCGCTCCAGCGGACCTCTGGCGGTGCTGCCTAGCGTCGTGCCCATGATGCCGAACGGGAAGTCCGCAGTGGTCACGGGCGGTACGACGGGCCTCGGCCGGGCCGTGGCCGAGGCGCTGGTGAACGACGGCTGCCAGGTGGTGTACGCGGCCCGCAAACCGGCCGGGTCCCCGCTGCCGGGGGCGCATTTCCATCCGCTGGACGTACGGGACCCGGACTCGGCGCGGGCGCTGATGGCGGCCGCGGCCGACCGCTTCGGCGGCGTCGACGTCCTGGTGGCCAACGCGGGCACCAGCCGTCCCGGGCCGGTGCGGGCGCTCTCGCACGACGACTGGACGACGGTGATCGACACCAACCTCACCGGCACCTTCGCCTGCGTCTCCGCGGCCCTCCCCTACCTGGAGAAGTCACCGCAGGGCCGGATCGTCACCCTGTCCTCCGCGCTGGCGGTACGCCCGGCCCCCGGTGCCTCCTCGTACGCGGCCTCGAAGGCCGCCCTGGAGATGTTCACCCGGGTCCTCGCGCTGGAGGTGGCCGCCCAGGGCATCACCGCCAACTGCGTCTCCCCCGGTTTCATCGACACGGGCATGGGTCGCCAACTGTCCGAGAACAGCGCGGTCTGGCCCGTCTACGAGGCCAAACTGGCCACCCCTCGCCTGGGCACGGGCGACGAGGTCGCCGCCGCGGTCCGCTATCTGATCGGCCCGGACGCGTCCTACGTCAACGGCCATGTGCTGGAGGTGAACGGCGGCTTGCGCTGGTGATGCGCCACGCGCCCCGGTACGGCGTATTCCACCGCCCCTTCCATTAGAGTCCCCGGGCGAAAGACGGCTCCGGGTGACAGGGCGAGGAATTCATGGCGACGGTCTGCCTGAATATGATCGTGAAGAACGAGGCTCCGACCATTCGGAAATGCCTTGAGTCGGTACGACCGCTGATCGACACCTGGGTGATCGTGGACACTGGGTCGACGGACGGCACCCAGGAAGTGATCCGAGAATGCTTCAAGGACTTTCCGGGGAAGCTCCACGAGCGGTCGTGGAAGGGATTCGACGGCAGTCGCAGCGAGGCGATCGAGCTGGCGCGTGACAGCGCCGACTATCTGCTGTTCATCGACGCCGACGACGAGATGCGGATCCAGCCGGGCTTCCGGATGCCCGAACTGACCCTGGACGCCTACAACATCGCCCTGCACGACGGGCCCGTCGTGCACTGGCGGATGGCGCTGGTCTCGACGAAGCGGGCCTGGCGGTACGTCGGCGTGCTCCACGAGTACATCACCTGCGACTCCCCGCACAGCACCGGAACCCTCGAAGGCGCCCACATCCTCACGATCGGCGGCGGGGCGCGGCTGCGGGGCGAGGGGAAGAGGCAGAAGTACCTGCGGGACGCGGAGGTCCTCACCAAGGCGCTGGCCGACGAACCGGACAACGCCCGTTACGCCTTCTACCTCGCCCAGAGCTGGCGGGATGCCGAGGAACCGGAAAAGGCCCTGGCGGCCTATGACCGGAGGGCGGAGATGGCCGGTTGGGCCGAGGAGACGTACTGCGCCCGGCTTTATGCCGCCCGCCTCGCGGCCGAACTCAAGCGCCCCATGGGTGAATTGACCGACCGATTCCTTCGCGCGTACGAAAGCCGCCCTTCGCGGGCCGAGGCCATCGGCGATCTCGCCCGTCTCTGCCGCCTCGAACGCCGCTGGCCGCTGGCCCACCTGTTCGCCGCACAGGCGACGAGGATCCCCCGGCCCACCGACATCCTCTTCGTCGAGATGTCCTGGCACGAATGGCGCGCCCTGGACGAACTCGCCGTCGCCTCCTACTGGATCGGCGACTACGAGAAGTCCCGCGAGTACTGCGCGCGCCTGCTGGACGAGGGAAGGATCCCGGCCGGGGAGCGTGCGCGCGTCACCGCCAACCTGCGGTTCGCCCAGGACAGACTGGCACCCGCCCCCGCGTGAGCGCCCCCGCCGTCCGACATACTTCGACACGCTCGACGTGCTCGGAACGATCGGATCGACAGGGGAAACGACGTGCGACTTCGCTGTGCGGTGCTGGACGACTTCCAGGGCGTGGCCACCGAGTTGGCCGACTGGTCGGTGCTCGGGGACGCGGTGGAGGTGGTGTCGCTGCGCGAGCACCTGGCCGACGAGGACGCGCTCGCCGCGGCGCTCGCCGACTACGACGTCGTCGTCACCCTGCGCGAACGCGTGGGCTTTCCGGCCACGTTGCTCGCCCGGCTGCCCCGGCTGCGGCTGATCGTGGCGACCGGGATGCGCAACACCGTGATCGACTACGCGGCGGCCGAGGCGCGGGGCGTCACCGTGTGCGGGACGGGGAGTTCCGGCACCCCGCCGGTGGAACTGACCTGGGCGCTGCTGCTGGGGCTCGCCCGGGGGATCGTCGAGGAGAACACGGCGCTGCGCACCGGCGGGCCCTGGCAGTCCACCGTCGGCGCCGATCTGCACGGCGCCCGGCTCGGCGTGCTCGGGCTCGGCCGGATCGGCACCAGCGTCGCGCGGGTCGGTCTCGCCTTCGGCATGCGCGTCGGCGCGTGGAGCCCACGGCTGACCAAGGAGCGCGCCGGGGAGGCGGGGGTCGAACTCCACGCTTCCAAGGAGGAGTTGCTGGCCGGCAGCGACTTCGTCTCCGTGCACGTGCCCGGCGGCGAGCGCACCCGGGGCCTGATCGGTGCCGCCGAACTCGCCCTCCTGAAACCGACCGCCTACCTGATCAACACCTCCCGCGCCTCGGTGGTGGACCAGGACGCCCTGCTCGCCGTATTGCGCGAGGGCCGGATCGCGGGCGCCGGCGTCGACGTCTTCGACATCGAGCCGCTGCCCGCCGACCACCCGATGCGCACCGCCCCGCGCCTGCTCGCCACCCCGCACCTCGGCTATGTCTCCGCGGCCAACTACCGGACGTACTTCACCGAGGCGGTGGAGAACATCCAGGCGTACCTGGCGGGTTCTCCGGTACGACGACTGCCCTGAGCCGCGCCGGAGAGAAGCCTCGGGGAGAAAAGACCTGCCGGTGGGAAGGGTGATCCCCGGTTGATCACCGTGACCCCTGCCGGACGGCCGCGTTGAACGGGAAGCGGGACGGCAGAACCGGCCGTCGCGCTTCCCGAATGACAGAAGGAGAACGTGATGTCTCGCATCACGCAGGCAGCCACCGTGGCCCTCGGCACCGGTGTCGTGCTGATCGGCGGGGCCGGCCTGGCCCTGGCCGGCGCGGACGCCCAGGGCGCGGCCGTCGGTTCGCCCGGTGTGCTGTCCGGCAACGTGGTCCAGGCTCCGGTCGACGTCCCGGTGAACGTGTGCGGTGACACCGTGGACATCATCGCCCTGCTGAACCCCGCCTGGGGCAACGCCTGCTTCAACGAGGACGAGGTTCACGTGCACCCCGGCTACGGCTACGGCGACTGAAGCGCCCGCACGCACCGCGAAGAGCCCCGGCACCTCCGAGCGCCGGGGCTCTTCGCATCCGCCCGCCGGTACGGACTCACGCGTACCGGTAGACCCCGCTCATGTCCTCCAGTTGGTCCGGGGTGTCGTTCCACGGGGGCAGCTTCTGGTGCCGGGCGACGACCCGGCCGTGCTGCGCGTCGCCGCTGCCGGGCGGGTCGGCCGGCAGATAGCGGTGGCTGCTGTGCGCGCGCCGCCAGCGGTCCCACTGCATGTCGAGGTAGGCGTGGTGGAGCCAGAACACCGGGTCGTTGACGGAGGCGGCGCCGAGCATCGCCCCGCCGACCCAGCGGTGCACCCGGTTGTGGTTGTGCCAGGAGGCGCTGCCGCTGCCGGTGCCCCAGCCCTCCAGCTTGTTCCGGAAGCCCCGGGTGACGGTCGAGTCCCAGGGCGCCACGTCGTAGACCGGGTCGTCCAGCGCCCAGCTCACGTCGTCCTTCGTGGGCAGCTTGAGGGGTGCGGCGGCGCGGCCGAGGTCGCGGGTGAGGTAACGGCCGTCGGTGACGCCCTCGTTGATGGTCCAGTTGCCCGTCGCATAGGCGAACGGTCCGGTCGTCACCTGCTGGTCGGAGCGCCGGCCGTTGCCGCCGAGCAGGTCCTTGGTCCAGGGCACCGAGGTCGTCGTGCGGTCCCGGGTCCAGTCCCAGTACGGCACGGTCACCGAGGAGTCGACGCGGCGCAGCGCTTCCTCCAGGTCCAGCAGGAACCGGCGGTGCCAGGGCAGGAAGGAGGGCGCCATGTGGGCGGTCCGCAGATGGGTCTCGCCGTCGGCGGCGTAGTACGCGATGTGGGTGCGCACGAACTCGTCGTACTCGCCGCGCTTCTTGATCTCCAGCAGCGCGTTCACGAACCGTTTCCGCTCGTTCGCGGTGAGGGCGCTGACGTTCTTACGCACGTACGCCATGCCGGCCCCCCCTGCCCATCGCCATGGCCATACCCGTGTCGGTGGTCATGCCCATGTGGCCTCGCGTGTCCTCGGCGCCGCCGGGCAGGGTGTCGTTCAGCGGGCCCGGTGCCAGGTCGCGCAGCTCCTGGCCGGGGCCGAGCTCGTCCACCGCGGCCCGCGCCGCCTCCAGGGGCGTGCGGTACGACGTGTAGTGGTCGACCATGCTCAGCCAGGTGCCGTCGGCCCGCCGCATCAGATGCAGCGGGCGGCCGTCGACGGTGATCCGCCAGGCGTCCTCGGACGCGCTGCGTCCCACCTCCCGCAGCCGGACGCCCTGGATGCGCCGGCCCCGGTACGTCTCGTCGACGGAGCCACCGCCGACGGCCGGGGGCACCGGCCGGGAGGCGGCGACGACCGGCGCGAGGGAGAGGGCGGCGAAGCAGGACAGCAGTCCCCGCGTCACCCGTCTCCGGCCCAGTCCGGCCGTCGTATCCGCTCTGACCTGCTCTGTCGCGCCCGCCGCAACCGCGTCGTCGCCGTCGCCCATCGCCTTCTCCTCGTCCGGGGACAGATGTCTTACCCGCTAAGGGCCAAGGAGGGACGGGGCGTTGGGCCGTACGGCCGTACGGCGCGGTCACCGGGCCGGACCCGCCCGCGCGGCCGGCCGGGGTCCGGTCGTCAGTCGCGCGGGCCGGCGGCCGGCAGTACGACGTGCGCGGCGGCGTACAGGGTCTCCGGGGCGCCCGCGAACGCGGCCAGCGCGGCCGGCTGCACGATCCTGCCGGGCGCGCCCTCGGGCCAGGCGCGGGTGGTGAAGACCAGGTAGGCGAAACCGCGGGCGCGGACGGCGGCGAGCCACTCCGGCGGCGCGGGGGCCTGGGCGATCAGCCGCGGCATCCGCACGACGGCCTGGCCGGCCTCCACCAGCAGGCTGATGGGGAGGTTGGGCCGGTAGGTGCCGTCGACCAGTTCACCGCCGACCGGCAACCCGTTGCCCACCAGCAGTTGTTCGACCGCGGCCGCCGTGACCGGGGGGCCGCCCGCGGCGTCCCCGAGGGAGTAGGCCAGCAGGTAGGGCATGTCGGTGCCGTCGGAGGCCGCGCCGGTCCAGGGCAGCACGACCAGCGTGCCGAGGTCGGCGCCGGGGCGCAGTTCCGTGGGGGTTGAGGTCACCGCGCGACCCTATCGACGCGCCTCGGGGCGGCTCGGCGGCTGCTCACCCGTCCGGACCAGTGGGCCGGGGGGCTCCACACGAACGAGCGAAGCGGCCTCGAACGGGGCGGGGCCGGTGCCGCGGATGCGGTACCGGCCCCGGTCGTGCAGGGGGTGTCAGATCTGCGGGGGCATGCCGCCGAGCAGCGGGTTGTGCTGGTTCAGCGTGGCGGTGGCGCCCTTGACGGTGTGCAGCGGGGAGCCCTTGTCCTCGGTGTCGAGCACGTGCGACTCGTGCCGCAGCGGCATCGCGTCCCGCAGGGTGCCGGGGCCCTTGGCGACCTGCTTGACGGCGCCGTTGAGGCTGGAGGGCGTCAGGCCGGCCGCGCTGTGGGCGAACGCGGGCGCGGCGACGCCGGCGAGGGCGACGGAACCGGCGAGGACGGCGGCAGCCTTCAGGGACTTCATCGTGTTCCTTTCTTCGGCAACGCCGTGCCTAACGAGCACCACCGCGGACCGGAAACCCTGCCGCTCGGAAGACATATGAAAATCCCTCACCCGGACATGGCCGTCCGGTGTCGGGGGTCAGCCGGTCGTGGAGGGGGTCGGGGAGGTGGTGGGGGTGGTCGGGGAGGTGGGGGTCGGGGTGACCGAGGAGGTCGGGGTCGGCGTCGGGGTGGCGGACGAAGTCGGGGTCGGGGTGCCGGACGCGGTCGGGGTCGGGGTGACCGAGGACGTCGGGGTCGGGATGGTGGAGGACGTCGGGGTCGGGGTGGCGGCGAGGCTCGGCAGCCCGGTGCCGGAGAAGGCGGCGGTCAACTGGTCGACCAGGGCGGTGGCGCTGGAGACCACCTGGTCGACGTGGGAGACGACCGCGTCCACCAGGGCGTCCACCGCGGCCAGCACGTCGTCGACGAGGTCTCGGGCGACGGGCACGCGGCGGGCCAGGCCCTGCGGGACCGGAGCGAGCGGTACAGCGGGCGACGCGGACGGCTTGGGGAGCGCCGACTGGGACTCGGACCCCGAGGGGACGACGGCGGGCGCCGCGGCCTCGGCGGGCGAGGCGGACGCGGCGGACGCGGCGGGCGAGGCGGGCGAGGCGGGCGCGACCGGGGTCGCGGGCGTCGCGGGGGCCGCCGGATCCGCGACCCTCCCCTCCGCCGCGGCGCGCCGGACGGCCTTCTTCGCGGCGTCGCCGAGCCGTTCGGCCTCCGCCGCGGGCAGTCTGCCCTCCGTCAGCGAACGGTCGAGCAGGTCGGCGACCGGCTTGGGCAGGGACCCGGCGTGATCCAGGGCCCTGACCTGGGCGAGCAGTTTCGCGGCGCCGGGCAGGGATTCCTGGGAGGCCGGGGCGCCGGCACGGCCTGCCGTCTCGTCGACGGCGACGGCGACGGCCACCGGCCCGGTGATCGCGGCGATGACGGCGGCGCTGAGGACGGTGGAGGCGAGGCGCCGGGCAGGCACAGCACGCATGGGGGTTCCTTTCGGCTGGGCGTCGAGGTCTCAGCCCACCGTCAGTTCGCCCCTCACACCCCGCAACCGCTCGTTACGCCACGTGCCCGGCCGGCACGAAAGAACCGGCCGCCCACCACCGCGACGGATGCGCGGAGTGGACGGCCGGTCGAAGGGGTGCGCCCCGGACGTCAGTCGTTGACGCAGACGTTGCCGAACGCCGAGTCCAGCAGCCCGATGACGGTGATGCTGTCGCCGCAGACGTTGACCGGGATGTGGATCGGGGCCTGGATGACATCGCCCGAGACGACGCCCGGCGAGTTGGCGGCCACGCCGTCCGCCTTGGAGTCGGCGGCGGCGACACCGGCGACACCGGCGACGGCCGCGACGGCGGCGGAGGTCAGGACCAGACCCTTGGCGATACGCGACATGGAGAGGTACTCCTTGAAATAGACACAACATCCGGGCGAATACCCGGCGTTGTGTCAACGCGTCGCGGCTCGTGGGGTTGTGCCGCCAAAGGAGTGACGAACGACGAGGATGCGCCCCAACCCCCGTACAGGCGTGCGGGGGTTGGGGCGGCGGGTGCCGGGCGTCGGCGGTCCGGCACCCGGCGTGTCACCGGCGGGCGGCCGTCCGGCCCCGGCGGAACAGCACCGCACCGGCCATGATCAGCGCGGCGCTGGCGGCCGTCGTCGCCATCATGGCCTTGGCGTTGCCACCGGTGTGCGGCAGGCTCGGCGGCTCGTCGTTGCCGTACGAACCGGGCGGGGTCGGCTCGTCGTTGCCGTAGGACGGCGGCTTGGGCTCGTCGCTGCCGTAGGAGGACGGCTTGGTCGGCTCGTCGCTGCCGTACGAGGTCGGGGTGGGCTTCTCGCTGCCGTACGACGACGTGGGCTCGTCGCTGCCGTACGACGTGTGCGTGGGCTTCGGCTCCGGCTTGCCGTACGAGGACGGCTTGGGCTCCTCGTGCCCGTAGGAGGACGGAGTCGGCTTGGGCTCGTCGTGGCCGTACGAGGACCGAGTCGGCTCCGGCTTGCCGTACGAGGACGGCGTGGGCTCGTCGTCGCCGTACGAGTCGTCACCGTAGGAGTCGTCGCCGTACGAGTCCTCGCCGTACGAGTCCTCGCTGTGGCTGGTCGGGGTCGGGGTGGCGGTGGGGGTACCGCTGACACGGGCACAGGAGGTGCCGAACGCGAGGTTCGGCACCGCGGCCGCGTCCACGGAGCTGCCGCAGCCGTTCGCCAGGGCCCGCCCCGGGGCGTGGGTGCTGTTGGCGGTCAGCACACTCGGCGAGCCCTTGGCAGTGGCCTGCGCGTTGGAGTCGGCGAGCGCGGCCGTGCCGTACAACGACAGGACGCCGGTCGCGGCCGCTGCGGCCACGACCATGCCCTTGCTGAGGGTCTGTCGCAATCTCGTAGTCTTCCTGCTCGAACTGCTCGAAGAATGTGGGAAGGCCGGCCCCGGGGCACAGGATCCACGGATCGTCGGTCCGAGACCGGCCGGAACGCACGGGGGTCTGGATCACGTCGCGGGAGAGCACGCCCGGAGAGTTCGCGGCGACGCCCTCGGCGCCGGAATCGGCGAACGCGGGTGCCGCCCCACCAGTGCCAGGACGGCACCGGCGACGCCTGCGGCGCTCTTCCTCATGATCTGCCCCTTTTTCTGGCCGTCAGGTTGACCGGCAGGTTGCACAACGAGGGATAGACAATCGGAGGAAAAGAAGAACGCACTGCGGCCGCTAATTCACCCGGACGCCCCCAAGGAATTGACAGCTTGGACGATGAACGGACTGTCCGCTCGGCGGTGGGGATCCCCGGAACGCGAACGACCTAGGACACGATGTCCTTGCGGGCGAATCCCCGGAAGGCCAGGGCGAACAGCACGAGCGCGCAGGTGACCGAGAGCGCGGCGCCCTGGATCATCCCGGACCACTCGGCACGGGGCTGGAGGGCGTCGGCCCAGGCGAACTGCCAGTGCGCGGGCAGGAAGTCGCGCCAGTGGCCGAGGGCGGTGACGGCGTCCAGGACATTGCCGACGATGGTCAGCCCGACCGCGCCGCCGACCGCGCCGAGCGGGGCGTCCGTCCTGGTCGACAGCCAGAACGCAAGTCCCGCGGTGACCAGTTGGGACACGAAGACGTAGGCCACGGCCACCACGAGCCGCTGGACGGCCGTGCCGGTGTCCAGTGCGCCGCCGGTCGGGATCTGGAGCGGTCCCCCGCCGTAGGCGACGGTGCCGACGGCGAGGGCGACGGCCGGCAGCAGCACCATCGCGGCGAGGCTCAGCCCGAGCGCCACGACCAGCTTGGACCACAGCAGCCGGGCCCGGGGCACGGGCGCGGCCAGCAGATAGCGCAGCGAGGACCAGTTGGCCTCCGAGGCCACCGTGTCCCCGCAGAACAGGGCGACCGGCACGACCAGCAGGAATCCGGCCGAGACGAACAGGTTCACCGCGGCGAAGTTGGCCCCGGACGCGGTGGCCGTGTCCATCAGGGTGACCTGGCCTGCGCGGCCCGAGGGATGGCCGACGGCGAAGGCGATCACCAGCACGAAGGGCAGTACGGCGAGGAGCGCGCCCATGACCAGGGTGCGGCGCCGCTTGAGCTGGCGGACCAGCTCCACGCGCAGGGGCAGGGTGCCCCGGGTGCGGTAACCGGAGGCCACCTCGGTGAGGGTGCTCATGCGGAACCTCCGATCAGGGTGAGGAAGGCGTCCTCCAGGCGGCGGTGCGGGCCGACCGAGGCGACCGGCACCGAGAGCCGCACCAGCTCCGCGACGAGCCGCTCGGCGGTGCCGCCCGCCTCCAGGCGGACCAGCAGCCCGTCGTCGGTGCGCACGGCGGAGGCGACGCCGGTCAGGGCGGCCACCTTCTCCACGACCGGCTCCTCCACGGGGCCTGCGGTGCCGACGAGCAGGGTGTCGCCGGAGCCGACGATGTCCCGCACGGGTCCGGCCTGGACGAGCCGGCCGCGGTCCATCACCACCAGGTGGGTGCAGGACTGTTCGACCTCGGACAGGAGATGGCTGGAGACGATCACGGTGCGTCCGGCGGCCGCGTAGCGGATCATCACCTCGCGCATCTCGCGGATCTGGGGCGGGTCGAGGCCGTTGGTGGGCTCGTCCAGGATGAGCAGGTCGGGCAGGCCGAGCATGGCCTGGGCGATGGCCAGGCGCTGGCGCATGCCCTGGGAGTACGTGCGCACGGCGCGGGCGAGCGCGTCGCCGAGCCCGGCGATCTCCAGGGCCTCCGCCAGGTGGGCGTCCTCGGCCGGGCGGCCGGTGGCCCGCCAGTACAGCTCCAGGTTCTCCCGCCCGGACAGGTGCGGCAGGAAGCCCGCGCCCTCCACGAAGGCGCCGACCCGGGACAGCACCGGGGCGCCGGGGCGGATCGCGTGCCCGAAGACGCGGATCCCGCCCTCGTCCGGGGTGATCAGGCCCATCAGCATGCGCAGGGTGGTGGTCTTGCCCGCGCCGTTGGGCCCGAGCAGGCCGAGCACCTGGCCCCGCTCGACCCGGAAGGACAGCTCGCGCACCGCGTACCGCTCGGCGGAGCGGGCGTACCGCTTGCCGAGGCCCTCGATGACCAGGGGGACGTCGGCCAGCGCGGGGTCGGGCGCGGGGGCGGTCGTACGACGGCGGGCGGTCAGCAGCAGGACGGCGGCGGCCCCCGCGCCGGCGAGCGGCAGCCACCACACCCAGGCGGGCAGCGGGGCCGCCGCGGTGGTCACGGCGGGCGCCGTCGGGACGCTCAGCGCGCTCCTGAGGGTGACGGTGTACTCGGCCGGGGCGGCAGGCGACGCGTAGCCGAGGTCGGTGGCGGCGAGGACCAGGCGGAGCCGGTGGCCCTTCTGCACCTCGTGGTCGATGGCCGGCAGGGTGACGGTGACGTCCTTGCCGGATCTGGCGCCGGTCACCCGGAAGGGGGTGACGAGCTGGGCGGGGAGCACCTGCCGCTTGCCGTCGGGGCCGACATCGTAGACCTTGCCGAACAGCACGGCGTCGCCGCTGGAGGAGGTGACGTGGACGCGGGCGGTGGGGGTGCCGGTGATCTGGAGGGTCCGGGTCAGCGGGGCGGAGTCGAAGCGGGCGTACTGGCCGGGGAAGTCGAGGGCGGTGCCGAGGCCGAGCGCGGACAACTGGCCGAGGCCGCCGGAGCCGCCGAGGCCGGGCAGCGCGGAGACGGCGGGCGGGCTCGCGCCGGCCGGATTGGCGATGTGCTGCGTGCCGCCGGTCAGGGCGACGTCGTGCCGGTCGGCGCGCAGGCCCGGGTAGGCGTCCGCGCTCGCCCCGCGCAGTCGGGCGGTGCCGTCCGTCGAGTCGACGCCTCCGGTGCGGGTGATCCGGAAGGCGGGGCCGGTGTCGGTGCCCTTGTCGCCCTTCAGGTACCGGTCGAACCAGGCGCGCACCCGGTGCTGGACGCGGCCGGTCTCCAGGTCGCCGCCGTCGTGTCCGCCCGCGATCCAGTCGACGTCGACCGGGGCGCCGGCCGCCTTGATGGCGCGCGCGGCGGCGTCGGCCTGGCCGAGCGGGAAGAGCGAGTCCGTCTGGCCCTGCACCAGCAGGGTGGGCACCTTGACGCGGGAGCCGACGGCGGACGGCGAGCGCTCCTGGAGCAGGGCGCGGGCGGCCGCGTCCGGGGTGCCGGAGGTGGCGACCCGCTCGTACATCCGGCACAGCTCGGGCTCGAAGCGGGCGCAGCCGCCGCCCTCGCCGAAGAAGACCCCGGCCCACAGCTTCTTGTACACGCCGTTCGGGAACAGGGCGTCCGCGAGGTTCCAGTAGGTCAGGGCCGGGGCGATGGCGTCCACCCGGTGGTCGTGGCCCGCGGCGAGCAGGGAGACCGCGCCGCCGTAGGAGCCGCCGGCCACGCCCACGCGGGGGTCGCCGGGCTTGTCGAGCCGCACCTGGGGCTGCCGCGCGAGCCAGTCGACGAGCCGGGAGACGTCGGCGACCTCGTGCTCCGGGTCGTTCAGACCGATCTTGCCGGTGGACCTGCCGAAGCCGCGCGCGGACCAGGTCAGGACCGCGTACCCGTCGCGGGCGAGGTCCTCGGCCTGCTGCCGCATGTCGTCCTTGCTGCCGCCGAAGCCGTGCGCCAGCAGCACGGCGGGCCGGCGGCCGGCGGGGCCTGCGGTGAAGTACGAGGTGTCCAGGCGCACCCCGCCCGGCATGGCCATCATCCGGTCGGCCCGGTGCACCGGCGGCGGTCCGCCGGAGGCGGCGGCCGTCCAGGTCCCGGCGCCCGCGAGCACCACGACGGCGGCCGCGGCGGCCATCAGCCGCCGCGGTCCCCTGAGCAGCCCGCGCAGCCTGGCGGAACGAAGATCCATGCCCCAACGGTACGGGCCGCCACTGACATCCGCCTCGGCCCTCAGGGCTGGATCAGGGCCCCTCCCCGGGGACTACGGCCGGCGGCCCCCTACTTCATCCGTGGTAGCACGGCACAGCCCCCGGTACCGGAGGTGAGGGGGTACCGGGGGCTGTGCGGGGCGGGGGCTCAGGCCTCCTGGGCGTCCTCGGGGATGGACACCAGCCAGCGGGTGTCCTGGCGCGGGCGGAGGTAGAAGGCCCAGTAGAGCGTGGCGACGACGGTGATGCCGCCGGTCCAGATCAGGTAGGAGACGTCCTGCTCGACCAGGATGTAGACCAGCACGGCGATCAGCAGGACCGGCATGGCGGGCCACAGCGGCATCCGCCAGGCCCTGCGGGTGCCGTGGCCGCCGCGGCGGGCCAGCAGGGCGGCGACGGCGACCAGGAGGTAGAGGGCGGTGACGGCGACGCCGGTCACGCCGTAGAGGGTGTCCAGGTTGACGAAGCAGAGGAACGCGCCGGGGACGCCCACGAGCAGGGTGGCGACCCAGGGGGAGCCGAAGCGGCCGAGCTTGGACAGGGCGTTGTTGACCGGCGAGGGCCAGGCCTTGTCGCGGGCGGAGGCGAACAGGACGCGGGAGTTCTGGATGACCATCACGATGCCCGCGTTGATGATCGCCAGGGCGACGCAGAGGCTGACGAAGGTGCCGACGGCCGAGTTGCTCCAGGCGATGACCATGTCGCTGATGTTGCCGCCGGTCAGGGACGTGAGGTCACCGGCGCCCAGGGTGATCGCGGTGACCGGCACCAGGATGACCACGCTGGAGATGACCAGGGTCGCGAGGACGGTGCGGGCGACGTTGCGGCGCGGGTTCTCCAGCTCCTCGGAGAGATAGACGGCGGTGGAGAAGCCCTGGGTGGCGAAGAGCGCGATGGCGAGCCCCGAGAGGACCATCCCGGCCGTCACCGGGTTGACGTGGGCGTGGTCGCCGGCGATCTGGAAGGAGGTGAGGGCGCCCGGCCCGCGATGGGCGTGGGCGAAGCCCAGCACGGCGACGACGCCGGCCGCGATGACCTCAAGGACCAGGAAGATGCCGGTGATCCAGGCGTTGGCGCGCAGGTCGAGCAGGCCCGCGAGGGTGGCCGCGATCATCACGCCGGCGCCGGTCCAGGCCGGGTCGAGGTGGACGATCGGGGCGAGGTAGTCGGCGGTGCCCATCGCGATGACCGGGGGGACGATCATGACGACCAGGAGCGACATCACGAAGGCCAGCCAGCCGGCCAGCCGTCCGGCCAGGGTGGAGACCATGGCGTACTCGCCGCCCGCGCTGGGGATCAGGGTGCCCAGCTCCGAGTAGCAGAAGGCGACCGGGATGCAGAGCAGCGCGCCGATGGCGAGACAGAGCGCCGTCGCCGTGCCCAGGCTGGAGAACAGGTCGGGCACGATGACGAAGAGCGTGGAGGCGGGTGTCACGCACGAGAGGGTGAGCAGGGTGCCGCCGACCACGCCGATGGAGCGCTTGAGCTTCTGGGGGCTGTCCGGGGCCTCTGGCAGGCTCGTCTCGACAGGGCGGAGCGTGTCGGTCATGCGGCGGAATCCGATCGACTGGTGCGTGAGGGTGGGGGTTCGGGAGCGCTATCGCCTCCGGCGGATCGTCGTCGTACGTTCGTCTCGTCCGCTCCCGGCGCCCATAGGGAACCCCGACGAAAACCACCACGTCAATGGGTGTTTGCCTTCGGAATCCGCACTAAGGGCGGCCTTCACTCCGGATCAGATTCGCAGGTCACAACACCCTATAGGTGCATCCATCAAGCCTGTGCACGATCCGACCTTGCTTTCGAAGGTCATCCACGGCGAAACCCCTTCGTCACCCGTTTCCTCCACATGAACGGGAACCGCAGCGGACGTGTCAAAAAAATGTCGGGCCGTCCGGTATCCGGACGGCCCGACAGGGGCAGGTCACCTGCCCGGCGTCACGCTCAGTGGTTGCGCGGGAACCCGAGGTCCACGCCGGCGGGGGCGTCGGCCGGGTCGGGCCAGCGGGTGGTGATCACCTTGCCGCGGGTGTAGAAGTGCGTGCCGTCGTTGCCGTAGATGTGGTGGTCGCCGAAGAGCGAGTCCTTCCAGCCGCCGAAGGAGTGGTAGCCCACCGGCACCGGGATCGGCACGTTGACGCCGACCATGCCGGCCTCGATCTCGAGCTGGAAGCGGCGGGCGGCGCCGCCGTCCCGGGTGAAGATCGCGGTGCCGTTGCCGAACGGCGAGGCGTTCATCAGCGCCACGCCCTCCTCGTACGTGTCCACGCGCAGCACGCACAGCACCGGGCCGAAGATCTCGTCCTGGTACGCCTTGGCGGTCGTGGGCACCTTGTCCAGCAGCGAGATGCCGATCCAGTGGCCGTCCTCGTGGCCCTCGACCGTGTAGCCGGTGCCGTCGAGGACCACCTCGGCGCCCTCGGCGGCCGCGCCGGTGACGTAGGAGGCCACCTTGTCGCGGTGCGCGGCGGTGATCAGCGGGCCCATCTCGGAGGCCGGGTCGTTGCCCGGACCGATCTTGATCTTCTCGGCGCGCTCCCGGATCTTCGCCACCAGCGCGTCGCCGATCGAGCCGACCGCGACGACCGCCGAGATCGCCATGCAGCGCTCGCCGGCCGAGCCGTAGGCCGCGGAGACGGCCGCGTCGGCCGCCGCGTCCAGGTCGGCGTCCGGCAGCACCAGCATGTGGTTCTTGGCGCCGCCCAGCGCCTGCACCCGCTTGCCGTGGGCGGAGGCGGTGGTGTGGATGTAGCGGGCGATCGGGGTGGAGCCGACGAAGGAGACGGCCTGCACGTCCGGGTGCTCCAGGAGCCGGTCCACGGCCACCTTGTCGCCGTGCACCACGTTGAACACGCCGTCCGGGAGCCCGGCCTCGGCCAGCAGCTCGGCGATGCGGACGGAGGCGGACGGGTCCTTCTCGCTCGGCTTGAGGACGAAGGTGTTGCCGGTCGCGATGGCGATCGGGAACATCCACATCGGGACCATCGCCGGGAAGTTGAACGGCGTGATGCCCGCGACCACACCGAGCGGCTGGCGGATCGAGGCCACGTCCACCCGGCTCGCGACCTGCGTGGACAGCTCGCCCTTGAGCTGCACGTTGATGCCGCAGGCCAGGTCCACGATCTCCAGGCCGCGGGCGACCTCGCCGAGCGCGTCGGAGTGCACCTTGCCGTGCTCGGCGGTGATCAGCTCCGCGATCTCGTCGCGGTGCGCGTCCAGCAGCGCCCGGAACTTGAAGAGGATGGTGGTGCGCTGCGCGAGCGAGGACTGGCCCCAGGTCGCGAAGGCGTCCTTCGCGGCGGCGACCGCGGCGTCCACCTCCTCGACCGACGCGAACGCGACCTTCGTGGTCACCGCGCCGGTCGCCGGGTCGGTGACCGGCCCGTACGTGCCCGACGCGCCTTCGACGGTCTTCCCGCCGATCCAGTGGTTGACGATCTTCGTCATGCCCAGAGACTCCTTCTCACAGATGGCGGCGTCGGGTCGAGACGTGCCGTTCGTACCGCTCACGTGCCGTGACCGCGGGCGTTCGGGTCGCGGTCGCGGCCACAGGAACATCCCACCAGGCCTGCGCTCCGGGCGCGCCCGACACAGTGTCGGACGTTTCGGTCTCGACGTAGACACATGTGGGAGTGTCGGCGGCCCGCGCCTCGGCGAGCGCCGCGCGCAGCTCCGCCAGCGTCCCCGCCCGCAGCACCCGCATGCCCAGGCTGGCCGCGTTGGCCGCGAGATCGACGGGCAGCGGGGCGCCGGTGTACGCCCCCTCTCCGTCCCTGAACCGGTACCCGGTGCCGAACCGCTCGCCGCCCACCGACTCGGAGAGACCGCCGATCGACGCGTACCCGTGGTTCTGCACCAGCAGCACCTTGATCGCGATGCCCTCCTGTACGGCGGTCACCAGCTCCGTCGGCATCATCAGGTACGTGCCGTCCCCGACCAGCGCCCACACGTTCCGCTCGGGCGCCGCCAGCTTCACGCCGAGCGCGGCCGGGATCTCGTAGCCCATGCAGGAGTAGCCGTACTCCAGGTGGTACTGGTCGCGGGAGCGCGCCCGCCACAGCTTGTGCAGATCGCCGGGGAGCGAGCCGGCCGCGTTGATCACGATGTCCGACTCGTCCACCAGGGCGTCGAGGGCGCCGATGACCTGCGGCTGGGTCGGCCGGGCGGCCGGCTCCCCCGCGAAGCAGGCGTCGACGCGCCGCTCCCAGCGCTCCTTGCCCGCCGTGTACGCGTCGACGTACGCGCCGTCCGTCCGGTGGGCGGCCAGCGCCTCCGTCAGCTCCTCCAGGCCGCGGCGGGCGTCCGCGACCAGGGGCAGCGCGGCCAGTTTGTGGGCGTCGTGGGGCGCGATGTTGAGGTGCAGGAAGCGGACGTCCGGGTGCTGGAAGAGGGTGCCGGAGGCGGTGGTGAAGTCGGTGAACCGGGTGCCGACGCCGATCACCAGGTCCGCGGCGCGCGCCAGTTCGTCGGCGGTCGCGGTGCCGGTGTGGCCGATCCCGCCGACGTCCTGCGGATGGTCGTACCGCAGGGCGCCCTTGCCCGCCTGGGTGGACGCGACGGGGATGCCGGTCGCCGCGGCGAACGCGGCGAGGGCCGCCTCGGCGCGGCTGTGGCGGACGCCGCCGCCCGCGACGACAAGAGGGCGGCGCGCGGCCCGGACCGCCGCCGCCGCGCGGGCCAGCTCCGCCGGGTCCGCGCCCGGCCGCCGTACGGTCCACACCCGCTCGGCGAAGAACTCCTCGGGCCAGTCGTACGCCTCCGCCTGCACGTCCTGCGGCAGGGCGAGGGTGACCGCGCCGGTCTCCACGGGGTCGGTGAGCACCCGCATCGCCCGCAACGCGCCCGGGACCAGTTGCTCGGGGCGGGTGATCCGGTCGAAGTAGCGGGACACCGGGCGCAGCGTGTCGTTGACCGAGACGTCGCCCGCGTGCGGCACCTCAAGCTGCTGGAGCACCGGGTCGGCGGGGCGGGTGGCGAAGACGTCGCCGGGGAGCAGCAGGACGGGGAGGTGGTTGACGGTGGCGAGGGCGGCGCCGGTGACCAGGTTGGTGGCGCCGGGGCCGATCGAGGTCGTCACCGCGTGCGTGGCGAGGCGGCCCGATTGGCGGGCGTAGCCGACGGCCGCGTGCACCATGGACTGCTCGTTGCGGCCCTGGTGGTACGGCATCACGTGCGCGTACTCGACCAGGGCCTGGCCGATGCCCGCGACGTTGCCGTGGCCGAAGATGCCCCAGGTGGCGCCGATCAACCGCCGCCTTTCGCCGTCGCGTTCGGTGTGCTGGGCAGCGAGGAAGCGGACCAGCGCCTGGGCGACGGTCAGCCGGATCGTCATCGGTAGCCCCCGGTGGTCTCGGTGTGGTCGGGGTGGAAGCTGATCCGCCACTCCCGCGTCTCGCCGGGCCCGGCCATGACGTTCAGGTAGTACATGGCGTGCCCCGGCTGGGCGATGGCCGGGCCGTGCCAGCCGTCGGGGACGAGGACGGTGTCGCCGGAGCGGACCTCGGCGAGCACGTCGGCGCCGCCCGCGCGGGAGGGGAACACCCGCTGGTAGCCGAGGCCGTTGGGCCCCTCGATCTCGAAGTAGTAGATCTCCTCCAGCTCGCACTCCTCGCCCGGCCGGTGCTCGTCGTGCTTGTGCGGCGGGTACGAGGACCAGTTGCCGCCGGGGGTGAGGACCTCGACGGCGATCAGCCGGTCGCAGTCGAACGCGTCGGCGGCGGCGAAGTTGCGCACCTGGCGGGCGCAGTTGCCGCTGCCGCGCTGCTCGACGGGGACCTCCGGCGCGGGGCCGTAGCGGGCGGGGAGTCGTCGCTCGCACTTCGCTCCTGCCAGGGCGAAGCGGCCTCCCGCGCCGGAGGCGATCTGGACCCGGGCGTCCCGGGGTGCGTACGCGAAGTCCGAGGCCCCCGCGAACACGCTGTCCCGACCCAGGAGTTGGAACTCGGTTTCCTCGATTCGAACGGTACATCCGCCTTCCAGCGGAAGCACGATCCACTCACTGTTCCCGGTGATGAACGTATGGCTACCACCCGGGGACAACTCGACGATACGCAGACTGCCGTATCTCCACCCGGCGCGCACCGGATCGATGTCGACGGCGTATTCGGCACCGGCGGTGGTGCCCCTGGGCAGATACAGGTCGTTACCGGTCATACGGCCCTCACAGCAGTCCTGCGGCGGTGTCCACGGCGGCGGCCACGTCGCCGTCCGCCGGGTACAGCAGCGAGCGGCCGGCCATCAGGCCGCGCACGGTGGGGAGTCGGAGCGCGCCGCGCCACTTCTCGTAGGCGGCGAGCCGGTCGGCGGGCGAGTCGCCTATGTCGCCGCCGAGCAGGACGGCGGGCAGCGTCGAGGCCGCCATGACGCGGGCCATGTCGTCCGGGTCCGCGGTCACCGGCACCTTCAGCCAGGTGTAGGCCGAACTGCCGCCGAGGCCCGAGGCGATGGCGATGGACCGGGCGACGGCCTCGGCGGAGAGGTCGTTGACGAGTTCCCCCTCGGGGGTGCGGCGGCTGATGAACGGCTCCACGAAGACCGGGAGCCGGCGCGCGGCCATGGCGTCGACGGCGCGGGCGGCCGACTCCAGGGTGGTCAGGGAGCCGGGGTCGGTGTAGTCGAGGCGCAGCAGCAGCTTGCCCGCGTCGAAGCGGAGGCGCTCGATGTCCTCGGGGCGGTGGCCGGTGAACCGGTCGTCCAGCTCGAAGCTCGCGCCCCGCAGCCCGCCGCGGTTCATCGAGCCCATGACCACCTTGTGGTCCAGGGCGCCGAGCAGCAGCAGGTCGTCCAGGATGTCGGCGGTGGCAAGGACGCCGTCGACGCCGGGCCTGGACAGCGCGAGACACAGGCGCCCGAGCAGGTCGGCGCGGTCGGCCATGGCGAGTTGCCGGTCGCCGACGCCGAGGACGCCGCGGGCGGGGTGGTCGGCGGCGACGATCAGCAGCCGGCCGTCGCCGTTCAGCAGGGGGCGGCGCCGGCGGCGGGCGGCGGCCTCGGCGATCGCCTCGGGGTGCCGCGCGCGGACGCGGGCCAGCTCGGCGATGTCGACGCGGGGCCGGCCGTCGGCGCGGCCCGTGCTCACCGCACGGCTCCGGCGGCGAGCACGGCGGCCACCTCGTCGGGGGTGGGCATCGCGGAGGAGCACTCCAGGCGGGAGGCGACGATGGCCCCGGCCGCGTTGGCGTACCGCATGGTGGCCGCCAGGTCCCAGCCGGCCAGCAGCCCGTGGCACAGGGAGCCGCCGAACGCGTCTCCGGCGCCGAGGCCGTTGAGGACGGTGACGGGGAGCGGGGAGACCTCGGCCTCCTCGCCGCCCGCGCTGACGGCGAGGACCCCCTTGGGTCCCTGTTTCACCACGGCGAGCCTCACTCCGGCGGCCAGCAGCGCCTTCGCGGCGGCGTGTGGTTCGCGGGTGCCGGTGGCGATCTCCACCTCGTCCAGGTTGCCGACGGCGACGGTGGCGTGGCGCAGGGCCTCGGCGTAGACGGGGCGGGCCGCGTCGGGGTCGCGCCAGAACATCGGCCGCCAGTCGAGGTCGAAGACGGTGATGGCGGACCGCTCCCGGTGGGCGAGGGCGGTGAGGGTCGCGGTACGGCTCGGCTCCTCGCTGAGCCCGGTGCCGGTCACCCAGAAGATCCGGGCCGCGCGGACCGCGTCGAGGTTCAGCTCGCCCGCCTCGATCTCCAGGTCGGGGGCCTTGGGCTGCCGGTAGAAGTACAGCGGGAAGTCGTCCGGCGGGAAGACCTCGCAGAAGGTGACGGGGGTCGGGAGGCCGGGTACGGGGGTGACCCAGCGGTCGTCGACGTCGAACGCGCGCAACGCGTCGTGCAGGTAGGCGCCGAACGGGTCGTCACCGGTGCGGGTGATCACGGCCGTGGTGCGCCCGAGCCGTGCCGCCGCCACCGCGACGTTGGTCGCCGAGCCGCCGAGGAACTTGCCGAAGGACGTCACCTGCGCGAGCGGGACCCCGGTCTGCAGCGGATACAGATCCACTCCGATCCGCCCCATGGTGATCAGGTCGTACGGCATCGACTCCCCTTCGTCACGGGTCTTCCCGGCTTTGTAGTCCTGCCCCGGGAACGCTGTCAATATTTTGTCCGGACATTCGGACGACGAATGGGAGGTCATGCCCAGGCCGGCGGCCGGCCACACCCGGGCCCCGTGGAACGCTTTGCGGCAGCCGTGTCACAAATACCCGTCTTCTGTCACACATGTCGCGCGTACGCGGGCGCTGCGTCACACCCGCTCGACAGGGGCTGACCGCTGGTGACAGTGCGTCGTTGTCCAGGCGCAGGCTTGTTGATCGTCAGGAGGTGCAGTTCATGACCGACCGCAGGCTCTGGTCCTACAAGGAGATCGCGGCGCACATCAAGGTGCAGCCGGACACCGTACGGTCCTACCGCAAGCACGGGTTACTGCCCGCGCCGGACCACGTGGAGGGCGGCAAGCCCTACTGGTACGCGGACACCGTCCGCGCCTGGGTGGCCGCCCGGCCGAGCAGCCGCGGCCGCCGCCCCGACTGAGCAGCCCGCCGCCCGCCGGGTGTCACGACCACGGCTCGACGACCGTCACCCCGGCCCCCGGCGCCTCGCCCATCCCCGCGAGGGCCGCCGGGGCCGCGTCGAGCGGGATGGCGGACGTCACCAGGCGGTCCGGGCGCAGGGCGCCGGAGCGGACCATCTCCAGCATGCCGGGGTAGGTGTGGGCGGCCATGCCGTGGCTGCCGATCAGTTCCAGTTCCAGCGCGATCGTGCGGGCCATCGGCACCGGGGTCGTGCCGTCGGCCGAGGGCAGCAGCCCGACCTGCACGTGCCGGCCGCGCCGGCGCAGGGAGCCGACGGACGCGGCGCAGGTGACGGGCGAGCCGAGGGCGTCCAGGGAGAGGTGGGCACCGCCGCCGGTCAGTTCCCGGACCGCCGCGGCCGTGTCGGGCACCGTACGCGCGTCCAGGCAGTGCGCCGCCCCGAACCGGCGCGCCAGTTCCAGCGCCCCGGGCGAGATGTCGACGGCGACCACCCGCGCCCCGGCCGCCGCCGCGATCATCACCGCGGACAGGCCGACCCCGCCGCAGCCGTGCACCGCGACCCACTGCCCGGCCGCGACCCGCCCCTGCCGCACCACGGCACGGAAGGCGGTGGCGAAGCGGCAGCCGAGTCCCGCGGCGGTGGCGTACGCCATGTCCTCCGGGACCGCCACCAGGTTGACGTCGGCGTGGTCGAGGGCGACGTACTCGGCGAAGGAGCCCCAGTGGCTGAAGCCGGGCTGGGTCTGCCGCTCGCACACCTGCTGGTCGCCCGCCGCGCAGGCCGCACAGGTGCCGCAGGCGCAGACGAACGGCACGGTGACCCGGTCGCCGGGCCGCCAGCCGGTCACCCGGGCGCCCACCGCCTCGACCACACCGGCCAGTTCGTGTCCGGGCACGTGCGGCAGCACGATGTCCGGGTCGTGGCCCATCCAGCCGTGCCAGTCGCTGCGGCACAGCCCGGTCGCCTCGACGCGCACCACGACCCCGTGCTCCGCCGGCGCCGGGTCGGGCACCTCGCGCACCTCGGCCGGCTTCCCGAACTCCTCGAACAGCACCGCTCTCATGCGCCTCACCCTTTCACGCCGTCGCGCGCCGCCGCCGTGCGGCCATCACGCGTACGGCGCACGAGGACGGCGCCGGACCGGGACATCTGCCTAAGGTGCGGAGGAATCACCCGCCCGCGCACCACCCCCGTCCGGCGATCCGCCCCCGCCCCAGCCCGAGGGGACGACCCACGTGAGCCACCCCCCGCCGCCCGGCACGCCCAAGGCCCGCATCCCGCACCCGCAGCAGCCCCCGCCGCCGTACCCCCGCATCGGCGCGGGCCTGTGGCAGCGCTGCCTCAGCGGCGGGCTCGCGGTGTGGGTGCCGACCGCGGGGGTGGCCCTCGCGGCCCGGAGCACGGCGGCGCTCGCGACGCCCGTCCTGCTGGGCGCCTTCCTGGTGCCGGTGGTCTTCGTGCTGTGGGCGTACGAGCGGCACGGCCGTGACCTCGGCGTCAGCGCGGTCCTCGGCTGCTTCCTGGCGGGCGGCGCGCTCGGGGTGCTCGGCGCCTCGCTCGCGGCGTCGTCCGCGCCCGTCCCCTCCCCCGGCCGGTTCCTGACCGTCGCCCTGGCCGAGGAGGCGGCCAAGCTGGGGGCGCTGGTGTTCGCGCTGCGCCGGCAGCCGGCCGTCCGCGGCGTGCGGGCCGGGCTGGTGCTCGGCGCCGCCGTCGGCGTCGGCTTCGCGGCGATGGAAAGCGCCGGACACGTGCTCGACGCGGCCCTGTGGGCCCCGGACCCCTGGGGGCAGCTGGAGACGGAGCTGGCGCGCGGGCTGCTCGCGCCCCTCGGGCAGGGCTCCTGGACCGCGGTCACGGGCGGCGTCCTGCTGGCGCTGCGCCGTCCCGACGGGCGCTTCCGGTACGCCCCGCCGGTGGTCGCCGCCTGCGTGGGCGCCGCCCTGCTGCACGCCCTGACGGACACGGCCCGCGGGATCGCGCCGTGGCTGGTGGTCCGGCTCACGGGCCGGGGCGCGCGGACCGGGCTGTTCGCGCCGGGGTACCCGCCCCAGCCGAGCGCCGCGCAGCAGCATCTGCTCACCCTGGTCTCCGCGCTCGGCCCGACGCTCGTCGCGCTGGCCGGACTCGCCTGGGCGCTGTCACTCGCCCGACGGAATCCTCCTTGGAAAAATACCCCCTAGGGGTATAGTCTGGAGACAGTGGGGAACCATCGGGAACAGCACCGGCCCCACGTGTCACGACGAGGAGAACGACATGAGCGCCCAGACCGACACCCCGGCCTCCGTCACCACCGTCTACCAGGTGACCGGCATGAGCTGCGGCCACTGCGAGGGAGCCGTCTCCGGCGAGATCTCCCAGCTCCCCGGCGTCGCCTCGGTGCAGGCCGTCGCGTCGAGCGGCGAGGTGACCGTCGTCTCCGCGGCCCCGCTGGACGACGAGGCCGTCCGCGCCGCCGTGGACGAGGCCGGCTTCGAGCTGGCCGGCAAGGCCTGAGCACCGCCCTTCCACAGCCCCGACCGGCCGTGCCGACCAGCTGATACTGGCTCCGCGCGGTCCGGTCCGATGTCTGGAGTCCGGACATGACCAGCACCATCGCGAAGACAGCCGTGAACGCGGAGACAGCCGTGGCCCCCGGCACGACCTCCGAGGTCGAACTGCTCATCGGCGGGATGACCTGCGCCTCCTGTGCGGCGCGCGTGGAGAAGAAGCTCAACCGGATGGACGGCGTCAGCGCCACCGTCAACTACGCCACCGAGAAGGCGAAGGTCAGCTACGGCGCGGGCGTCGAGGTCGCCGACCTCATCGCCACCGTCGTCAAGACCGGGTACACCGCCGAGGAACCCGCCCCGCCGCGGCCCGAACCCGAGGCCGCGGCCCCGGATTCCGCCGGGCAGGACCCCCAACTCGGCGCCCTGCGCCACCGGCTGCTCGTCTCCGCGCTGCTCGCCCTCCCCGTGGTGCTGCTCGCGATGATCCCGGCCCTCCAGTTCGACAACTGGCAGTGGCTCTCCCTCACCCTCGCCGCGCCCGTCGTCGTCTGGGGCGGCGCGCCCTTCCACCGCGCCGCCTGGACCAACGCCCGGCACGGCGCGGCCACCATGGACACCCTGGTCTCGGTCGGCACGCTGGCCGCGTTCGGCTGGTCGCTGTGGGCGCTGTTCTTCGGCCACGCCGGGATGACCGGCATGCACGACGAGTTCCGCCTCACCGTCTCCCGCATGGACGGCGCCTCCACCATCTACCTGGAGGTCGCCTCCGGCGTCGTCGCGCTGATCCTGCTCGGCCGCTACCTGGAGGCCCGCTCCAAGCGGCGCGCCGGCGCGGCCCTCAAGGCCCTGCTGGAGCTGGGCGCCAAGGACGTCGCCGTGCTGCGGGAGGGGCGCGAGGTGCGGGTGCCCGTGTCCTCGCTGGCGGTCGGCGACCGGTTCGTCGTACGGCCCGGCGAGAAGGTCGCCACCGACGGCACCGTCGTCGAGGGCGTCTCCGCGGTCGACGCCTCCATGCTGACCGGCGAGTCGGTGCCGGTGGACGTCGGCCCCGGCGACAAGGTCACCGGCGCCACGGTCAACGCGGGCGGGCGCCTCGTCGTCGAGGCCACCCGGGTCGGCGCCGACACCCAGCTCGCGCGGATGGCCCGGCTGGTGGAGGACGCGCAGAGCGGCAAGGCCGAGGTGCAGCGGCTCGCCGACCGCGTCTCCGCGGTGTTCGTGCCCGTGGTCATCCTGATCGCGCTCGCCACCTTCGGCGTCTGGCTCGGCGTCACCGGGGACGCGGTCTCCGCGTTCACCGCCGCCGTCGCCGTGCTGATCATCGCCTGCCCCTGCGCGCTGGGCCTCGCCACGCCGACCGCGCTGATGGTCGGCACCGGGCGCGGCGCCCAGCTCGGCATCCTGATCAAGGGCCCCGAGGTGCTGGAGTCCACGCGCCGGGTCGACACCGTCGTCCTGGACAAGACCGGCACCGTCACCACCGGCCGGATGACCCTCCAGACGGTCCTCGCCGCCGACGGCGAGGACGAGAAGGAGCTGCTGCGCCTCGCGGGCGCCCTGGAGCACGCCTCCGAGCACCCCGTCGCCCGCGCCATCGCGGCCGGCGCCGAGGAGCGCGTCGGCACGCTGCCGGTGGCCGAGAGTTTCGAGAACGTCCCCGGGCGGGGCGTGCGCGGGCGCGTGGACGGCCGCGAGGTGGCCGTGGGGCGCCTGTACGACGACGTTCCCGAGGAGCTGGCCCGGGCGGCCGCCGAGGCCGAGCGGGAGGGCCGTACGGCCGTCCTGGCGGGCTGGGACGGCCGGGCCCGCGGGGTCCTCGCCGTCGCCGACGCGATCAAGGAGACCAGCGCCGAGGCGATCCGCGAGCTGCGCGCCCTCGGGCTGACGCCGGTGCTGCTCACCGGGGACAACCGGACGGTCGCCGAGTCGGTCGCGAAGGCCGTCGGCATCGACGCCGGGCAGGTGTACGCCGAGGTGCTGCCCGAGGACAAGGTGGACGTCGTACGACGGCTGCAGGACGAGGGCCGCGCGGTGGCCATGGTCGGCGACGGGGTCAACGACGCGGCCGCCCTCGCCACCGCCGACCTGGGCCTCGCGATGGGCACCGGCACGGACGCGGCGATCGAGGCGGGCGACCTGACGCTGGTCCGCGGCGACCTGCGCACGGCCGCGGACGCCATCCGGCTGTCCCGGCGGACGCTGGGCACGATCAAGGGCAACCTGGTGTGGGCGTTCGGCTACAACGTGGCCGCGCTGCCGCTGGCCGCCGCGGGACTGCTGAACCCGATGATCGCGGGTGCCGCGATGGCGTTCTCCTCCGTGTTCGTGGTGACCAACAGCCTGCGACTGCGCCGGTTCCGCTGAGGGTTCGGCGAGATTCCACGCGAGGTCGCGCGAAGCGGAAGCCGGGGTCCCCCTAGAGACGGGCGCGGGCCTCACATAAGCTCTTCACAAGGCTCGCGCATCTTCCTTACGTTCGGGCTCCGATCAACAGATCGGGGCTCTTGCGTACCAAAGGGACATATGCAAGAGACGCAGATCACAGTGCTGTGAACGTAACCATCGAAGGGGTTCGAAGGTCTAAGTTGGCGATGTCGGATCGGCGTCTTGGGGGGCGCTGTTCCGACGTCTGGGGATGTCTTGGGGGACTTCCCCGGAGATGCGTTGCCGGGGCACGTACACCGGGAAGCTTTGAGCGGCCCTCCCGGCGTGCTTGTCCCGGCAGACCGCAATCGACAGCGATTCAGGCGCTGTCCTCTCCGAGCGCCCGGCCCGGATCCCGTGGGGGGAATCCGCACCGGGACATGGGAAGGCGCCCTGGTCGTCGGCCCGTGGGGGGACCGGCGACTCAGGGCGCCTTCTTCTTCGGCTGTACCGGCTACACCCGAGCCCGGTGTGTTCCGGGCTCGGTGAGCTCGCCGGGGCTCAGCGCTCCTCGACGGGGACGAAGTCGCGCTCGACCACGCCCGTGTAGATCTGGCGCGGGCGGCCGATGCGGGAACCCGGCTCCTTGATCATCTCGGTCCACTGGGCGATCCAGCCCGGCAGCCGGCCGAGGGCGAACAGGACCGTGAACATCTCGGTCGGGAAGCCCATGGCCCGGTAGATCAGACCGGTGTAGAAGTCGACGTTCGGGTAGAGGCTGCGCGAGACGAAGTAGTCGTCGGAGAGCGCGTGCTCCTCCAGCTTGAGCGCGATGTCCAGCAGCTCGTCGGACTTGCCGAGGGCGGAGAGGACGTCGTGCGCGGCGGCCTTGATGATCTTGGCGCGCGGGTCGAAGTTCTTGTAGACCCGGTGGCCGAAGCCCATCAGGCGGACGCCGTCCTCCTTGTTCTTCACCTTGCGGATGAAGGTGTCGACGTCGGCGCCCGAGTCGCGGATGCCCTCCAGCATCTCCAGGACGGACTGGTTGGCGCCGCCGTGCAGCGGGCCCCACAGCGCGTTGATGCCGGCCGAGATCGACGCGAACATGTTGGCCTGCGACGAGCCGACGAGGCGGACCGTGGAGGTCGAACAGTTCTGCTCGTGGTCGGCGTGCAGGATGAGCAGCTTCTCCAGCGCGGAGACGACGACCGGGTCCAGCTCGTACTCGTCGGCCGGGACCGAGAAGGTCATGCGCAGGAAGTTCTCGACGTAGCCGAGGTCGTTGCGCGGGTAGACGAACGGGTGACCGATCGACTTCTTGTACGCGTACGCCGCGATCGTCGGCAGCTTGGCCAGCAGCCGGATCGTGGAGAGGTCGCGCTGCTTCTCGTCGAACGGGTTGTGGCTGTCCTGGTAGAAGGTGGACAGCGCCGAGACGACCGAGGACAGCATGGCCATCGGGTGGGCGTCGCGCGGGAAGCCCTTGTAGAAGTTCTTGACGTCCTCGTGCAGCAGCGTGTGCCGCGTGATCTCGTCCTTGAAGACCGTCAGCTCGTCGGCGGTGGGCAGCTCGCCGTTGATCAGCAGGTACGCCACCTCCAGGAAGGTGGAGCGCTCGGCCAGCTGCTCGATGGGGTAGCCGCGGTAGCGGAGGATGCCCGCCTCGCCGTCGAGGTAGGTGACCGCGGATTTATAGGCGGCGGTGTTGCCGTACCCGCTGTCGAGGGTCACCAGCCCGGTCTGGGTGCGCAGCTTCCCGATGTCGAAGCCCTTGTCGCCGACGGTGCTGTCGACCACCGGGTAGGTGTACTCGCCGTCGCCGTACCGCAGTACTACAGAGTTGTCGCTCACGTCTTCCCTCACCGACGTAGTGCCTCATCTTCGAGGTGCCCTGACTGTCTCTACCATCCCCCATTTGGCTCAGGAGAGTGCACTCGGGGTCGACCATTAGACCTATTGACGGCACTCAGTGCCGCCAACCTGCTCATCCTGCCCCCTCGAAGAGGCAACCGGAAGTGCTCTGTGACCTTCCTGACTCATTTGATCGATCATTTCTTCGCGATGAGCCTGGAGTCCAGCGCCGTACACCGCCGACCGGCCGACACGGTGCGTACGGCCTGGCCGATCGCCCTGCGGGAGCCGACCAGGACGACCAGCCGCTTGGCCCTCGTCACGGCCGTGTAGAGCAGGTTTCGCTGCAGCATCATCCATGCTCCCGTGGTGACGGGGATCACCACGGCGGGATATTCACTTCCCTGTGAACGGTGGATGGTCACCGCGTACGCGTGGGCGAGTTCGTCCAGTTCGTCGTATTCATACGGAACCTCCTCGTCCTCGTCCGTCAGCACCGTCAGCCGCTGGTCGACCGGGTCGAGCGCGGTGACGACGCCCACGGTGCCGTTGAAGACCCCGTTCTTCCCTTTCTCGTAATTGTTCCGGATCTGGGTCACCTTGTCCCCGACACGGAAGACCCGCCCGCCGAACCGCTTCTCGGGCACGTCGGGGCGCGCCGGGGTGATGGCCTGCTGGAGCAGCCCGTTGAGCGTGCCGGCCCCGGCCGGTCCCCGGTGCATCGGCGCGAGCACCTGCACGTCCCGGCGCGGGTCGAGCCCGAATCTGGCCGGGATCCGCCGTGCCGCCACGTCCACGGTGAGCCGGCCGGCCTCCTCCGTGTCGTCCTCCACGAAGAGGAAGAAGTCCTTGAGCCCGTCGGTGAGGGGGTGCTGCCCCGCGTTGATCCGGTGCGCGTTGGTGACGACACCGGACTGCTGGGCCTGCCGGAAGACGCGGGTGAGCCGGACGGCGGGGACGGGGCTGTCCTCGGCGAGCATGTCCCGCAGCACCTCACCGGCGCCGACGCTGGGCAACTGGTCGACGTCTCCGACGAACAGGAGGTGCGCGCCCGGCGGTACGGCCTTCACCAGCTTGTTGGCGAGGAGGAGGTCCAGCATGGACGCCTCGTCCACCACCACCAGGTCGGCGTCGAGCGGCCGCTCCCGGTCGTACGCCGCGTCGCCCCCGGGCCTCAGCTCCAGCAGCCGGTGCACGGTGGACGCCTCGGCCCCGGTCAGCTCGGCCAGCCGCTTGGCGGCGCGCCCGGTCGGCGCGGCGAGCAGCACCTTGGCCCGCCGGGCGCGGGCCAGCTCCACGATGGAGCGGACGGTGAAGGACTTGCCGCAGCCGGGGCCGCCGGTGAGGACGGCGACCTTGCGGGTGAGCGCGAGCCGGACGGCGGCCTCCTGCTCGGGCGCGAGGTCGGCGCGGGTGCGCGTCCGCAGCCAGCCGAGGGCCTTGTCCCAGTCCACGTCCTGGAAGCCGGGCATGCGGTCCTCGTCGGTGCGCAGGAGGCGCAGCAACTGGGCGGCGAGGGACAGCTCGGCGCGGTGGAAGGGCACGAGGTAGACGGCGGTGACGCTCTGCTCTCCCCCGTCGGGCCCCGGCACCTTCTCCCGCACGACCCCGGGGTCGCCGCCCTCCTCCGGCTCCTGGGCCAGCTCGGCGAGGCACTCGATGACGAGCCCGGTGTCGACCTGGAGCAGCTTGACGGCGTCGGCGATGAGCCGCTCCTCGGGGAGGTAGCAGTTGCCCTGGTCGGCGGACTGGGAGAGGGCGTACTGGAGACCGGCCTTGACGCGCTCGGGGCTGTCGTGGGGGATGCCGACGGACTGGGCGATCTTGTCGGCGGTGAGGAAGCCGATGCCCCAGACGTCGGCGGCGAGCCGGTAGGGGTTCTTCCTGACCACGTCGATCGACGCGTCGCCGTACTTCTTGTAGATCCGCACGGCGATGGAGGTGGACACCTCGACGGTCTGGAGGAAGAGCATGACCTCCTTGATCGCCTTCTGCTCCTCCCACGCCTCGGCGATCTTCTTGGTCCGCTTGGGCCCGAGCCCCGGCACCTCGATCAGCCGCTTGGGCTCCTCCTCGATGACGCGGAGGGTGTCGGTGCCGAAGTGCTGGGTGATCCGGTCGGCGAAGACGGGCCCGATCCCCTTCACCAGCCCCGAGCCGAGGTACCGCCGCATGCCCTGGACGGTGGCGGGCAGCACGGTGGTGTAGTTCTCGACCTGGAACTGCTTCCCGTGCTGGGGATGCGACCCCCACCGCCCCTCCATCCGCAGGGACTCCCCGACCTGGGCACCGAGCAGCGCGCCGACGACGGTGAGCAGCTCACCGGCCCCCCGGCCGGTGTCGACCCGGGCAACGGTGTACCCGTTCTCCTCGTTGGCGTACGTGATCCGCTCCAGCACCCCTTCGAGCACGGCCGTCCGCCGCTCACCGGTCTGCGTCCCCGCCTGTTGCGCCATGGTCCGACGGTACTGGGCACGTGTGACAGGTGGCGGCGCAGGTGACGGTCCCGGGTGAATCCACGATCTCCAGATGCGACTTTTGCCGATCCGGCTCGTTGATCACGTCGTACGACAGGAGGGAGTGTCGATGGTCGGCTCGTCGCACGAGGCGTTGCACCGGATCTTCCAGAAGGATCCGAAGATCCTGACGCAGGCGTTGCAGCGGGTGCTGCACGTGCCGTTCCCCGAGCCACGGGAGATCGCGGCGCTGAACGTGGACCTCACCGAGATCGAACCAGTCGAGCGGCGGGTGGACACGCTGCTGCGGGCGAAGACGGACGAGGGCACCTACTTGCTGGTGGTGGAGTCGCAGGGAAAGGTGGACGAGCGGAAACGGGGCAGCTGGCCGTACTACCTCTCCTACCTGTACGAGAAGTACCGCTGCGAGCCGGTGCTGATCGTGATCACGCAGAGCAGCACGACCGCCCAGTGGGCCTCGCGGCCCATCCGGTTCGGGTTCCGGGGCTGGCACTCGCTGACGGTGCGTCCGCTGGTGCTGGGGCCGGACAACGTGCCGGTGATCACCGACGAGGGGGCGGCCGTGCGGGACCCGTCCCTCGCGGTGCTTTCGGCCATGACACACGGGCGTGGCCCGCAGGCTCCGGCCATACTGGAATCCCTGGTGGCCGCTCTGCGGTCCGTCGACGAAGACACCGCCGCGGTCTTCGCACAGTTCGTCGACTCCTGCCTGACCAACCCCCAGGCGAAGCAGATGTGGAGGGAATTGATGAAGACGGTCCAGTACTTCTGGCGCCACCCACTGGCCGAGCAGGTGCGGGAGGAAGGGCGAGAGGAAGGCCGGGAAGAAGGGCGGGAAGAAGGGCGGGAGGAAGGGCGCATCGAGGCCTGTCGGCAGATGGTCCTCCGCCTCCTCGAATGGCGCCACATCCCCGTCCCCGACACCGCCCGCGAACGCATCGAGGCCTGCACCGACCTCCACCAACTGGAGGCATGGGCCGAACAGGCCGTACACGCGGCTGGCACCACGGAGTTGTTCACCGAGAAGTGAATCCCGGGACCGCAAGATCGGGGGTGGCGTAGATAACAGGGATCCAGTACTTCTGGCGCCACCCCCTGGCCGAGCAGGTGCGTGAGGAAGGCCGGGAAGAAGGGCGGGAGGAAGGGCGCATCGAGGCCTGTCGGCAGATGGTCCTCCGCCTCCTCGAATGGCGCCACATCCCCGTCCCCGACGCCGCCCGCGAGCGCATCGAGGCCTGCACCGACCTCCACCAACTGGAGGCATGGGCCGAACAGGCCGTACACGCGGCCGGCACCACGGAGTTGTTCACCGAGGAGTGATTGTTCACCGAGGAGTGAATCCCGGGACCGGGAGATCGGGGCGCTATGACGGGACCCCGTCCACCGCCTCCTCCCCGGTCCCGTCGGATGTGTGCCCGTGATGCCCATGGCCAGCGAGTAGAGGCGTCATCGCCGAGTAGAACCCGCAGATCGCCGGCCGGAACCGCTCATCACGATTCGGTTTCGGCCACCCTCACCCCCTTGTCACCGCTCATGTAATCGATTCCAATCGTTTCTCGCGTCTCGATGTAATCGATTCCAAGCGTCACGAGTTCACAAGGAGGTGGGCCGGAGGTGGCGAGTATCAAGGATGTCGCCGCCGCGGCGGGCGTGTCCGTCGCGACGGTGTCGCGGGTGTTGAACGCGCATCCGTCCGTGAGCGCCGATGCGCGTACCCGTGTGCTGGCCGCCGTGGAGGCGCTGGGGTACCGGCCGAACGCCGTGGCGCGTTCGCTGCGGACCGACCAGACCCACACCCTCGGCCTCGTCATCAGCGACGTGCTGAATCCGTACTTCACCGAACTGGCCCGCTCCGTGGAGGAGGAGGCCCGTTCCCTCGGGTACAGCGTGATCATCGGGAACGCCGACGAGCGGCCCGATCTCCAGGACCACCACGTGCGCAACCTGCTGGACCGGCGGATCGACGGGCTCCTCGTCTCCCCCACCGACGGCGGGTCCCCGCTGATGCTGGACGCCGCCCGCGCCGGTACGCCCATGGTGTTCGTGGACCGCTGGATCCCCGGCGTCGACGTCCCCGTCGTACGCGCCGACGGACGGGCCGCCGTACAGGATCTCGTCTGCCACCTCCACCGGCTCGGGCACCGGCGGGTCGCGATCATCGCCGGGCCCGCCGCCACCACCACCGGCAGCGAGCGCGTCGAGGCCTTCCGCGCCGCGCTGGCCGAATTCGGACTCCCCCTCCCCGACGTCTACATCGGCCAGGGCGACTTCCAGGCCGCCAGCGGACGCCGGGTCACCGAGGGCTTCCTCGATCTTCCCGAGCCGCCGGACGCGGTCTTCGCGGCGGACAACCTGATGGCGCTCGGCGCCCTGGACGCGGTCCGCGCGCGCGGGCTGCGGGTGCCGGACGACATCGCGCTGGCCGCGTTCGACGACATCCCGTGGTTCGTGCACACCGACCCCCCGGTCACCGCGATCGCCCAGCCCACGGGCGAGCTGGGCCGGGCCGCCGTACGCGCCCTGGTCGACCGGATCGAAGGGCGGCCGGCCGCGTCCGTCGCCCTCGCCGCCCGGCTCGTCGTACGCCGCTCCTGCGGTGAGACCGGTGAAACCGGTGCGGCCGGCGAGACCGGCCAGACCGGCCAGACCGAGGAGAGAGCCAGTCCCCGGCTCGTCCCGGCGCCCGCTTCCCCCACCCCGCCCCTCCCCCCAGTGCAAAGGAGCACGACGTGAGCAACCCGGACGAGTTGCTGCGCATCGAGGGCATACGCAAGACCTTTCCCGGCGTGGTCGCGCTCGACAGTGTCGACTTCGACCTGCGCCGGGGCGAGGTGCATGTGCTGCTCGGTGAGAACGGAGCCGGCAAGAGCACACTCATCAAGATGCTCTCCGGCGCCTACACGCCCGACTCCGGGCGGATCCTCGCCGGCGGCCAGGAGGTGCGCATCCATGGTGCGCAGGACTCCGAGCGGCTCGGGATCGCCACCATCTACCAGGAGTTCAACCTGGTACCGGACCTGACCGTCGCCGAGAACATCTTCCTCGGCCGGCAGCCGCGCCGGTTCGGCATGATCGACCGGGGGCGGATGGAGGCCGAGGCCGCGAAGCTCCTGGAGCGGGTCGGCGTGCAGGTCTCGCCCCGCGCCCGGGTGCGTGAACTGGGCATCGCCCGGCTCCAGATGGTGGAGATCGCCAAGGCGCTGAGCCTGGACGCGCGCGTGCTCATCATGGACGAGCCGACCGCCGTGCTGACCTCGGAAGAGGTCGAGAAGCTCTTCGCCATCGTGCGGCAGCTGCGCGCGGACGGCGTGGGGATCGTCTTCATCACCCACCACCTCGACGAGATCGCCGCGTTGGGAGACCGGGTCACCGTCATCCGGGACGGCCGGAGCGTCGGGCAGGTGCCCGCCTCCACCCCCGAGGACGAGCTGGTACGGCTCATGGTCGGACGCTCCATCGAGCAGCAGTACCCGCGTCGACGCCCCGACAAGGGCGCCGCGTTGCTCAGTGTCGAGGGGCTGACCCGCGACGGCGTCTTCCACGACGTGAGCTTCGAGGTGCACGCCGGTGAGGTCGTCGGCATCGCCGGACTCGTGGGCGCCGGGCGGACCGAGGTCGTGCGGGCCGTGTTCGGCGCGGATCCGTACGACGGCGGCGCCGTGAAGGTCGACGGCCACGCGCTGCGGCGCTCCGACGTGAACGCCGCGATGGCGGCCGGGATCGGGCTCGTGCCCGAGGACCGCAAGGGGCAGGGCCTCGTGCTCGACGCCTCCGTCGAGGAGAACCTGGGTCTGGTGACCATGCGCGCCGCGACCCGCGCGGGGCTGGTCGACCGCAAGGCGCAGCACGTCGCGGCCGAGCGGATCGCCGGGCAGCTGGGCGTGCGGATGGCCGGGCTCGGCCAGCACGTGCGCACGCTCTCCGGCGGCAACCAGCAGAAGGTCGTCATCGGCAAGTGGCTGCTGGCCGACACCAGGGTGCTGATCCTCGACGAGCCGACGCGCGGCATCGACGTGGGCGCCAAGGTGGAGATCTACCAGCTGATCAACGAGCTGACGGCCGCCGGTGCCGCCGTACTGATGATCTCCAGCGACCTGCCCGAGGTGCTCGGCATGAGCGACCGGGTGCTGGTGATGGCCCAGGGCCGCATCGCCGGAGAACTCACGGCCGACGAGGCCACCCAGGACGCCGTGATGGCGCTCGCCGTATCCAACCCCACCACCGACAACACCGCGAAGGAGGCCACCCGTGGCCACTGACACGCTCAAGAGCACGACGGGAGCGAGTGGCGCCCCGGGCGGCCTGCGCCGGCTGCTGCTCGACAACGGCGCGCTGACCGCGCTGATCGTCCTGGTCATCGCCCTGTCGGCGCTGTCCGGTGACTTCCTGACGACGGACAACCTGCTCAACATCGGTGTCCAGGCCGCCGTGACGGCGATCCTCGCCTTCGGTGTCACCTTCGTGATCGTCGCGGCGGGCATCGACCTGTCCGTGGGCTCGGTGGCCGCGCTGTCGGCGACGGTGCTGGCGTGGAGCGCCACCCAGCACGGGGTGCCGGTCGTACTCGCCGTCGTGCTCGCCGTGGCCACGGGTGTCGCGGCCGGTCTGGTGAACGGTTTCCTCATCGCCTACGGCAAGCTGCCGCCGTTCATCGCGACGCTCGCCATGCTGTCGGTGGGGCGCGGTCTGTCGCTGGTGATCTCCGGCGGTGTGCCGATCCCGTTCCCCGACTCGGTCTCGCACCTCGGGGACACCCTCGGCGACTGGCTGCCGGTGCCGGTCCTGGTCATGATCGTCATGGGCCTGCTGGCCGCGTTCGTGCTCGGCCGCACCTACATCGGTCGCTCGATGTACGCGATCGGCGGCAACGAGGAGGCCGCGCGCCTGTCCGGCCTGCGGGTGAAGAAGCAGAAGCTCGCGATCTACGCCCTGTCCGGTGTGTTCGCGGCGGTGGCGGGCATCGTGCTGGCCTCCCGGCTGTCCTCCGCGCAGCCGCAGGCCGCCGACGGCTACGAGCTGGACGCGATCGCGGCGGTCGTCATCGGCGGTGCCTCGCTCGCGGGCGGCACCGGCAAGGCGTCCGGCACCCTGGTCGGCGCGCTGATCCTCGCGGTGCTGCGCAACGGCCTCAACCTCCTGAACGTCTCCGCCTTCTGGCAGCAGGTCGTGATCGGTGTCGTCATCGCGCTGGCGGTGCTGCTCGACACCGTGCGCCGCAAGGCGGGTGCCACCCCGGTGACCACCGGTGGCGGCGGCAACAAGGGCAAGCAGGCGGCGACGTACGGGCTCGCGGCCGTGGTGACCGTGGCGATCGTCGGCGCGACCTCCTTCCTGCACAACGGCGACTCCGCCGGCGCCAAGCCGAAGATGGGCCTGTCGCTGTCGACCCTGAACAACCCGTTCTTCGTGCAGATCCGCTCCGGCGCGCAGGCCGAGGCGAAGAAGCTGGGCGTGGACCTGACGGTCACCGACGCGCAGAACGACGCCTCCCAGCAGGCCAACCAGCTCCAGAACTTCACCAGTTCCGGCCTGGACGGGATCATCGTCAACCCGGTGGACTCGGACGCGGCGAGCAACTCGGTCAAGGCCGCCGACAAGGCGAAGATCCCGGTGATCGCGGTCGACCGCGGCGTCAACAAGGCCGACGTGAACGCCCTGGTGGCCTCGGACAACATCGCCGGCGGTGAGCAGGCGGCCAGGACGATCGCCGAGAAGCTGGGCGGCAAGGGCAAGATCGTGATCCTCCAGGGTCAGGCGGGCACCTCGGCGGCGCGTGAGCGTGCGCAGGGCTTCGCCGACGGTCTGAAGGCCTACCCGGGCATCAAGGTGGTGGCCCAGCAGCCCGCCGACTTCGACCGCACCAAGGGCCTCGACGTGATGTCGAACCTGCTCCAGGCCCACCCCGACGTGCAGGGCGTCATCGCCGCCAACGACGAGATGGCCCTCGGCGCGATCAAGGCGCTGGGTTCCAAGGCCGGTACGTCGGTGCCGGTGGTCGGCTTCGACGGCACCCCGGACGGCCTGAACGCGGTCAAGGCGGGCACGCTGTACGCCTCGGTCGCGCAGCAGCCGAGCCAGCTCGGCCGGATCGCCGTGGACAACGCGCTCAAGGCGTCCCAGGGCAAGAAGGTGGAGCAGATGGTGAAGGTGCCGGTGAAGGTGGTCACGAAGGACAACGTGGCCGGATTCAACGGCTGACGAAGACACCTCGGGCGGGCGGTCGTACACCATGGGTGCACCATGGGGGCGACCGTCCGCCCCGGTTCGTTTCTCAGGTTTCACAGGTTTCATGGGAGTCAACTGATGTACGACTACGACCTGTTGGTCGTGGGTTCGGCCAACGCCGACCTGGTGATCGGTGTCGAGCGGCGGCCGGCCGCCGGTGAGACGGTGCTCGGCGGCGATCTGTCCACGCACCCCGGCGGCAAGGGCGCCAACCAGGCGGTCGCCGCGGCCCGGCTGGGGGCCCGTACGGCCCTGCTGGCGCGGGTCGGCGACGACGGCCACGGCCGGCTGCTGCTCGACTCCCTGCGCTCGGCCGGCGTCGACCCGGCGGGGGTGCTGACGGGCGGGGCGCCGACCGGGGTCGCGCTGATCACCGTCGACCCGTCGGGGGACAACAGCATCGTGGTGTCGCCGGGCGCCAACGCCCGCCTCACCCCGGCGGACGTCCGGGCGGCCGAGGGCCTGCTGCGCGCCTCCCGCGTGGTCTCGGCCCAGCTGGAGATCCCGCTGGAGACGGTGGCGGAGTTGGTACGGAACCTGCCGTCCGGCACCCGTTTCGTGCTCAACCCCTCCCCGCCGCGCCCGCTGCCCGCCGAGGTACTGGCGGCCTGCGACCCGCTGATCGTCAACGAGCACGAGGCGCGGGTGATCCTCGGCGAGCCCACCGGGGCGGACCCCGAGGACTGGGCGCGCGGGCTGCTGGCCCTGGGCCCGCGCTCGGTGGTGGTCACGCTCGGCGCCGAGGGCGCGCTGGTGTACGACGGCTCGGGCGCGAGTCGGGTGGCGTCGGTGAAGGTCGACGCGGTGGACACCACGGGCGCGGGCGACGCGTTCACGGCCGCGCTGGCGTGGCGGCTGGGCGCGGGCGCGAGCCTCGCGGAGGCGGCGGGCTACGCGGCCCGGGTCGGCGCGGCGGCCGTGACGAAGGCGGGGGCCCAGGAGTCGTACCCGACGGCCGAGGAGGTCGAGGCACTGTGAAGAAGGCGGGCATCCTCAATCGTCATCTGGCCGGTGCGCTGGCCGAGTTGGGGCACACGGACGAGATCCTGGTGTGCGACGCGGGCATGCCGATCCCGCACGGGCCGCGCGTGGTGGACCTGGCGTTCCGGGCCGGGGTGCCGTCCTTCGCGGAGGTCTTCGAGGGGCTGATGGACGAGCTGGTGATCGAGGGCGCCACGGTTGCTGAGGAGCTGCGCGGGGCCCATCTGGACCTGCTGGAGCGGCGGTTCGCCAACCTGGACTTCGTACCGCACGAGCGGCTCAAGGAGTTGTCGGCGGGCGCGCGGCTGATCGTGCGCACGGGCGAGGCGAGTCCGTACGCCAACGTGCTGCTGCGGTGCGGGGTGTTCTTCTAGTCTCGGGAAACTCTGGCGGCCCGGGACTCCAGGTAGCGCTGTTCGGCGAGGCTCGCGGTGGCCTTCGCGGCGCGCCGGTAGTGGTCGTACGCCCCCCGCGTGTCACCGGCGCGCTCCAGCAGATGCGCCCGGACGGACAGCAGCCGGTGGTGGCGGGCCATCCGGGTGTCGCCGTCCAGGGTGGCGAGGAGGGCGAGCCCGGCCTCGGGGCCCTCGGTCTCCGCGAGGGCGATCGCGCGGTTGAGGGTGACCATGGGATTGGGTGCGATGCGCTCCAGGATGAGGTAAAGGGCGTACACCTGGGCCCAGTTGGCCTCCTCGGCCTTGGCCGCGTCGGCGTGGGTGGCGGCGATGGCGGCCTGGAGCCGGTAGGGGCCGAGGTCCGGTCCGGCCAGCGCAGCCGCGACCAGGTCGGTGCCCTCCTCGATCAGGGCGTGGTCCCACGTCGTACGGTCCTGCTCCGCCAGCGGCACCAGGTCGCCGGACGCGGTGGTGCGGGCCGGGCGCCGGGCGTGGGTCAGCAGCATCAGCGCGAGCAGCCCGGTGACCTCGCCGTCCTCGGGGAGCCGGGCGTGCACGGCCCGGGTGAGCCGGATGGCCTCGCGGGCGAGGTCGGGGCGGTCCAGGCGGTCGCCCGAGGAGGCGGTGTAGCCCTCGTTGAAGATCAGGTAGAGCACGTGCAGGACGACCGGCAGCCGCTCCCGGAGTTCCGGGGCCCCCGGCCGGGGGAAGGTGCCGCCGACCGCCCTGACGCGCTGCTTGGCCCGGCTGATCCGGGCCGCCATCGTGGCCTCCGGCACCAGGAAGGCGCCGGCGATCTCGGCCGTGGTCAGGCCGCCGACGGCCCGCAGGGTCAGGGCGGTCTGGGAGGCCGGGGTCAGCGTCGGATGGCAGCACAGGAACAGCAGGAGCAGGGTGTCGTCGGTGTCCGGCACCTCGCCCGGGGCCACCTCGGCGGCGGTGGCGGCCTCCCGCTCGCGGCGGGCGAGGTCGCTGCGCGCCTGGTCGACCAGCCGGCGGGCGGCGACGGTGGTCAGCCACCCGCGCGGACTGGCGGGCACGCCCTCGGCCGGCCACTGCGCGGTGGCGGCGAGGACGGCCTCCTGCACGGCGTCCTCGCAGTCCTCGAAGCGGCCGTTCCTGCGTACGAGCGCGCCGAGGACCCGCGGCGCGAGGTCGCGCAGCAGGCCCTCGATGTCCGGCACCGCCGGGAGTTCGGTCATGCCTCCAATTGTCCGCAGGCGAACATCACCTGGCGCACCTCGACCCCCAGGCCCTCGATCGCGGCGTCCGGAATCATCGCGGCCAGCTCGATCGCCCGCTCCCGGTCCTCGCAGTCGACCAGGTAGAAGCCGCCCAGGTGCTCCTTGGCCTCCAGGAAGGGGCCGTCGGTGACGACCGTCCGCCCGCCGCGCACGGTGACGACGGCGGACTGCGACGGGTCGGCCAGCGCCTGCGTGGTGACCAGTTCGCCGGACTCCTTCAGCGTCTCGATGAACTTCCCGTGCCCCTCCTGGACCGCCGCCTTCTCCTCGTCGGTCAGCGCGTCCAGCACGGCCGGGTTGATGTGCAGGCCGATCAGGAACTGCATGTCGTACTCCTCGTGGTTCACGGGCCCCTGCCGGGCCCTTCACCCTGTAGTCGGAGCCGCGTCGGGCGTCTTGACATCCTCCGCCACGGATTCCGGGAGATCCCTCAGCCGCGCGCCCCTGCTGTCCGCGATCCGCTTGACCTCTTTCAGCGACTCGCTGAGGCGGCGGACCAGGTAGCGCAGCTCCTCCCGGGTCAGCTGCGGCTGCTCCGCGAGCAGCTCGGTGGCGTGCGCCAGCAGGCCGCCCGCCATGCCGAGCTGCACGGTCTCGACCTGGTCCGCGACCCGGGAGACGTACCCCGTGCCGTCTCCGATGAGGTAGCAGGGCTTCTCCTCGGGCCCGGTCCAGGGAAGCAGACGTTCGTTCATGCGTAGGTCTCCACGAGATCGAGGTAGGGGCGGACGAGTCGGCTGTCCTCGCCCCGGAGGGGGGCCTGGCCGAGGTGGTAGGTCGTGGGTCCGCCGACGTACGGGCAGGAGTACGACGGGTACACCGGCCTGCGGCGCCGCCGCCCGTGGAGCAACAGCTCGGCCAACCGGGCGAGGAGTTTTGTCATGCCGACCTGCCGTTTCGTGTGCGGTGACTGCGGTGTGTGGCGAATTGGTCACAGCGTGGGGTGGCGGTGGCTACGCTTGCTAGAGGTGGGGGGTTGACATTTGCGCTTGTCAGCAAGGGAGTTGGCCGGATGAGCGTTGACCGCAGACCACGGACACCGCGAGAGAAGTACGGGGAGGAGTTGAGGCTGCGGCGATTGTCAGCCGGGCTCACCCAGGAAGAACTGAGCGAGCAGATCGTGTGCTCGCCGACGTTGATCAGCCATTACGAGTCGGGAAGGCGGCTGCCCAAGCCCGACGACGCACGGCGGATCGATCGAGCGCTCGGGTCAGATGGGTTCTTCGAACGGTGGCTGGAGGACCTGGAGTCGAAGTACAGCGACTACTTCGCCGTCGCTGCGGAGCTTGAACAAGAGGCCACGCTGGTCCAGCAGTACGGACTGTCCCTCGTCCCTGGGGTGCTCCAGACCGAGGGCTACGCAAGCGCCGTATTCCGCTCGTTCTGGCCGAACTACACGGCCGGGGAACTTGAAAAGTTCCTCGTCAACCGAATGAAACGCCGCCGCATGTTCGAAGGTCCCGCGCAGCCAGTCGTCTGGACACTCCTTGATGAGTCGGCGCTGCGGCACTGCGTCGGTGGTCCCGAGGTCATGGCCGAACAGCTGCACAAGATCGCCGACATGGCCGAGTCGGGACGGCTGCGGCTCCATGTGCTTCCACATCGCGTCGGAGCGCACGCCCTCATGCAGAGCGACCTCACGCTCATGAGCTTCGCGGACTCCGCCCCTGTGGCCTACGTAGAGGCCGTTTTCACCGGCAACTTGATGGATGATCCATCAATGGTGAAGGCCAGCCAGACCGCCTACTCTCTGGCCCTGAGCGACGCGTTGTCGCAACAGGAATCACTTGCCCTCGTCAGAGCGGCAGCGGAGGAACACGCACATGCTGAGCAATGAACACACCGTCTCCGACGCGTCCACCCTCACCGGGTGGTACAAGTCCAGCTACAGCGGCGGCAACCACGACAACTGCGTGGAGATCGCCTCCGGCCACGCCCTCGTCCCCGTCCGCGACAGCAAGAACAGCTCCGGCCCGGCACTGCTCTTCTCCGTGAACGGCTGGACCTCCTTCGTCGGCGCCGTCAAGAACGGACACCTCTATGGCTGACCGCTCCGACGCGTCCACCCTCACCGGGTGGTACAAGTCCAGCTACAGCGGCGGCACCAACGACAACTGCGTGGAGATCGCTTCCGGCCACGCCACCGTCCCCGTCCGCGACAGCAAGGACGCCTCCGGCCCGGCGCTGCTCTTCTCCACCGACGGCTGGACCTCCTTCATCGGTGCCGTCAAGGATGGGTACCTCAAGGGCTGACGGCGAGGACACCTCCGGCCCGGCCCTCCTCTTCGTGGACGGCTGGGCCCGCCTCATGCCAGGAGCCGGTGGAATACCCGGGTAACACGGCGAGTTCGGGATCGTATGACGACCATCCGCTACCTCGGTGGCCCCACGGCCCTCATCGAGTTCGGCGTGACCCGCCTGCTCACGGACCCCACCTTCGACGCGCCCGGCGACTACCCCATCGGCACCCGCACCCTGGTGAAGACCGCCGGCCCCTCCCTCGCCGCCGCCGAGGTCGGCGCGGTGGACGCGGTGCTGCTTTCGCACGACCAGCACCCCGACAACCTGGACGCGGCGGGGCGGGCATACGCGCTCGGCGCCCCGCTCGTCCTGTCCACGGCCTCCGCCCGCGAGCGGCTCGGCGATCCGGTTCGGACACTGGCGAACTGGGACTCGTACGACCTCGAAGGCGGCGTGCGCATCACGGGGGTGCCCGCGCAGCACGGTCCCGACGGCAGCGAGCACCTCGTCGGCGAGGTCACCGGCTTCGTCATCGAGGGCGAGGGCCGACCGACCGTCTACGTCAGCGGGGACAACGCCTCACTCGACGTCGTGCGCCGGGTGGCGAACCACTTCGGCCCGGTCGACATCGCCGTCTTGTTCGCAGGCGCGGCCCGAACGCCGTTGGTCGGCGACGCCTACCTCACCCTGACCAGCGACGGCGCGGCCGAGGCGGCCCGGATCCTGGGCGCTCGCCATGTCGTCCCGCTGCACTTCGAGCACTGGGCGCACTTCACACAGGGCCCCGACACGCTCGAAACGGCCTTCGCCCGGGCAGGGCTCACGGACCGGCTGCATCTGCTCAAGCCCGGCGAGCGGGTCGAACTCTAGCCGATCGCCTCTTTTGTGGCGCTGTGCCGCGTTGTCTGTACTGCGACAATGATCATAGCAAGCGCTTTCTGGCGGGGAGGAAGCGGAAGCTACCCTCAGGACGACGACGAGATGCGCGACCTGAGGAGAGACGAGATGACCGTGACCCTGGCGGACGTGGCCGCCCGTGCCCAGGTCTCCCCCGCGACGGTGTCGCGCGTGCTGAACGGCAACTACCCGGTGGCCACGCCGACCCGCGAGCGGGTGCTGCGCGCGGTGGACGAGCTGGACTACGTCCTCAACGGCCCCGCCAGCTCGCTCGCCGCCGCCACCTCCGACCTGGTCGGCATCCTCGTCCACTGCATCGCCGACCCCTTCTTCGGGATCATGGCGAGCGCGATCCAGGCGGAGATCGGGGGCACCGGGGGCCGGGCCGGGGGCGAACGGCTCGCGGTCGTCTGCAACACCGACGGCTCGCCCGAGCAGGAACTGAAGTACCTGACGCTGCTGCAACGGCAGCGCGCCGCGGCCGTCGTGCTGACCGGCGGCGCGGTGGTGGACGCGCCGCACGCGGCGGCCCTCGCGGCGAAGCTGCGCAAGCTCGGGGAGGCCGGGACGCGGGTGGTGCTGTGCGGGCGGCCCCCGGTGCCGGACACCGGAGCGGTCGCGCTCACCTTCGACAACGCCGGCGGGGCGCGTGCCGTGACCGAGCATCTGCTCGGGCTCGGGCACCGGCGGCTCGGCTACCTCGGCGGGCCGGAGGAGCGGACCACGACGCGGCAGCGGCTCGCGGGTCACCGGGCCGCGCTCGCCGCGGCGGGCATCGAGGAGGACCCCCGGTGGACCGTGTGCGGGCGGTTCGACCGGCAGTCCGGGTACGACGGGGCACGGGAACTGCTGCGGCGGGACCCGTCACTGACGGCCCTGGTCGCCGCGAACGACTCCCTCGCCCTGGGGGCGTGCGCGGCGCTGCGCGACGCGGGGCTGCGCATACCGCAGGACGTGTCGGTCGCCGGTTTCGACGACCTCCCCTTCAGCGCGGACGCGGTACCCGCGCTGACCTCTCTCCGACTGCCCCTCGCCGAGGCGGGCGCGCGTGCCGGACGCATCGCCATGGGCCGCGAACAGACGCCGGCCGGGGGCATCGGCGCGGTGCGGGGGGAGTTGGTGGTGCGGGGGTCGACGGGCGTGCCGCGGGTGTAGCCCCCGGAGGGGCGTAAGGTCGTTGTGCATGAAGCTGGCGTTCTCCACTCTCGGTGTCCCCGGCCTGTCCGTCCCGGACGTTCTGGCGCTCGCGTCCGCGCACGGCTATCACGGTGTCGAGCTGCGTGCCCATCCCGAGGAACCGGTGCATCCCGGCCTCTCCCCCGCCGAACGCGCCGAGACCGCCGCGTTGTTCGCGAGCGCCGGTGTCGAGCCGCTGTGTGTCGCCGGGTATGCCCGGGTCGCCGCGCCCGGTGACGACTCGGCCGTACTCGACGAGCTGCGGGGGCTGCTGCGGCTCGCCCACGATCTCGGCGCGCCCTTCGTCCGCGTCTTCCCCGGCGGGGAGACCGGCCGCGGGGAGTCCGCCCGCGCGGAGGCCGACGCGATCGCCGCCCGGCGGCTCGGCACCGCCGCCGAGGACGCGGCCGCGCTCGGGGTGCGGATCCTGCTGGAGACCCACGACTCGCACCGCACCGGCGCCGACGCCATCCGGGTGCTCGGGCCCGTGGGGCATCGCCGGGTCGGGGCGGTGTGGGACGTGATGCACACCTGGCTGGGGGGCGAGCAGCCCGCGCAGAGCTACGCGGCGCTCGCCCCTCACCTGGGATACGTGCAGGTCAAGGACATCGCCTCGGCCGAGGACACCACCCCGCTGCCGCTCGGCGCGGGCGTGCTGCCGCTCACCGAGTGCGTGGACGTGCTGTGCCGGAACGGCTGGGACGGCTGGCTGTGCTGGGAGTACGAGAAGCGGTGGTACGAGCAGGCCGCCCCGCTGCCCGGCCTGCTCGCCGCGGGCCACGACCACCTCGTACGACTGCTCAGCGAGGCGGCGTAGCCCGTACGCCCCGGTGCTCCGGCCGGCCTCAGTACGTCAGGCCGTGGCCGATCGGGTACAGCACCTGCGTCGGGTCGTCGGCCCGCTGCACCGGCACCGGGAGCTTGCCGCGCGGCTTGACCCGGCCCGCGATCACCCGTGCGGCGGCGCGGAGTTCGACGTCGGTCCAGCAGTACGACGCCAGGCAGGCCCGGGCCGAGGGGAGCTGGGCCACGTCGTACGGGTTGCGCACGGCGAGCGCCACCACCGGCTTGCCCGTCGCCGACAGCCTGCTGACCAGGGTGGTCTGGGAGCTGCCCGCCGTCACGTTGTAGGTGGCGACCACCACCGCGTCCGCGTCGCCAGCGGCGGCCACCGCCTGGTCGATGACCGCGGCGGAGGGGCTCGTGCCGGTCGGCAGGGCGGTGGCGGTGAAGCCCAGCTCCGTGAAGGCGGCGGCCAGCACGCCCGTCGGCGGGCCCGTGGTGCCGGACGGGGAGGCCGGGTCGGCGCCGACGACCAGCAGCCGGGGCCGGCTGCGGCGGTCCAGGGGCAGCGTGCCGTCCTCGTTGACCAGCAGGGTGGTGGTGCGTTCGGCGATGCGGTCGGCCGCGGCCAGATGGGCCGGGCTGCCGACCAGGTGGTCCACGGCCGCCCGGCTCACGTGCGTCCGGTCGAACAGGCCGAGCCGGGCCTTCATCCGCAGGATGCGCAGGATCGATTCGTCGAGGCGGGCCTCGGTCAGCTCGCCGTCCTGGACGGCCTTCAGGACCGCGTGCCAGGCCGTGTCGATGGACGGCGGGTTGAGCAACTGATCCACGCCGGCCTTCAGCGCGAGCACCGGCACCCGGTCGTCGCCGTACTTGGTGCGCACGCCCTCCATGCCGAGGGAGTCGGTGATCACCACGCCGTCGTAGCCGAGTTCGCCGCGCAGGATGCCGGTGAGGATGGGCGCGGAGAGGGTGGCCGGGTCACCGGAGTCGTCCAGGGCCGGGAACTGGATGTGCGCGGTCATGATCGAGTCGATGCCCGCCGCGATCGCCGACCGGAACGGCACCGCGTCCAGTCGCTCCCACAGCTCCCGGCTGTGGGTGATGACCGGGAAGCCGTAGTGGCTGTCGACGGCGGTGTCGCCGTGGCCCGGGAAGTGCTTGGCGGTGGCGGCGACGCGGGACGACTGGTAGCCCTTCACCTCGGCGGCGACCAGCTCCGCGACCGCCGCCGGGTCGGCGCCGAAGGAGCGCACGCCGATCACCGGGTTGGCCGGATTGACGTTCACGTCGGCGTCCGGCGAGTAGTCCTGGTTGATGCCGAGGGCGCGCAGTTCGGCGCCGGAGATCCGGCCGACGGTGCGGGCGGCGGTGACGGAGCCGCCCGCGCCGATGGCCATGGCGCCGGGGAGGAGGGTGGCGGGCTTGCCCACCCGGCACACCGCGCCGTGCTCCTGGTCGGTGGCGATCAGCATCGGCAGGCCGCGCGGCTGGTCCAGGGAGGCCTGCTGGATGCCGTTGGACAGGTCCGCGATCTGTCGCGGGTTCTGGGTGTTGTGGGCCCAGGTGAAGTAGATGATCCCGCCGACCCGGTACTTCGCGATCAGCTCGGCCGCGGTGCGCACGCCCAGTTCGCTCAGGTTGGCGTCGATGTCGGCCTGGTCGGGGGCGGTGGCGGAGGCGCCGTAGACCCGCATCACGAAGAGCTGGCCGACCTTCTCCTCCAGCGACATCCCGGAGATCAGGGCCTTGAGGCCGCGGTCGTCGGGGGTGGCGGCGCGGGCGGTGGCCGGTACGGTCAGCGCGGCGGTGAGTCCGGCGCCGGCGGCGAGGACGGTACGACGGGACAGCCGGGCGCCGCCGCCCCCGCCCCCGGTGTTTCCAGTGCCTCTCTTGCTGGCGTCGCTTCCCGTGCTGGTGTCGGGCACGTGCGCTCCTTCCCAGAGGAGAACTGCTGAAGGAAACTTCCAAGGAGTCACCAATATCCGGGAAGTTTCTTTCCGTCAAGGGAACGCACAGGGCGCAGCGTGTCGGTGGGACCCGCGGTTCAGCAGAGGATCCAGCCCGAGCTGACGCTGCTGTGGCCCACCGCGCCGCGGATCAGGACGCAGCGGTGCCCGGCGTGCACGGTCACCGGCCCGGCGTGGTGCACGTAGCGCCCGCTGTCCCGCGCCGGGCGGCTGCCGCGGGCCTGGACGCTGACCGACATCGTGCGGACGGTGCCGGGCCGGCGGGCGAAGGTCATGGCGCAGACGTAGTCGCCGTGCCGGTAGACGCGGGTGACGCCGGAGGCGAAGGAGAGGCTTCTGACCTGGTGGCCCGCGCAGGTGCTCGGCGCGGCCCGGGCGGTGCCGGACGCGAAGGCCAGCAGGCCGGCCACCGCCAGCAGGACCGGCCCGAGTGCGCGGCCCCGGCGTATCGCACTCCTCGCCCCACTGTCCACCTGTTGTCCTCCCCGGAACGCGGCCAGGCCGTCCCCCGGCGGCCGTACGGATGTACGACGCGTCGGGTGTGACGGATGGTTGCACGGCCGCCGGGCCCCCGTCCCGGCGGGGGCCCGGCGGTGTTCAGCGGGCCGCGCCGACCGACTCCTCCGGCTCGGCGCGCCCGGCGAAGGTCCGCCACAGCTCGGCGTACCGGCCGCCCAGCGCGAGGAGTTCCTCGTGGGTGCCGTCCTCGGCGACCCGGCCGTGGTCCATCACCACCACCCGGTCCGCGCGGGCGGCCGTGGTCAGCCGGTGCGCGACCACCAGCGTGGTGCGACGGCCCGCGAGCCGGTCGGTGGCCTGGTTGACCTGGGCCTCCGTGGCCAGGTCGAGGGCGGCCGTGGCCTCGTCCAGGAGCAGCACGTCGGGGTCGACCAGTTCGGCGCGGGCGAGCGCGATGAGCTGGCGCTGGCCCGCGGAGAGGTTGCGGCCGCGCTCGGCGACCTCGTGCAGGTAGCCGCCGTCGAGGGTGGCGATCATCTCGTGCGCGCCGACCGCCCGCGCGGCCGCCTCCACCTCGGCGTCGGTGGCGGCCGGGCGGCCGTAGGCGATGGCGTCGCGGACGGTGCCCGGGAAGAGGTACGCCTCCTGCGGGACGACGCCGAGCCGGTGCCGGTACGCGGTGAGGTCGAGGGCGCGCAGGTCGGTGCCGTCGGCCGTGACCCGCCCGGCGGTGGGGTCGTAGAACCGGGCCACCAGCTTGACCAGCGTGGACTTGCCGGCGCCGGTCTCGCCGACGAAGGCGACCGTCTGGCCCGCGGGGATCGTCAGGTCGATGTCGGCGAGGGCCGCTTCGCCGTCGCCGTACGCGAAGCGCACGCCCTCGAAGGCGATGTCGCCGCGCAGCGACCGCACGTCCCGCGGCTGCTCGGCCGCCTCGGTGGAGGTGGGCTCGCGCAGCAGTTCCTGGATGCGGCCCAGGGAGACGGTGGCCTGCTGGTAGCCGTCGAAGACCTGGGAGAGCTGCTGGACGGGGGCGAAGAAGAGGTCGATGTAGAGGAGGTAGGCGACCAGGGCGCCGGTGGTGAGGGTGGCGGCCTGGACCCGGTGCGCGCCCGCGATCAGCACGGCGGCCGCGGCGACGGAGGACAGTAGCTGCACGAAGGGGAAGTAGACCGATATCAGCCGCTGGCCGCGCAGCCGGGCGGCGCGGTAGCTGTCGCTGCGCTCGGCGAACCGCCGCCCGCCGTCCCGCTCGCGGCGGAAGGCCTGCACGATCCGCAGCCCGGACACCGACTCCTGGAGGTCGGCGTTGACCGCCGAGACGCGCTCGCGGGCGAGCTCGTACGCCTTCACGCTCGCCCGGCGGAAGAAGAAGGTGGCGACGATCAGCGGGGGCAGTGTGGTGAAGACGACGAGGGCGAGCCGGATGTCGATCACCAGCAGGGCGCCCATGATGCCGAAGAAGGTGACGACCGAGACGAACGCGGTGACCAGGCCGGTCTGGAGGAAGGTGCTCAGGGCGTCGACGTCGGTGGTCATCCGGGTCATGATCCGGCCAGTCAGCTCGCGCTCGTAGTGGTCGAGGCCGAGCCGCTGGAGGTGCGCGAAGATCTTCAGCCGGAGCGTGTAGAGGACGCGTTCGCCGGTACGGCCGGTCATCCGGGTCTCGCCGATCTGCGCGGCCCACTGGGCCAGCACCACCAGCAGGGCGAGCAGCGAGGCCGACCAGACGGCGCCGATGGCCAGCTTGGTGACGCCCGCGTCGATGCCGTGCCGGATCAGCACCGGCAGCACCAGGCTCGCGCCCGCGTCCACGGCGACCAGGAGCAGGCTGGCCAGCAGGGGCAGCCCGAAGCCGCGCAGCAGACGGCGCAGGCCGTAGGAGTCCTCCGGCCGCACCGCCTCGTCCTCGTCGATGCCGGGGGTGTCGGTGGCCGGGGGCAGCGCGGCCACCTGGGCGAGGAGCGCGGGGGTGGCCGGGGTGCCGGCCAGCGCCTGGTCCTTGGGGGTGCGGTCGCCGGTCCACAGCCGGGGGGTGAGGCCGCGCTCGGCGTCGTACTCGGCGTCCAGCTCGGCCCGGAGGGTGTCGTCCTCGCGCGGCTCGTCCGGGAGCGTGTGGCCCGGGGAGACGCCGCCCAGCTCGTCCGGGTCGGTCAGCAGCTTGCGGTAGAGGGCGGAGCGCCGCTGGAGCTCCTCGTGGGTGCCGAGGTCGGCGAGCCGGCCGCGGTCGAGCACGGCGATGCGGTCGGCGAGGTTCAGGGTGGAGCGGCGGTGGGCGATCAGCAGCGTCGTACGCCCCCGCATCACGTGCCGGAGGGCCTCGTGGATCTCGTGCTCCACGCGGGCGTCCACGGCGGAGGTGGCGTCGTCCAGGACCAGCAGGCGGGGGTCGGTGAGGATGGCGCGGGCGAGCGCGACGCGCTGGCGCTGGCCGCCGGAGAGGGTGAGGCCGTGCTCGCCGACCGTGGTGTCGTAACCCTCGGGCAGTTCCCGGATGAAACGGTCCGCCTGGGCGGCGCGGGCGGCGGCCTCGATCTCCTCCTGGGTGGCGTCCGGGCGGCCGTAGGCGATGTTGGAGCGGACGGTGTCGGAGAAGAGGAAGGAGTCCTCCGGGACCAGTCCGATCGCGGCGCGCAGCGAGGACTGGGTCAGCTCGCGGACGTCGTGGCCGCCGATCAGGACGGCGCCGTGGGTGACGTCGTAGAAGCGCGGCAGGAGCAGGGAGAGGGTGGACTTGCCGGAGCCGGAGGAGCCGACGACGGCCAACGTCTCGCCCTGGCGGATCTCGAAGCTGAGCCCGTCGAGGACCTTGGCGTCGCTGTCGTAGCCGAAGGACACGTCTTCGAACTCGACGGTCGCGGGCGCGTCCGCGGGCAGCTCCAGGGTGCCGTCCTTCATGGTCGGCTCGGTGTCGATCAGCTCCAGGACGCGCTCGGTGCCGGCGCGGGCCTGCTGGCCGACGGTGAGGACCATGGCGAGCATGCGGACCGGCCCGACCAGCTGGGCGAGGTAGGTGGAGAAGGCGACGAAGGTGCCGAGGGTGATGTGCCCGCGCACCGCGAGCCAGCCGCCGAGGGCGAGCATGGCGACCTGGCCGAGCGCCGGGACGGACTGGAGGGCGGGGGTGTACTTGCTGTTCAGGCGGATGGTGCGCAGCCGGCCCGCGTACAGCTTGCGGCCGACGGCACGCAGCTTGCCGGTCTCCTGCGCCTCCTGCCCGAAGCCCTTCACCACGCGTACGCCGCTCACCGCGCCGTCGACCACGCCCGCGACGGCGGCGGCCTGGGCCTGGGCGTACCAGGTGGCGGGGTGCAGCTTGCTGCGGCTGCGCTTGGCGATCCAGCCGAGCGCGGGGGCGACGGCGAGGGCGACGAGGGTCAGCGGCAGCGACAGCGACGCCATGATCACCAGGGAGACCAGGAAGAGCAGGACGTTCCCGATGGTCATCGGGAGCATGAAGAGCAGGCCCTGGATGAGCTGGAGGTCGCTGGTGGCGCGGCCCACGACCTGCCCGGTCGACAGCTCGTCCTGCTGGCGGCCGTCGAGGCGGGTGATCGTGTCGTACATCTCCGTCCGCAGGTCGTGCTGGACGTCGAGGGCGAGCCGGCCGCCGTAGAAGCGGCGGACGAAGGTGAGGGCGTAGACGAGGACGGCGGCGACGACGAGGGCGGCGGCCCAAGGGGTCATGGAGCGGGTGTGGGCGCCGATCACGTCATCGATGATCACCTTGGTGATCAGGGGGACGACGGCGGTGAGGGCCATGCCGGCGAGCGAGGAGCCGAGGGCCAGGACGACGTCCTTCGGATACCGCCAGGCGTAGCCCGCGAGCCGTCGTGCCCATCCCCGTTGTGGTTCCACGCCGGTGCCTCCCGATCGTCGTACTTATCCGGAAGGCACCAACACGGCGGGAAGCGGATTTCATCCCTCCGCAACAATCGGTCGTCAGACGCGCACCCGCAGGTAGTAGAACCGGGTCGTCTGCACCGGGTTCTGGTTGTCGTCGCTGACCAGGACGACCTTCAGGCGGCCGGTGCGGTCGCGGCCCGTGATGGTCATGCCCTCGATGTTGTCCAGGAGGGGGTTGGGCTGGGGCTGCTTGGCGGTGGCGCCGAGGGAGGGGCAGGCGGCGATGTCGGTGAGCAGGGTCTTCTTGACCAGCCGGACGCCGGACTCGTCGGTGAGGTTCTCGATGCCGCTGGTGTCCGTGGCGTGGCGCGGGTCGGCCAGGTAGAGGCGGACGGTGTTGCCGACGCCCGCGGTGAAGCCGCGCTCCAGGACGAGGAGCCGGCCGTCGGGCGTGGCCTGCACCTCGGGGACGCCGAGCCCGGCGTCGATGCGGTAGGCGTACTGGGCGGCGAGCCGGAAGTGGCCGTCCCCGGTCCGGGTCCAGGTCTGGAAGCGGACGAGGTCGGCGGAGTCGCCCGCGATCGGGTCCTCCATGGACGCGAGGAGGGTGTGCCCGCCGGGCAGCAGGGTCAGGCCCTCGAAGGTCTGGTTGGAGGTGGCGCGGCCGGCCGGGGCGACGAGGAGGGAGGACGGCACGGGGAGCCGGTCGAGGATCTCGCCGGCCGGGGAGTAGCGCCGGATGGAGGGCTCGACCTCGGAGGTGATCAGCCGGGTGCCGTCGCGATCGATGACGAGGCCCTCGGAGTCGAGGTCGCGGCCGTTCTCGTCGGCGAGGTGGACGGCGGACTTCGGCGCGAGGGTCTTCGCGTCCAGGTCGAAGAGGGAGGACCGGTCCGCCAGGGCGGCGAGCGATCCGTCGCGGTCGACGGCGAGGGCGGAGAAGTTGCCGACGAAGGTGCCGTCGTACGTCGTCTTGTCGAGCGCGTCGGAGAAGCGGTCGAGGGAGACGATGCTCGAACAGGCGTGATCCGCCGGGGAGTCGGCGGACCGGGCCACGGCGGGCCCGGCGGCGGTCAGCGTGGTGGCCGCCGCCAGGCCGGCGGTGAGGGTCGCAAGTACGTGTCTGAGTCGCATGGTTGATCACCGTACGGGGCGCCGGTGACGCGCGGGAGACCCCGTGACCTCGTATCGGAACGTCCCCCGGCTCAGCCCTGGGGCGGCGTGGCGACGAACGCCTCGCTCGGCTCGCTGGTCGGGACGTAGCGCGCCGTCTTGGCAGTGGTCGGCACGAGGTCCTTGTGGATGACCCTGGCGACGTTCTGGATGGTCGTGACGCCGTAGTCCATGGTGCTGTCGTCCTGGGTCAGCACGGACATCATGTAGTCGTGGCCGCCGCCGTTGAAGGTGCCGAGGCTGTGCACGCGCCAGCCGTGCGTGGAGCGCTGGAGCCAGCCGTTCTTGACGTGCACGGAGACGGTGGACGGCGCCCCGGCGGGCGTACCCCAGCGCTGCGACGACACGACCTTGCCCATCAACTTCTGGATGTACGCGCGGGAGTTGTCGCTGAGCACGCTGTTCTTGGCGGTGACCAGCTGGAGGAGCTTCTGTTCGTCGGTGACGTTCTCCTGGGTCAGGCCCCAGTAACCGCCCGTGCCGGGCACGGTCCTGGTCATCTTGGCGGCGGCCAGGAAGCCCTTGATCTTCGTCAGGCCGAGCTGCTTCCAGAGCTTGCTGGTGGCGTCGTTGTCCGACCGGGTGATCATGGCCGTGGCGAGCGAGGACTCGGTACCGGTCAGGTACCGGTTGTGCTTCTTGGCGTCCCAGAGCAGCGTGGCGAGCACGGTGACCTTGACGGTGCTGGCCGAGTCGTAGGCGCTGGTGGCCCGCAGGGTGCAGGTGGTCCTGGTGGTGCGGTCGTACAGGCCGACGGCGACGGTGCCCTTGCGGTTCGCGAGCGCCGCGGTGATGTCCTTCGTCAGCTTGGCGGCCAGGCCGGCCTTGCCCGACGTGCAGCTCACGGTGGGCGTGGCCGCGGCGGCCGGGGTGGCCGCCGCGACGGTGGGTATGAGCAGCGCGGCGCCGAGCGCCGCCGACGTCACCTTGGCGCGCCGGCCGATGCGGTGGGTCATGGAAGGGTCCCCCCTGGGAACGGACATGCGGGCGCACCGTCTGCGCCCGTTGCCTTGACGCGTGGCGGTGGCCGGAAGTTGCACGCATGCCCTCGGGGCGGGGGTTCCAACTGGCGGGCGAGCGGCAATGCTTCGCTCATGCCGGATCCGAAGGAAACCCCCTACACCAGGTCGGGCCGCCTCTACGCCGCCCTCGCGGTCCTCCGCCTGACGGCCGGCGCGGACACCCGGCTGCGCACCCCGGACGACCACGCCCCCAAGACCCACCCCCAGGGCCGCATAGACACCCTCCTCAGGCGGGACCTGTACGACCTCCTCGCCAAGTCCCGCACGGGGAACCACTGGCCGGCGGCGGCGGAGGCCTTCCGCCACGTCCCGGACCTGCTGACCGAGGGCCCGATCCCCCAGGGCCCCATGCCGGAACAGGGACTCGCGGAACACAGGGCGGGGTATGACGCGCAACTGGCGGGGTTCCGGGAGAAGTTCCCGGACTTGCCGAGTTGAACGCATCCGTCACCAGCGATCTTGTGTAACCATGAGGCGGTTATGGGGGTACAAGACGATCGCGGTCCGCAGCACTCGCCGGTGACCACACATAATGATGCCAGCGGCATATTTTATGGCCCGGTATTGCAGGCAGGCTCGATCAACGGCGGTGTCGTCTTCACCGACGGTCGCGGCAAATCAGACATCGACGATCGCACTGAGGCCCTGGCCGGAAGCGTGCAGACATTCTGGCAACATGAAATGGCCAATCGCCGGGAGCACGACCCGGTCACGATGCCGGTGCGCTGGCACCTTGCCACTGCCAAGCTATCCGATCAGCCGGCCAATATCCGCCGTGTCCGGGCCGGCGCACCCGCCGAACCTCTGGACCTGGATGGGCGCATCGAGCAAGTGGCGGAGACGTATCAGCGTGTCCCTTCCCGCCGACTGGTCATCCTCGGCCCGGCCGGCGCCGGGAAGACCACGCTGGCCGGCCGCCTGGCCCTGGACCTGCTGGAAGCCCGCCGACCGGGTGAGCGGGTACCGGTCATCGTCAGTGTCGGCTCCTGGAACCCTGAGACCACAGGCCTGAACGTCTGGCTGGCCGAACAACTCATCCGTGACCACCCCGGTCTGGCAGCCCGTGTCCACAAGGGTGGGCCGACCTGGGCCACCGCGCTGATCGAGGGTGGCCGGGTCCTGCCCATTCTGGACGGCTTCGACGAAATCGCTTCCGGCTTCCATCACCGCGCGCTGCGAAAACTCAACAACACGCCCGTTCCCATGGTGATCACCAGCCGGGTGGACGAGTACGACACCGCAGTGCGCGGCGCGGATGTGCTGACCGCTGCCGCCGTCGTAGAACTCGACGACCTGACCTTGAAAGACCTGGAGGACTACCTGCCCCGCACCGCGGCGGGAAGCCTCACCGGGATCTGGGATCCCGTCCTGGAACGAATGCGCACCGAGCCGCACGAGCCGGGGCCGGCCGTGCTGCGCCGGGTTCTGACCAACCCGTTGATGCTGTTCCTGGCCCGCACTATCTATAGTGACGCCCCCGGCCATGACCCCATACGATTACTGGACACCGACCGTTTCCCCACCGAATCGGCCGTTCAGGATCATCTACTGTCCGAGTTCGTGCCCGCCGTTTACCAGGCCGACCGACCAGACCACCCGCGACTCCGGTCCGCCAAGCACGCTCAGCGTCATCTGACCTACCTCGCCGGGCATCTCCAGAGTGCGGGTACGCATGATCTGGCCTGGTGGCAACTCCGCGACACCATTCCCCGATGGCAGCGCGCCCTCGTTTTCGCCGTCGTGGACGGGCTCCTCACCGCGCTCGCGTACGGGCTCACGGCCGGGCCGACGAAAAGGTTCTTCCTGGGTGAGCCACCGTACGGGCTCACGACGCCGAACGCGCCAGCGGTCGGACTCACTGTCGCGCTGGCGAGCGCGCTCACCGTCGCGCTGGCGAGCGGGCTCACGGCCGCGCTCACCAGACGGGTCCGCAGGAGGCGACGGCGTGACAAGTCGCCATTGTTCGCCGGCAGGTTCACCCCCGCGATCGGGGCCGGTCTCGGAACCGGCCTGGTGTGGGGGCTCGCGATCGGTCCTGTGATCGGGCTCAAATACGAGCTCCTGTTGTTCGTGCCCGCGAGCGGGCTCATGTTCATGCTGTTGACCGGGCTCGCACTCATGTCGAGGGTCGCCCTCACCAAATGGGTCCGCAGGAGAAGACGCTCCGGCAAGGCGCATCCGTTTTCCCGCAGACTCACCATCGCACTCGGGACTGGTGCCCTCTACGGAGTCGTGGTCGGGCTCATGGCCGGACTCACATTCGGGTTCACAGTCAGGCCCTCGTACGGGCTCACGTTCGGGCTCGCGCTCGGGGTCGAGTTGATGCTGTTGGCCTGGCTCGCATTCATGTCGAGGGTCGCGCTCACCAGATGGGTCCGCAGGAGAAGACGCCGCGGCAAGGCGCATCCGTTTTCCCGCAGGCTCACCATCGCACTCGGGGCCCGCCTCGTCTGCGGACTCGTGTACGGGCTCGTGTACGGGCTCATCTACGGGCTCGCGAACGGGCTCAAGTACAGACTCGTGTTCTTCGTGCCCCTGACGGGACTCGTGTTCATGCTGGTGTACGGGCTCGCGTTCATTTTGAGGGTTCGGCTTACCCGACGGGTCCGCAGGAATCGCCTGCGTGGTAAGTCACGTTTGTTTTCCGGCGAGTTCATCATTGTCTTCGGGGTTGGTCTCGGAACCGGACTTGCAGTCGGGACCGTCGTCGGGATCGCGGTCTGGCTCGTGTACGGGTCCACGGCCGGGCTCGCAACCGGAGTTGTGCTCGGCCTCGCGGCCGGGCTTGCGGCCGGGCTCATCGGGCCCCGTGGTGCAGGCCCTCAACCAACCCGTACACGCCGTACAGGCCGCGGCGGGAACCGATTCATCGCCGGCAGGTTCGCGGTCGGGGCCAAGGTCGGGTTCACGGCCGGCTTTGTGGTCGGGGTCGTGGTCGGGGTGGTGGCCACGTTCGACAGTGGGTCCCTGTCCGACTTGGTGGCCATGGTCGTGGTCGGGCCCGTGGTCGGGTTGGCGTTCGGGATCGTGCTCGCGCTCGTGACCGGGTTCGCGGCTGTACTCGCGTTCGGGCTTGAAGCGCCCGCGGATACGGCGGATGTCGCCAGAGCCGTGGAATCACGGGCCCTGGACCGGGGAAACACCATCCGCAAGATGTTCATGGTCGGGGTGCCGTTCGGGATCCTGAATGTGCTTGCGGACGCGCTCGGGTATGCGCCCTCGCACGTGCCCGTGGACGTGCTCGAGTATGGCCTCGCAGCCGCGGTCGTCGGGGGATTCGCGAGCATGCGTGCTACCAGTGCGTGGATCTACTGGCTGGTCTTGGTCCGGGGATGGTTGCCGCTCACCGGCCGTCTGCCCTGGCGGGTCCAGGCATTCCTCACCGACGCCCACAAACGAGGTGCGCTGCGACAAACCGGGGCGGTCTACCAATTCCGCCATGCCCGGCTGCAACACCACCTGATCGCCGACTCGTCCACTGCTGCTTCGGTACCCGAAGCGCCGGATTGCCATGACGCCGAACCCGACTCCTCGTCGGCGTAGCAGCCGCCGAAGTCCTGCCTTCCGGAGCTCCAGCCCCGGGGGCTCACGCGCAGGGCTCACCGCGACGCAACTCGTCCCCGCCGGCGAGGACATCGACGGGACACGCGTCAGCCGAAGTGGAGGTCGCCCTTGATGGTGCCGGTCTGAATGACGGGGCCTCGGATGTCGCCTCCGCTGATGGTGTTGTGCACGGTGGTGCCCTCCTCCACGGAGTGCCCTCCCGCCGCCATCAGTGCGCGCAGCTCGCCCTCCGCCGCCGGGTCCTCGCGAAGCAGGAGCAGCAGCCGTGCCCGCCATCGGGACTCGGTCTCGGCGATGGCCGCTCGGTCACCGCCGTTCACGGCGGCAACGAGCGCGGCCCGAGCGGCTTCCAACTCCTCTTCCGCCGCCTCTGTCTCCCCCGGCCGTCCGCGCCCGAACAACGCCGTCGCCCGGCTCTTGACCGCGGCCCATGCGTCGCCCGCCATCAGCTGTACCAGAGACGTCGCCCCGGACACGGCCAACGCGGTCAGTTCAGCATCCACCCGGTGCCCCTCCCCTTCTGCCACTCGCTGCCGTCCCCTCGAACCACCGGCGATGCCAGACTACTTGGAGCACCTTGCGACACAGGGGATGAACAAAGGAAGGAACGCGGACGGCTCGCCCGACTCATGGCGGCCCGCAGCTCCGCCGCGATGCGCTGGTACTTGGGCTGCCGCCCCGTCTCCCGGCTGCTCATCCAGACCCCTCTTCCAGCACGCCCGGAAGCCGCTCGGTCGGCAGATCGGGGTGCGCGTCGCCCGGTACGACGGCCGGCTGCGCGTGGAGGTCGCCGACGCCGGCCGTGCGCGGCCAGCATGACGGTTCGTCACTTCATGGGCGAGGCCTTACGGGCCGCCGCGATCTGCCGGGTCATGATGGTGGTCAGTTCGTAGGCCGTGTGGGAAGCCGCCACGGACGTGATCTCGGCGTGGTCGTAGGCCGGGGCCACCTCGACCACGTCCGCCGAGACCAGGTTGCAGGACGCCAGCCCGCGCAGGATCTCCAGCAGCTCGCGCGACGTCATGCCGCCCGCCTCCGGCGTGCCCGTGCCCGGGGCGTGCGCCGGGTCGAGGCAGTCGATGTCGATGGAGATGTACAGCGGGCGGTCGCCGATGCGCTGGCGGAGCTGGTCGGCCACCTCGTCGGCGCCCCGGCGGTAGACGTCCGCGGAGGTGACGATGCCGAAGCCCATCTTCTCGTCGTCCGTCAGGTCCTGCTTGCCGTACAGCGGGCCGCGCGTGCCCACGTGCGAGAGGGCGGAGGTGTCGAGGATGCCCTCCTCCACCGCGCGCCGGAACGGCGTGCCGTGGGTGTACTCGGCGCCGAAGTACGTGTCCCAGGTGTCCAGGTGGGCGTCGAAGTGCAGCAGCGCGACCGGGCCGTGCTTCTTCGCCACCGAGCGCAGGAGGGGCAGGGCGATCGTGTGGTCGCCGCCCAGGGTCATCAGGCGGGCGCCGGTACCCAGCAGCTCGTCCGCGGCGGCCTCGATCGTCTCGACGGCCTCGTGGATGTCGAACGGGTTCACCGCGATGTCGCCGCCGTCCGCGACCTGCGCGAGCGCGAAGGGGGAGGCGTCCTGCGCCGGGTTGTAGGGGCGCAGCAGCCGGGACGCCTCGCGGATGGCGTTGCCGCCGAAGCGGGCGCCGGGCCGGTACGAGACGCCGGAGTCGAAGGGCACGCCCACCACGGCGACGTCGGTGGTGCCGACCTCGTCCAGGCGGGGCAGCCGGGCGAAGGTCGCGGGGCCGGCGTACCGCGGGACGCGGGAGGAGTCGACGGGGCCGCGGGGCGTCTCGTTGCTGCTCATTGCGTGTGCCTTCTTTCCTGCGTCCTGGCCGCGTCCTGGCGCGCTTTCGTCTCGCCTGCATCGCGCTTCGTCGCGGTTTCCTGGGATCGACATTAGGTGGCCCGGCAGCCGCGCCGAAGTGTACGTTTTATCCATTCAGGAGGTGTGGAATGGAGGAAACGCACATCATGGCGGATTCGAATGCCCAGGTCCCCCCGACCCCGCCCGTCCCCCTCTCCGCCCTCCTCGCCCGCGAGGACCTCGCGCTGCGCCGGCTCGCGGGTCCCGTCGGCCCGGACGTCGTCATCCACTGGGCGCACGCCTCGGAGATGGCCGACCCCTTCCCCTACCTGCTGGGCGGTGAGCTGCTGCTGACCGCGGGGGTGCAGATCCCCGACGCGTCGGCGCCGGACGCCTTCTTCGACGCGTACGTCGCCCGGATCGTCGCGGCGGGCGGCGCCGCCCTCGGCTTCGGGCTCGCCCCGGTGCACGAGACGGTGCCGGCCGCCCTGGTGGCCGCCTGCGACGCCCATGGGCTGCCCCTGCTGGAGGTCCCGCCGGGGACCACCTTCTCGGGCGTGGCGCGCGCGGTGTGGGAGCTGATGGCGCAGGCCAGGCTCGCCGAGCTGCGCCGGGTCACCGAGGCCCAGCAGAGCCTCGCCGCGGCGGCCGCCCGCCCCGACCCGGTCCCCTCCGTGCTGCGCCGGCTCGCCCGGTGGCTGTCCGGCCACGCGGTCCTGTACGGCCCCGACGGCACCCGGATCGCGGCGGCGGGGCGGGAGCCGGCCGCGGCCGTCGCGCAGGCGCTGCGCGACCTGACCGAGGTGGTACGCCCGACCGGCCCGGCCACGCCCGCCTCCGCCGCCGACACCGTCGACGGCATCCATCTGTCCGCCTACGCCCTGGGCTCCGGCGGGGGATTCGTGCTCGGCGTCGCCGCCGGACGGCGTGCGGGCGGGGACCACACCATCGCCTCGGTGGGCGCGGTCCTGCTGTCGCTGCTGACCGGCGAGCACCACAGCGGGGCGGGAGCGGCCCGCTCCTCCGCGCTGGTACGGCTGCTGCTCGGGGCCCCGGCGGACGCGGTCGCGCCGCTGCTCACGGCCGGCGACGGCGACGGCGACGGCGACGGCGACGGCGACGGCGACCGGATCGTCGTACACGCGCGGCCCGAGCGGCAGGCGCCGGACGCCGTGGCCGCCGCCGCCCTCGGCACCGCCCTGGGCTCGCCCCTGGTCGACCTCGGCGACGAGGTCGTACGGGTCCTCGCGCCCGCCGACCGGGAACCCGCCCCGGTGCCCGGCTGGACCCTCGGGGTCAGCGCGCCCGCGGCTCCCGGCGACTGGGCCGCCGCCGACGCCCAGGCGGCCCGCGCGCTGGCCCGCGCCCGCGCCATCCGCGCCCCGCTGGTCCGGCACGGCGCGCGGCCCGGACTGTCCGCCCTGGTGCCCGAGGCGGAGGCGCGGGCTCACGCCCGTGCCCTGCTCGCGCCGCTCGCCGCGCGCCCCGCCCTCGTGGACACCCTGCGCACCTGGCTTTCCCTGCACGGCAGTTGGGACCGCACCGCGGTGGCCCTGGGGGTGCACCGCAACACCGTGCGCCAACGCGTCGCGCGCAGCGCGCTGCTGCTGGACGCCGACCTGGACGACCCGGACGTGCGCATGGAGTTGTGGTTCGCGCTGCGGCACCACTGACCCTCCCGGCGGTGACGCCCGTCCCACCGGGCGAAACCCCGGGGACGCCCGCGCCCGGCTGCCCCACAATGGGTGCCATGCCGATACCCGGGACACCCAGCCGCGCCCAGCTCGTCGACCACCTGGTGAGGACCCGTATCGCGGGGGACGTCGCCACGCCCCGCGAGAACAACCTCTCCCACTACCGACGGCTGGCCAACGGCGACCGCAACTTCTGGTTCGGTCTGGAGCTGGGCGACCGCTGGGCGGACGAGCAGGACGTGCTCGCGGTGATGGCCGAGCGGGTGGGGGTCAACGACGACCCGGAGTACCGGTACGGCCAGGACACCATCGACCCGGAGCTGACCGTGGACGGGCTCGACCGGCTCGCGGCGCGGCTGCGCAAGGCGGCCGAGGGACGCGAGCGGGTGCTGTTCGCGACCGGTCACCCGGGTGGCCTGCTGGATGTGCACCGGGCCACGGCCGCCGCTTTGCGCGCCGCGGGCTGCGAGATCGTCGTCATCCCGGACGGGCTGCGGACGGACGAGGGGTACGTCATGCAGTTCGCGGACGTGGCCGTCCTGGAACACGGGGCCACGCTGTGGCACACCCACTCGGGCGAACCGATGCGGGCCATTCTCACGGGACTTGAGCACGCCGGGCAGCCGCTGCCGGACCTGGTGGTCGCCGACCACGGCTGGGCCGGGTACGCCGCGCAGCACGGCCTGGACTCGGTCGGATACGCCGACTCCAACGACCCCGCGCTGTTCCTCGCCGAGTCGGAGGGCACCCTCCAGGTCGCCGTGCCGCTGGACGACCATGTGGTCAGCCCGCGTTACTACGACCCCATGACCGCGTACCTGCTGGCCGCGGCAGGTCTGGACGGGTAAGGGCAAGCGCGGGGGGCAACCGGCCCTGGTCACAAGGACGTACGGCGACACAGGGATGTGCGGCCCCGCGGGCGGGACCGCACATCGTGTTCCATCGGGCGTCACGACTCAGGGCGTCAGGGCTCAGCGGCCTCCGCCGCCACCACCGTGGCCTCCGCCGCCACCGCCGTGGCCGCCACCACCGTGACCGCCACCACCGTGACCGCCACCACCGTGACCGCCACCACCGTGACCGCCGCCACCGTGGCCTCCGCCACCATGGCCTCCACCGTGGTCGCCGCCACCGCGTCCGCCGTGGTCGCCGCCACCGCGTCCGCCGTGGTCGCCACCGTATCCACCATGGTCGCCGCCACGTCCACCGTGGTCGTAGCCGCCACGTCCACCGTGGTCACCACGTCCGTAGCCACCGCAGTCGTCGTTCCACCAGCCGCCGCAGTAGTCCCTGCTGTAGGAGCTGTGGTCCTGGTGGCTGTACGTCGTCGCCGAGGCGGTGCCCGCGGCGCCGAGGGCGGCTCCACCGGCCAGCATCATGCCGGCGGCGGACAGGGCGAAGAGACGCCTCGTGCGTTGTGCTCGCATAGGAGATACCTTCCGTTCCATCTTCTCTCGCGGCTCCCTTTCGGGAGAACGCGAGGTGGATGGCCGCCGCCGCACGCAAAGTGAGAAGTGCGGCACGGTCTTCGGATGTCACCGCTGGTCATGTGCGGCACGCGGACGCGTCCGACGCCTGCGGTCCACCCGGACGCTGGCGCGCCATCAGGTACCGCGGCTGAGGTCAGGGGGTCTCCCGGGGCCTCGTCGGCCGCGCATGCCGTGCACGTGCGGCTTTCACTCATTGAGCCTAGTACCGCACCCGCCACTTGGCACCTTCAGGAAAGCTGTCCAGGTAGGGCTAGCGCGGGACGCGGACGACGCCCTCCTGGATGACGGTGATGGCGAGCCGCCCGTCCTGGGTGTATATCCGGGCCTGACCGAGGCCGCGGCCGCCGTGCGCGGACGGCGACTCCTGGTCGTAGAGCAGCCATTCGTCGGCGCGGAAGGGGCGGTGGAACCACATCGCGTGGTCCAGGGAGGCGCCCACCACGTCGCCGACCGCCCAGCCGCCGCGGCCGTGCGCGAGCAGCACGGAGTCGAGCAGCGTCATGTCGGAGACGTAGGTGGCGAGGACGACGTGCAGCATCGGGTCGTCGTCCAGCTTGCCGTTGGTGCGGAACCACACCTGGCTGTGCGGCTCGCGCGGCTCGCCGAACCGGCCGTACGGCGGCTCGTCCACGTATCGCAGGTCGACCGCCTCGCGGGCCTCCAGGAAGCGTTCCACCACGTCGGGCGCGAGATGGCCGTAGCCGCCCATCCGCTCCTGGGAGGTCGGCAGGGCCGCCGGGTCGGGCGCGGGCGGCATCGGCGCCTGGTGGTCGAGGCCCTCCTCGTACGTCTGGAAGGACGCCGAGAGGTGGAAGATCGGCTTGCCGTGCTGGACGGCGACCACGCGGCGGGTGGTGAAGGACCGGCCGTCGCGGATGCGGTCGACGGTGTAGACGATCGGCGCGCCGGGGTCGCCGGGGCGCAGGAAGTACGCGTGCAGGGAGTGGGCGGGCCGGTCCGCGGGGACCGTGCGCCCGGCGGCGACCAGCGCCTGCGCCGCGACCTGCCCGCCGAAGACACGGGGTACGACGGCGGAGCGGGACCGGCCGCGGAAGATGTCCTCCTCGATCTGCTCCAGGTCGAGCAGATCGAGGAGTTCCTGGAGTGCCTGGCTCATGACGTGTGGTGGTACCCGCCGGTGATCGCGGGGACCTTACAGGCCCATGTCCTTGGCGATGATCGTCTTCATGATCTCGCTGGTGCCGCCGTAGATGCGGTTGACGCGGTTGTCCGCGTACAGGCGGGCGATCGGGTACTCGTTCATGTACCCGTAGCCACCGTGGAGCTGGAGGCAGCGGTCGATGACGCGGTGGGCGACCTCGGTGCAGAACAGCTTGGCGGAGGCGGCCTCGGCGGGGGTCAGCTCGCCGGCGTCCAGGGCCTCGGTCGCGCGGTCGGCGACGGCCTCGGCGGCGTCCACCTCGGCCTGGCAGGCGGCCAGCTCGAACTTGGTGTTCTGGAAGTGGGCGACCGGCTTGCCGAAGACGGTGCGCTCCTGCACGTACTGCTTGGCGAACCGGACGGCGGCCTTGGCCTGCGCGTAGGCGCCGAAGGCGATGCCCCAGCGCTCGGAGGCCAGGTTGTGGCCGAGGTAGTAGAAGCCCTTGTTCTCCTCGCCCAGCAGGTCCTCGACGGGGACCTTGACGTCCACGAAGGCCAGCTCGGCGGTGTCGGAGGTCTTCAGGCCGAGCTTGTCCAGCTTGCGGCCGACGGAGTAGCCCTCGGACTTGGTGTCCACCGCGAACAGGGAGATGCCGTGGCGGCGGTCCTCGGCGGTGGGCGCGGCGGTGCGGGCGCACACGATCACGCGGTCGGCGTGGACGCCGCCGGTGATGAAGGTCTTGGCGCCGTTGAGGACGTAGTGCGTGCCGTCCTCGCTGAGCTTGGCGGTGGACTTCATGCCCGCGAGGTCGGAACCGGTGCCCGGCTCCGTCATCGCGATGGCCCACATCTCCTCGCCGGTGACGAACTTCGGCAGGTAACGCTTCTTCTGCTCGTCCGTGGCCAGCATCTTGATGTACGGCAGGGCGAGCAGCACGTGCACGCCGGAGCCGCCGAACTGGACGCCCGCGCGGGCGGTCTCCTCGTACAGGACGGCCTCGAACTTGTGGCTGTCCAGGCCCGCGCCGCCGAACTCCTCGGGGACGTTGATACCGAAGATGCCCAGCTCGCCGAGCTTGTAGTAGAAGTCGCGGGGCGCCTGGCCCGCCGCGAACCACTCGTCGTACACCGGTACGACCTCGGCCTCGATGAAGGCGCGCAGGGTCTCCCGGAACGCCTCGTGATCCTCGTTGAACACCGTACGGCGCACGCCGCCACCTCCACTGACCTCGGCATGCCGGAAAAGGACATGTCTAAGCGCTTGCTCATACGAGCGTACCGGCGGGTAGGGAAGGCGTCCAGGGGTGGACGGTCGTAACCCTCGTCACGCCGGGGGCGAGCGGCGCGGAACGGGGCGCGCGGGACCGGCGGTACGGGGCGAGGCGGACGGAACGGGCTATTCGGACCCGGCGGCGGCGAACGCCCCCCGCGCCATCCGGTGCAGCAGCGCCGCCGTGGCCCCCCGGCCCGGCAGGGTGCCCGCGCGGCCCAGGTGGGGGGTGGAGTTGAGCAGGCCGAAGACGGAGTGGACGGCCGAGCGGGCGGTGGGCTCGGTCAGGGCCGGGTAGACCTCGCGGACCACCCCCACCCACAGCTCGACGTACTGCCGCTGGAGCTGGCGCACCAGCTTGCGGTCGCTGTCGCGCAGCCGGTCCAGCTCGCGGTCGTGCAGGGTGATCAGCGGCCGGTCGTCCAGGGCGAAGTCGATGTGGCCCTCGATGAGGGAGTCCAGGACCGCCGTGGCGCGGGCGTCCCCGTCCGCCTCCGCGAGCCGCCGCCTGGCCCCGGTGAGCAGCTGACCGCTGATCCCCACCAGCAGTTCGGCGAGCATCGCGTCCTTGCCCGGGAAGTGCCGGTAGAGGCCGGGGCCGCTGATGCCGACCGCCGCCCCTATCTCGTCCACGCCGACGCCGTGGAAGCCGTGCTCGGCGAAGAGCCGCGCGGCCTCCTTGAGGATCTGCTCGCGGCGGGTCGGGGCGTCGGTTCTGGCCATGAAGACAATTCTAGACAGCGAGGTTAGCGGTCGTTAACCTGAAGGAAATGGTTAACGCTCATTAACCGGTTCGAGCACCGGGTGAGGGGACCGCAGGATGCAGGAGGCACCGGAACTCCGGAGCGGTGGGGGCGCCCCCGCGCAAGTTCTTTCGAGCGTGGGGGAAGATCCCGCGTCGGAGGCCTGGCGGGCCAATGAACAGGCCCATCTCGCGCTCGTCGAGGAGCTGCGCGGCAAGCTGGCCGCGGCGGCGCTCGGCGGTGGGGAGCGGGCGCGGGCCCGGCACACCGCGCGCGGCAAGCTGCTGCCGAGGGACAGGGTCGACACACTCCTCGATCCGGGCTCGCCCTTCCTGGAGCTGGCCCCGCTCGCGGCGGACGGGCTGTACGACGGGCAGGCGCCGGCCGCCGGCGTGATCGCCGGGATCGGCCGGATCAGCGGGCGCGAGTGCGTGATCGTGGCGAACGACGCGACCGTCAAGGGCGGCACGTACTACCCGATGACGGTGAAGAAACACCTGCGCGCCCAGGAGGTGGCCCTCGACAACCGGCTGCCCTGCGTCTACCTGGTCGACTCGGGCGGCGCCTTCCTGCCGATGCAGGACGAGGTGTTCCCCGACCGCGAGCACTTCGGGCGGATCTTCTACAACCAGGCCCGGATGTCCGGCGCGGGCATCCCGCAGATCGCGGCCGTGCTCGGCTCGTGCACCGCGGGCGGCGCGTACGTCCCGGCGATGAGCGACGAGGCCGTCATCGTCCGCAACCAGGGCACCATCTTCCTGGGCGGCCCCCCGCTGGTGAAGGCGGCCACCGGCGAGGTGGTCACGGCGGAGGAGCTGGGCGGCGGCGAGGTCCACTCCCGGATCTCCGGCGTCACCGACCACCTCGCGGAGGACGACGCGCACGCCCTGCGCATCGTCCGCAACATCGTCTCCACCCTGCCGGCCCGGCGGTCCCTGCCCTGGGAGGTCACCCCGGCCGTCGAGCCGAAGGTGGACCCCGCGGGGCTGTACGGCGCGGTGCCGGTCGACTCCCGCACCCCGTACGACGTCCGCGAGATCATCGCGCGCGTGGTCGACGGCTCCCGGTTCGCCGAGTTCAAGAGCGAGTACGGCCAGACGCTGATCACCGGTTTCGCGCGCATCCACGGGCACCCGGTCGGCATCGTGGCCAACAACGGCATCCTCTTCGCCGAGTCCGCCCAGAAGGGCGCGCACTTCATCGAGCTGTGCGACCAGCGCGGCATCCCGCTGGTGTTCCTCCAGAACATCTCCGGCTTCATGGTCGGCAAGGACTACGAGGCGGGCGGCATCGCCAAGCACGGCGCCAAGATGGTGACCGCGGTGGCCTGCACCCGCGTGCCCAAGCTGACCGTCGTCGTCGGCGGCTCGTACGGCGCGGGCAACTACTCGATGTGCGGCCGGGCCTACTCCCCCCGCTTCCTGTGGATGTGGCCCAACGCCAAGATCTCGGTCATGGGCGGCGAGCAGGCCGCCAGCGTCCTCGCCACGGTCAAGCGCGACCAGCTTGAGGGCCGGGGCGAGTCCTGGTCCGCCGAGGACGAGGAGACCTTCAAGGCGCCGATCCGCGCGCAGTACGAGACCCAGGGCAACGCCTACTACGCGACCGCCCGCCTGTGGGACGACGGCGTGATCGACCCGATGGAGACCCGTCAGGTGCTCGGACTCGCCCTGACGGCCTGTGCCAACGCGCCACTGGGAGAGCCCCAGTTCGGCGTCTTCCGGATGTGAGGAGGGGAATCGTGTTCGACACAGTGCTGGTCGCCAACCGGGGCGAGATCGCCGTACGCGTCATCCGTACGCTCCGCCGGCTCGGCGTGCGCTCGGTGGCGGTCTTCTCCGACGCCGACGCGGGAGCGCGGCATGTCCGGGAGGCCGACACGGCGGTACGGATCGGTCCGGCGCCCGCGGCGGAGAGCTACCTGTCGGTGGAGCGGCTGCTGGCCGCCGCCGCCCGCACGGGCGCGCAGGCCGTCCACCCGGGCTACGGCTTCCTCGCCGAGAACGCCGCCTTCGCGCGCGCCTGCGAGGAGGCGGGCCTGGCCTTCATCGGCCCCTCGGCCGACGCCATCGCGCTGATGGGCGACAAGATCCGCGCCAAGGAGACGGTGGCGGCGGCCGGGGTGCCGGTGGTGCCCGGCGGCCGTGACCCGGAGCTGGCCGACGCGGCCCGCGAGCTGGGCCCGCCCGTGCTGCTGAAGCCGTCGGCCGGCGGTGGCGGCAAGGGCATGCGCCTGGTGCGGGACCTCGCGGTCCTGGACGAGGAGATCGCCGCCGCCCGCCGCGAGGCCCGCGCATCCTTCGGCGACGACACCCTGCTGGTGGAGCGGTGGATCGACCGCCCCCGGCACATCGAGATCCAGGTGCTGGCCGACGGCCACGGCAACGTGGTGCACCTCGGCGAGCGCGAGTGCTCGCTCCAGCGGCGCCACCAGAAGATCATCGAGGAGGCGCCGAGCGTCCTCCTCGACGAGGCCACGCGCGCGGCGATGGGCGAGGCGGCCGTGCAGGCGGCGCGCTCGTGCGGGTACCGGGGCGCGGGCACGGTGGAGTTCATCGTGCCGGGCAGCGACCCCTCCCAGTACTACTTCATGGAGATGAACACCCGTCTCCAGGTGGAGCACCCCGTCACCGAGCTGGTGACCGGGCTCGACCTGGTCGAGTGGCAGCTGCGGGTGGCGGCCGGGGAGCCGCTGGGCTTCGCGCAGGACGACGTGCGGCTGACTGGGCACGCGGTCGAGGCCCGCATCTGCGCCGAGGATCCGGCGCGCGGCTTCCTGCCCTCCGGCGGCACCGTCCTGCTGCTGGACGAGCCGGAGGCCGACGGCGTCCGCACCGACTCCGGACTCAGCGAGGGCACCGAGGTCGGCAGCCTGTACGACCCGATGCTGTCCAAGGTGATCGCGTACGGCCCCGACCGCGCGACCGCGCTGCGCAAGCTCCGGGCGGCGCTCGCCGACACGGTCACGCTGGGCGTGCAGACGAACGCGGGCTTCCTGCGCCGGCTGCTCGGCCATCCGGCCGTGGTGGCGGGCGAGCTGGACACGGGCCTGGTGGAGCGGGTCGTGGCCGACCTGGTCACCACGGACGTGCCGGAGGAGGTGTACGAGGCGGCGGCGGCCGTGCGCCTGGAGGAACTGAAGCCCGCCGGCGACGGCTGGACCGACCCCTTCTCGGTGCCGAGCGGCTGGCGCCTGGGCGGTACCCCGAAGCCCCCCGTCTTCCCGCTGCGGGTGCAGGACCCGGTGGCGTACACCCCGCGCGGCACCGCCACCGTCACCGGCGACACCGTGGCCGTCACCCTGGACGGCGTCCGGCACACCTTCCGCCGCGCCGGTGACTGGCTCGGCCGGGACGGCGACGCCTGGCAGGTGCGGGACCACGACCCGGTGGCCGACTCGCTGTCCCAGGCGGCGCACGCGGGTGCCGACTCGCTGACCGCGCCGATGCCCGGCACGGTGACCGTCGTCAAGGTCGCCGTCGGGGACGAGGTCACCGCCGGCCAGAGCCTGCTGGTGGTGGAGGCGATGAAGATGGAGCACGTCATCTCCGCCCCGCACGCGGGCACCGTCGCCGAGCTGGACGTGACGCCCGGCAGCACGGTCGCCATGGACCAGGTGCTGGCCGTCATCGCGCCGAAGGAGGAGGCGGAATGAGCGCCGAGCAACTGCCCATGGTCGTACCGGCCCCCGGTCTGCCCGCCCGGGTGCGGATCCACGAGGTCGGCGCGCGCGACGGGCTGCAGAACGAGAAGAGCGCCGTACCGACCGAGGTGAAGGCGGAGTTCATCCGCCGCCTGGCCGACGCGGGCCTGACGACCGTCGAGGCGACGAGCTTCGTGCACCCCAAGTGGGTGCCCCAACTCGCCGACGCCGAGGAGCTGTTCCCGCAGGTGCGGGATCTCGCCGGGGTCGCGCTGCCGGTGCTGGTGCCCAACCAGCGCGGTCTGGACCGGGCGTTGGCCCTCGGCGCCGACCGGATCGCGGTGTTCGCCAGCGCCACCGAGTCCTTCGCCAAGGCCAACCTCAACCGCACGGTGGACGAGTCCCTCGCGGTGTTCGAGCCGGTGGTGCGCCAGGCCAAGGACGCGGGCGCGCACGTGCGCGGCTATGTCTCCATGTGCTTCGGCGACCCGTGGGAAGGCGGGGTCCCGCCGCACCAGGTGGCCCGTGTCTGCACCGCCCTGCGCGACATGGGCTGCGACGAGCTGAGCCTCGGCGACACGATCGGCGTGGCGACCCCCGGGCATGTCCGGGAACTCCTGAACCTGCTCAACGGGGAGGGCGTGCCGACCGACGAGATCGGCGTGCACTTCCACGACACCTACGGCCAGGCGCTCGCGAACACCTACGCGGCCCTGGAGCACGGCGTGACGACGGTCGACGCGTCCGCCGGCGGGCTCGGCGGCTGCCCCTACGCCAAGTCCGCCACCGGCAACCTCGCCACCGAGGACCTGGTCTGGATGCTGCACGGCCTCGGCATCGAGACCGGGGTCGACCTCGGCCGGCTGACCGCCACCAGCGTGTGGATGGCCGCCCATCTGGACCGGCCCAGCCCCTCCCGTACCGTCCGCGCTCTCTCCCACAAGGACCAGTGATCAGCATGGACCACCGCCTCAGCCCCGAGCTGGAGGAACTCCGCCGTACGGTGGAGGAGTTCGCGCACGACGTCGTGGCGCCGAAGATCGGCGACTTCTACGAGCGGCACGAGTTCCCGTACGAGATCGTCCGCGAGATGGGCCGCATGGGTCTGTTCGGGCTGCCGTTCCCGGAGGAGTACGGCGGCATGGGCGGCGACTACCTGGCGCTCGGCATCGCCCTGGAGGAGCTGGCCCGGGTGGACTCCTCGGTGGCGATCACCCTGGAGGCCGGTGTCTCGCTCGGCGCGATGCCGATCCATCTGTTCGGCACCGAGGAGCAGAAGCGCGAGTGGCTGCCCCGGCTGTGCTCGGGGGAGATGCTCGGCGGCTTCGGCCTGACCGAGCCGGACTGCGGCTCGGACGCGGGCGGCACGCGGACGACGGCCCGGTTGGACCCGGACACCGACGAGTGGGTGATCAACGGCTCCAAGTGCTTCATCACCAACTCGGGCACCGACATCACCGGGCTGGTCACGGTCACCGCGGTCACCGGCCGCAAGCCCGACGGCAGGCCGCTGATCTCGGCGATCATCGTGCCGTCCGGCACCCCGGGCTTCACGGTGGCGGCGCCGTACTCGAAGGTGGGCTGGAACGCCTCCGACACCCGCGAACTCTCCTTCGTGGACGTTCGCGTGCCGGCCGCCAACCTGGTCGGCGAGGAGGGCCGGGGGTACGCCCAGTTCCTGCGCATCCTGGACGAGGGCCGCGTGGCCATCGCCGCCCTCGCGACGGGTCTGGCCCAGGGCTGTGTGGACGAGTCGGTGAAGTACGCCAAGGAGCGGCACGCCTTCGGCCGGCCGATCGGCGCCAACCAGGCGATCCAGTTCAAGATCGCCGACATGGAGATGAAGGCGTACACGGCCCGCCTCGCCTGGCGCGACGCCGCCTACCGCCTGGTCGCCGGCGAGCCCTTCAAGAAGGAGGCGGCCATGGCGAAGCTGTACTCGTCGACGATCGCGGTGGACAACGCCCGCGAGGCCACGCAGATCCACGGCGGCTACGGCTTCATGAACGAGTACCCGGTGGCCCGCATGTGGCGCGACTCCAAGATCCTGGAGATCGGCGAGGGCACGAGCGAGGTCCAGCGGATGCTGATCGCGCGGGAACTGGGCCTGCCGAGCTGACCCCACCGCCCCCGCGAAAGGGCACCCCACCGGACCACCGGCGGGCGTGCCCTTTTCCCTTCCCGGGAGCCCCTTACCGCCAACCGTGCAGCGTCAGGGCACCGGCCCGACCGAGACAGCCACGCAGGCCCGCACCGGGGTACTCGATGATGTCCTCGGGCAGCTCATGGTCGGCGAACCAGCGCAGCGCGAGGCACTTCTCGGGTTCCTTGTTCCGGGGCGTCCCCTCCCACCGCCTGGCCTCGAAGAAGAAGCCGATGCGCTCCGAGCCGTCCTCCTGCCGGTGGTGCACGACGTGCCGAAGCTCCAGGTGCTCGGGATCGGCCTTGACATCGGTCTCCTCGAACAACTCCCGGGCCGCCCCGACGGTGAGGGCTTCCCCCTGGTCGAGCTTGCCGGAGGGCAGATGCCACCGCCCGTATCCGTAGGGCCCCCCTCTCCGTGAAAGAAGAACCTTGTCGCCGTCGCGGAGCAGAACGTGGGTGTCGATGGTGGGCTGTGCCGGGTGTCCGCTCATGTTTCCTGGATTTCCTTGAAGACGAGGGGCCGGACCCTGGTCATGCGCCGACTCCCCAGGCAGCGACATGCTCGTCCCAGGTCCGCACAACGGCGGTGCCCGGCGCGGCAGCGCGCAGCATGGCCCCGAACCTTTGCAGCATCGGCGCCACCCGGGCATGTTGGCCTGCGATGTCGGAGGGGATCCTCCGTGCCGTTGCGACGGCCGGTTCGATATCGCCTTGGCCGAGTTGGGCGGTGGCGAGCCGGGCGGTATTGATGGCACGATCGCGAAGCATCCGGGGATGGAGCAGGGCCAGACCGCGGTGGGCGTGCATCTCGGCCCGCTCGAAGTCGCCAAGGCGAAGATGCGCGGCCACAGCGAGGGTTTCGAACTCGGCTCCGCCGAGGACCGCGGCCATCCACACAGGCCGAGCCAGACTGCGGTCGGCGCGATCCCATGCGTCCTGAGACCGGCCCAGAGCACGCTGGACAGCCGCAGTGTCGCCGGTGAGACCAAGAGTGGCGGCCTGGCGGGCATACCCCAGGCAGGCGAACAAGGGATCGCGGCGCGTGAGGTGCAGGTTGCAGGCGACATCGTTGGCGGCCAGTGCTTCGGCAGGGCGTCCCATGTGCCGGTACAGGCTTCCCGCGTGACTCCAGATGCGGAACTTGATGGCCTGGTCGCCGGACAGTTCGGCGAGGGTCTGGGCCTCGCGCATGTGTGCCTTCGCGTCGTCGTAGCGACGGCCGTCGATGGCCGCCCACATCGCTGAGGAACGGAACGCCGCGGCGGCCGCGTACAGGCCGCTGCGTACGCGCTGGGTCGCGCTGCCCGCGTTCTGCAGGTTGATCGCCGCGTCGGCGAGTGTCACGGCCCGTTGTTCGATGCCGAGTTGGCCCCCATGCAGGTGGTCGCGCGCGACGATCTCGGCGAAGCGCCTGTGCAGGCGGTCGACGTCGCCCATGCCGATGCGTCGCATCGACGCGGTCCCCGGGGTGGCAGCCGCGGCGGCGGCAGCCGCGATGCCGCCGACAAGAGAACGGCGTTTCATGATGTCGAGGTCCTCCTGCGATGAGGCCGGGACGGACGGGGTCCGGCCGCGTGGCACGAACCCCAAGGCGGTGGCGGGCAGACCGGTGACGTCCTCGAGCGCCTTCCTCGTTGCCGCCTTCGGCCATCTGACCCGTCCGGATTTCCAGTCCCGGACCGAGGCCCCGTCGTGACCGCCGGCCCGCCCGGTCAGCCGCTCGACAGCCGAATTCACGGCATCCGCGAGGCTGTTGGAGCTGTGCCCGTGCTCGCTCATCCACGCCTCAAGAGCGGTGTTCCGCATGGCGTCGTTCATGCGCGCACCGTATCGCCACGACTCCGTTCCGTCAGATAAAGGAAACACCAAATCGCCCTAGGGAGCCTCACCGGGCAACCGGTCGATCGCCCTAACTGGACGTCCACCAGCGGGAGTTGTGTGGATTGCGGCCGTCGACCCCCAAGCGGCCGGCCGTCGATCCGCCCCGGCAGGGGGCACACAGGACAACAAACGAAGGCTCCCCCCATGACGACTCCCAGCAAGCCGGTGCGGACCGCCTCCACCGGCCACCCCCTCTACAGCCAGACCTTCCCGTGCGAGCCGGAGACCGCCCGGCGCGGGCGCGGACTCGTCCGTCACGCGCTCGGCGCCTGGCATCTCGACCACCTCTCCGGCACCGCGGAGCTGATCATTTCGGAGTTGGTCGCCAACGCCTTCAGGCACACCCCGGGCCGCTCGATCCGCCTCCGCGTCGGGCGGCCGGGGCCGGTCCGAGTGCACATCGGGGTGGTGGACATGGCACCCGCGCGCCTGCCGGTGCTCGGCCCCGTGGACGCCGACGGCGAGTCCGGTCGCGGCCTGGTCCTGATCGACGCGCTCGCGGACCGCTGGGGCTGCACCCTGCTCGGCAGCCATCCGTTCCGCGGACCCTGGGGCAAGGAGATCTGGGCGGAGCTGGAGGCGGCTCCGTGACGCCCAACGGCTCGGGCGCGGCCGGAAGAGCACCACCCCCTGGACAGCAAGAAAGGTTAGGCTAACCTAAGTTCCGCACTTGTCCGGCGGGCGTCGCGCCCCGTTCGAAAGCGGTTCTGTTCATGTCCCATGCCCCTGCCCTCCATCTCTCCCGCCGCGGCCTGCTCGCCGTCGGTGGTGCCGTAGGACTCGGTGTCGCGCTCACGGCCTGCGGGGACGACACGGGGAAAGCCGGGGCTGTCGGAGGCGGGGCGAAGGCGGGCGGGTCGTCGGGGCGCTGGGACTTCGAGGACGACCGCGGGAAGAGCGTGAAGCTGGACAAGGTGCCCGCGAACATCGTCGCCTTCACCGGCGTCGGCGCCGCGCTCCACGACTACGGCGTCCAGGTCAAGGGCGTCTTCGGCCCCACCACGACCACGGGCGGCAAGCCCGACGTCCAGGCCGGCGACATGGACGTCAGCAAGGTGACCGTCCTCGGCAACGCCTGGGGGCAGTTCAACGTCGAGAAGTACGCCGCGCTCGCCCCGGACGTGCTGATCACCACGATGTTCGACGACGCCGGAACCCTCTGGTACGTGCCCGAGCAGTCCGCGAAGCAGATCGCCGGGCTCGCCCCCAGCGTCGGCATCTCCGTGTACGACCGTCAGCTCACCCGGCCGCTCCAGCGGATGTGGGAGCTCGCCGAGTCGCTCGGCGCGGACATGAAGGCGGCCGGGGTCACCGACGCGAAGAAGCGGTTCGAGGCGGCGGCCGCCCGGCTGCGGGCCGCGGCGAAGGCCAAGCCGCACCTGAAGGTGCTGGTCGGCAGCGCGAGTGAGCAGCTCTTCTATGTCTCGGGGACGCGTCTGTCCATAGACCTGGAGTACTTCAAGGCCCTCGGCGTGAACTTCGTGGAGCCGCCGGAGAGCGCGAAGAAGCAGGGCGGCGGCTGGTACGAGTCGCTGAGCTGGGAGAACGTCGACAAGTACCAGGCCGACATCATCATGATGGACGACCGCTCGTCGGCGCTCCAGCCCGCGGACCTCACCAAGCCGACATGGCGGAAGCTGCCCGCCGTCAAGGCGGGGCAGGTCATCGCGCGGTCACCCGAGCCGATCCTGTCGTACGACAAGTGTGTGCCGTTGCTGACGGGGCTCGCCGAGGCCCTGGAGAAGGCGAAGAAGGTCGGCTGACCGCCCTCCCCCACACTTCCGACAGGAGCCACCATGGCCACGGCCGACGTCGACCCCTTCACGCTCTTCGCCCTCCAGGTCCTGCGCACCGAACGGCTCGGGCCGTCCCTGGTGCGGGTCACCTTCGGCGGCGCCGGACTGCGGGGCTTCCACTCCGACGGGCGCGACCAGTCACTCTCCCTGTTCCTCCCGCACCCCGGGCAGCGGGAGCCGGTCGTACCGCGAGACCTGGGCGACGAGTGGTGGCAGCGGTGGCGGGAACTCCCGGCGGACGTACGGGCCGTGATGCGCTCGTACACCCTGCGAAAGCTGCGGCGCGCGCCGGACGAGATCGACATCGACTTCGCCCTGCACGGCATCGGACCCGCCGCCACTCCCGCGGGGCCCGCCTCCCGGTGGGCCGCGCGGGCCGTTCCCGGCGACCGGGTGCTGGTGCTCGGGCCCGTGCTCGCCGACAACCGGGCCATTCGCTTCCGGCCGCCCGCGGACACCGATCTCGTGGTGATGTGGGGCGACGAGACCGCCGTACCCGCCGCGACCGCGATCCTGGAGTCCCTTCCGGCGAGCACCCGCGTCCGCGCCTGGCTCCAGGTGCCGTACGCCGGTGACGTCCAGGACGTGCGCACGGACGCCGACGTGGACCTCACCTGGCTGGTGCGGGACGAGGACGCCCCCGAGCCGCTCGCCGCCGTGCGGGACGCCCGACTGCCCGGTGCCGCGATCCCCTACGTCTGGATCGCCGGCGAGTCCGGGCACGTGAAGGCGTTGCGCCGGCACTTCGTCCGGGAGCGCGGGATCGACCGGCGCCGGGTGACCTTCGTCGGGTACTGGCGGCGCGGGCTGTCGGAGGAACAGCTCCGGGCGGCCGGCGAATAGGGCTGCCCCGGAAGCCCCCTCCCGAAGAGACCCCGCCCAAAAGCCCAGCCCCGCAACAGTCCCCGGGGCCCCCGCACCCGCCCCCACCCCGCCCCCGCACACACCTTGACTTCCCGGAGGACCCCTCATGCGCTCCCACCTGCTCAACGGCCTCACCGCGGAGCACTACCGCCGCTGTGTGACCGAAGGAGTCGACCGGGTGGCGGCCAGACTCGCGGGCGCCGACCGCCCGTTCACCGGCATCACGGTGGACGACCTCTCCCTCCGCGTCGACGCCATCGACCTCGACCGGCCCCTCGGCGACACCGCCGCCGTGCTGGACGAGCTGGAGGACGTCTACCTGAAGGACGCGGTCTACTTCCACCACCCCCGCTATCTCGCCCACCTCAACTGCCCGGTCGTCATCCCGGCGGTGCTCGGCGAGGCGGTGCTCTCCGCGGTCAACTCCTCGCTCGACACCTGGGACCAGTCGGCCGGCGGCACGCTCATCGAGCGCCGGCTGATCGACTGGACGGCCGGGCGGATCGGCCTCGGCCCGGCCGCGGACGGCGTGTTCACCTCCGGCGGCAGCCAGTCCAACCTCCAGGCGCTGCTGCTGGCCCGGGAGGAGGCCGGGTGCGGGGACCTGGCGAGACTGCGGATCTTCGCCTCCGAGGCCGGCCACTTCAGTGTGCGCAAGTCGGCGAAACTGCTCGGGCTCGGCCCGGACGCCGTCGTCACCGTCGCCGTCGACCGCGACCGTCGGATGCGGACCGTCACCCTGGCGAACGAGTTGGAGCGCTGCCTCGCCGAGGGCCTGGTGCCGATGGCCGTCGTCGGCACCGCCGGGACCACAGACTTCGGCTCCATCGACCCGCTGCCCGAGATCGCCGAACTGTGCGACCGGTACGGCACCTGGCTGCACGTGGACGCGGCCTATGGCTGCGGGCTGCTCGCCTCGCGCAGGTACCGGCACCGCATCGACGGCATCGAGCGCGCCGACTCGGTCACCGTCGACTACCACAAGTCCTTCTTCCAGCCGGTGAGTTCGTCCGCCGTGCTGGTGCGCGACGCGGCCACCCTGCGGCACGCCACCTACCACGCCGACTACCTCAACCCGCGCCGGATGGTGCGCGAGCGCATCCCCAACCAGGTCGACAAGTCCCTCCAGACCACCCGCCGGTTCGACGCCCTCAAGCTGTGGCTGACCCTGCGCACGATGGGCGCCGACGGCATCGGCGAACTCTTCGACCAGGTCTGCGACCTGGCGGCCCAGGGGTGGCGGCTGCTGGCCGCCGACCCGCGGTTCGACGTCGTGGTCGAGCCGTCCCTGTCCACCCTCGTCTTCCGCTACGTCCCGGCCGCCGGCACCGACCCGGCCGATACCGACCGCGCCAACATCCATGCCCGCAAGGCGCTGTTCGCCTCCGGAGACGCCGTGGTCGCGGGCACCACGGTGGACGGCCGCCACCATCTGAAGTTCACCCTGCTCAACCCCGAGACGACGCCGGCCGACATCGCCGCCGTCCTCGACCTGATCGCCGGCCACGCCGAGCAGTACCTGGGAGAGTCCCTTGACCGCGCTTCCTGAAGCCAGCCGCATCCACGACCTCGTGGGGATCGGGCTCGGCCCCTTCAACCTCGGTCTCGCCTGTCTGGCCGAGCCGATCGCCGAACTGGACGCAGTCTTCCTGGAGTCCAAGCCGGACTTCGAGTGGCACGCCGGGATGTTCCTGGACGGCGCCCACCTCCAGACCCCGTTCCTGTCGGACCTGGTCACCCTCGCCGACCCGACCTCGCCGTACTCCTTCCTCAACTACCTGAAGGAGAAGGGCAGGCTGTACTCCTTCTACATCCGCGAGAACTTCTATCCACTGCGGGTGGAGTACGCCGACTACTGCCGCTGGGCCGCGGGCAGGCTGAGCAGCGTCCGGTTCGGCACGACGGTCACCGCGGTGTCGTACGAGGACGGGGGCGAGGGCGAGGTCTACGTCGTGCGGACCGGGGCCGGTGACGTCGTCCGCGCCCGGCATCTCGTCCTCGGCACGGGCACGGTGCCCTACCTCCCCGGGGCCTGCCGGGACCTCGGCGGGGACTTCCTGCACAGCTCCCAGTACATGTACCGCAGGGCGGACCTGCGAAAGAAGAGGTCCCTCACGGTCGTCGGCAGCGGACAGAGCGCGGCCGAGATCTACTACGAGCTGCTCTCCGGGATCGACGTCCACGGCTACCGGCTCGACTGGGTCACCCGCTCCCCCAGGTTCTTCCCGCTGGAGTACACCAAGCTGACCCTGGAGCTGACCTCCCCGGACTACATCGACTACTTCCGCGCGCTGCCCGAGGAGACCCGTTACCGGCTGGAGAAACAGCAGAAGGGACTGTTCAAGGGCATCGACTCGGACCTCGTCGACGCGATCTTCGACCTGCTGTACCAGAAGACCGTCGAGCGCGGGGACCGGCCCCTGCCCACCCGGCTGCTCACCAACTCCTCGCTGAACGAGGCCCGTTACCACGACGGTGGCTACACCCTCGGCTTCCGCCAGGACGAGCAGGGCAAGGACTTCGAGATCCGCACCGAGGGCCTGGTGCTGGCCACCGGCTACCACTACGCGCCCCCGGCCTTCCTCGCCCCGCTCCGTGACCGGCTGCGCTTCGACGGCCACGGCCGCTTCGACGTCGCCCGCAACTACGCCATCGACGTCACCGGGCGCGGCGTCTTCCTCCAGAACGCCGGCGTCCACACCCACAGCGTCACCAGCCCCGACCTGGGCATGGGCCCGTACCGCAACGCCTGCATCATCCGCGAGCTGCTCGGTACCGAGTACTACCCGGTCGAGAAGTCCGTCGCCTTCCAGGAGTTCGCCGCATGACCGACACGACCTTCGCCTTCCGGCCCGTCGACCCGCCCGGCGACGCCCCGCTGCTGCACTCCTGGGTCACCCACCCGAAGGCCGCGTTCTGGATGATGCGCGACGCCGGACCGGCCGACGTCGAACGGGCGTACGCGGAGATCGCGGCCGACCCGTACCATCACGCGCTCCTCGGACTGCGGGACGGCCGGCCCGCCTTCCTCATGGAACGGTACGACCCCGCGCACCGGGAGCTGGCCGGCCTGTACGAGCCGCGGCCCGGTGATGTCGGGATGCACTTCCTGACCCCGGCCACCGACACCCCCGAGCACGGGTTCACCCGCGCCGTCCTCACCGCCGTCATGACCCACCTGTTCGAGGACCCGGCCGTGCGGCGCGTCGTCGTGGAACCGGACGTGCGCAACACCGCGGTGCACGCGCTGAACGCGGCCGTCGGCTTCCTGGCCGAACGCGAGCTGCGGAAACCGGAGAAGACGGCCCTGCTGAGCTTCTGCACGCGCGAGCGGTTCACGACGGCGGTGGCCGCATGACGCCCGAGGAGTCCGTGGCCCATCTCTCGCCCGAGCGCTGGGCGGAGGCCAACCGGCTGCTGATACGCAAGGCCCTCGCCGAGTTCGCCCACGAGCGCCTGCTCACCCCCGAGGAGGACGGCGAGGGGTATGTCGTGCGCAGCGACGACGGACTCGGCGCCTACCGGTTCACCGCCGTCCGCCGCGCCCTGAACCACTGGCAGGTCGACGCGGGCTCGATCACCCGGCACCGCGACGGGCGCGAACTCCCCCTCAACGCACTGGACTTCTTCATCGAGATGAAGGACGCCCTGGGTCTCGGCGACGCCGTCCTGCCCGTCTACCTGGAGGAGATCTCCGCCACCCTCTCCGGAACCTGCTACAAGCTCGCCAAGCACCACGTCACCGCAGCCGAACTGGCGTCGAGCGGCTTCCAGGCGATCGAGGCCGGGATGACCGAGGGCCACCCCTGCTTCGTCGCGAACAACGGGCGGCTCGGGTTCGGGATCCACGAGTACCTGTCGTACGCCCCGGAGACCGCGCACCCCGTCCGGCTGGTCTGGCTGGCCGCGCACCGCTCGCGGGCCGTGTTCACGGCGGGGGCCGGGATCGCGTACGAGGGCTTCGTCCGGGCGGAGCTGGGCGAGGAGACCGTCGAGCGGTTCCGGCGGACGCTGACCGCGCGGGGGCTCGACCCGGCCGACTACCTCCTCATCCCCGTCCACCCCTGGCAGTGGTGGAACAAGCTGTCCGTCACCTTCGCGGCGGAAGTGGCCCGGCGGCACCTGGTCCCGCTCGGCGAGGGCGACGACGAGTACCTCGCCCAGCAGTCCGTCCGGACCTTCTTCAACACCGGCGATCCGCACAAGCACTACGTGAAGACGGCGCTGTCCGTGCTCAACATGGGCTTCATGCGGGGACTTTCGGCCGCCTACATGGAGTCCACGCCGGCCATCAACGACTGGCTCGCCCGGCTGATCGACAGCGACCCGGTGCTGAGGGGCACCGGCCTGACGATCATCCGCGAGCGGGCCGCCGTCGGCTACCGGCACCTGGAGTACGAGCGGGCCACCGACCGCCACTCCCCCTACCGCAAGATGCTGGCCGCGCTGTGGCGGGAGAGCCCGGTGCCCTCGCTCCGGGACGGCGAGACGCTCGCCACCATGGCCGCGCTGCTGCACGTCGACCACGAGGGCGCGTCCTTCGCGGGCGCCCTGATCGAGCGGTCGGGACTCGCGCCCGCCGAGTGGCTGCGCCGGTATCTGCGGGCGTACTACGTGCCGCTGCTGCACAGCTTCTACGCCTACGGCCTGGTCTTCATGCCGCACGGCGAGAACACCCTGCTGGTGCTGCGGGACGGGATCGTGCGGCGGGCGATCTACAAGGACATCGCCGAGGAGATCGCGGTGACGGACCCGGGCACCGTGCTGCCGCCCGAGGTCGCCCGGATCCGGGCCGAGGTCCCCGAGGACAAGAAGCTGCTGTCGGTCTTCACCGACGTCTTCGACTGCTTCTTCCGCTTCCTCGCGGCGAACCTGGCCGCCGAAGGCATCCTGGCGGAGGACGTCTTCTGGCGGACGGTCGCGGAGATCAGCCGGGAGTACCAGGAGGCGAACCCCCACCTGCGCGAGCGGTTCCGGCGGTACGACCTCTTCGCCCCCGAGTTCGCGCTGTCCTGCCTCAACCGGCTCCAGCTGCGCGACAACCGGCAGATGGTGGACCTCACCGACCCCTCCGGCGCGCTCCAGCTGGTGGGCACCCTGCGGAATCCGCTGGCCGGCCGCTGACCGGCGGGCGCCCCGGGTACGGTCCCCGGGGCGCCCGCCCGGCCCCCTCTCAGCCCGTGGGCCACGGCACCTGCGGCGACCGGTAGTACCGGATGCCGAGGGCGTCCCAGCGCGGGCCCTGGGCGGCCAGCCGTACCCGGTAGGTGCTCCAGTCGTGGGTGGCGGCGGGCGACCAGCCCAGCTCGGCCACGCCCGGCAGCCGCGGGAACGCCATGTACTCGATGTCGGCCGACGTCTTCAGCGTCTCCGACCACAGGGGCGCCTCCACCCCCTTGACCGCCGACGCGGGCGCGCCCGGCAGATACGCGCCGGGGTCCCAGTCGTACGACCGCCGGACCTCGACCAGCCCCGCCCAACTGAGCCCGAGCCCGGTGTCCTTGGTGTACTTCATGTCGAGGTAGACCCGGTCGGCCGGGGACAGGATCAGCCCGGTGCCGTTCCGGGCGGCCCGCGCGACCTGCTCCTTCTCGGCCGCGCCGGTGCCGTCCAGGCCCCAGTACTGGGCGAGCGCGCCCTCGGCGGGGCGGGCGCCGGTGAGCTGGTGCCAGCCGATGACCTTCTTTCCGTACCGGGCGACGATGGGCTGCACGCGGTCCATGAAGGTCACGTAGTCGGCGTGGCTGGTGGAGTGCGCCTCGTCGCCGCCGATGTGCAGGTAGCGGCCGGGGGTGAGCGCGGCCAGTTCCCTGACGACGTCGTCCACGAAGGTGTAGGTGACGTCCTTGGACACGCACAGCGAGCTGAAGCCGACCTCCGTGCCCGTGTAGCGCGGGGGCGCCACCCCGTCGCAGTTGAGCCGGGCGTAGGAGGCGAGGGCCGCGTTGGTGTGGCCGGGCATGTCGATCTCGGGCACGACCTCCACGTAGCGGGAGGCGGCATGGGAGACGATCCGCCGGTAATCGGCCCGGGTGTAGGAGCCGCCCTGGCCGCCGCCGACCTCCGTGCCGCCGCCGTAACCGGCCAGCCTGGGCCAGGAGTCGATGGCGATGCGCCAGCCCTGGTCGTCGCTGAGGTGCAGATGCAGTTCGTTGATCTTGTAGAGGGCGAGCTGGTCGATGTACCGCTCGACCTGGGCGACGGTGAAGAAGTGCCGGGAGACGTCCAGCATGGCGCCGCGGTAGGCGTAGCGGGGGTGGTCCTCGACGGTGCCGCCGGCGATCTGCCAGCTCCCGCGCTGGACCGTCTTCTTCTCGACGGCGGCCGGGAGGAGCTGACGCAGCGTCTGCACTCCGTGGAAGAGGCCCGCGGGGGCGCTCGCGGTGATCACGACACCGGAGGGGCCGCTGCGCAGCCGGTAGCCCTCGGCTCCGTATCCGCCGCCCTCGTCCAGGTGGAGGCGGATGCCGCCGCTGCCGCGGTCGGTGACCGGCAGCGGGTAGCCGGTGGAGGGCCGCAGGACGCCCGCGAGGTAGGCACCGATGCCGCGGACCTCGGCCGAGCCGTCGACCCGCACGGCGGTGGCACGGGTGACGCGGTACGGCACTCCGCCCGGCGTGACGGAGGCGGGGGCCGGGACCACCCGGTCCAGGGGGACGAGGCCGGCCTCGGGCGGGGCGGGGGCGGGGGCGGCTCCGGCGGAGAAGGCGCCGGCCGCCGCGACGAGCAGCAGCGCCCCGAGGACGCGGGCGACTCGGGGAGTCGTACGGTCATTCCATCCCATAGAGGGTCCCTTCGGATCAGATCGGAACCACTCTCCCGCAGATCCGGCGGGACGACCCCCCTCCGACGCGAACCCAAGGCGCTTTCACCGGAGGAGGTTTCACGGGAGCCCGCCGGCCGGCATCCGGCCCGAGGTGACACGGAACACAGCCAGCGAACAAGGGTTCACCCCCTCGCTGCCCGCTATCGGGCAGGAATCTTGCGAAACCGGCGCCCGTAACCGAGGATCTACGGGTGCACGACGAACTCGTAGATCATCTGACGCGGTCCACGCCCCTCCACAGGGGCGAGGCGCTGCGGGTGATCCAGGACGTGCTCGCCTACTTCGACGAGTCGACGGAGGACTTCGTCCGTCGCCGCCACCGCGAGCTCCAGGCCCAGGGCCTGGTGAACGCGGAGATCTTCGAACGGATCGGGGCGGACCTCAGATATCGAGCGGTGGCACCGCCCGAGCTGACGCTCAGGCAGTTGCGCCGCATCGTCTACGGCTAGGAATACCTGCATATGTGCGGAATTGTCGGTTACATCGGGAAGCGTGACGTCGCCCCCCTCCTCCTGGAGGGCCTCCAGCGGCTGGAGTACCGCGGGTACGACTCCGCGGGCATCGTCGTCACCTCCCCGAAGGCGCCCGGCCTGAAGATGGTCAAGGCCAAGGGCCGGGTGCGCGACCTGGAGGCCAAGGTCCCGGCGCGCTTCAAGGGCACCACCGGCATCGCCCACACCCGCTGGGCCACCCACGGCGCCCCCTCCGACGTGAACGCCCACCCGCACATGTCGGCCGACAACAAGGTCGCCGTCGTGCACAACGGCATCATCGACAACGCCGCCGACCTGCGCCGCAAGCTGGAGGCGGACGGCGTCGAGTTCCTCTCCGAGACCGACACCGAGGTGCTCACCCACCTCATCGCCCGCGCCACCGCCGAGAAGCTGGAGGACAAGGTCCGCCAGGCGGTCCGGCTGATCGAGGGCACGTACGGCATCGCGGTGCTGCACGCCGACTTCCCGGACCGGATCGTGGTGGCCCGCAACGGCTCCCCGGTAGTGCTCGGCATCGGCGAGAAGGAGATGTTCGTCGCCTCCGACATCGCCGCGCTGGTCATGCACACCCGTCAGATAGTGACGCTGGACGACGGCGAGATGGCCACCCTCAAGGCCGACGACTTCCGCACCTACACCACCGAGGGCACGCGCACCACCGCCGAGCCCACCACGGTGGAGTGGGAGGCCGAGTCGTACGACATGGGCGGCCACGACACCTACATGCACAAGGAGATCTCGGAGCAGGCCGACGCGGTCGACCGCGTGCTGCGCGGCCGGATCGACGACCGCTTCTCCACCGTGCACCTCGGCGGGCTCAACCTGGACGCCCGCGAGGCCCGGCAGATCCGCCGCGTGAAGATCCTCGGCTGCGGCACCTCGTACCACGCGGGCATGATCGGCGCCCAGATGATCGAGGAGCTGGCCCGCATCCCCGCGGACGCCGAGCCGGCCTCCGAGTTCCGCTACCGCAACGCGGTCGTGGACCCCGACACGCTGTACGTCGCGGTCTCCCAGTCCGGTGAGACGTACGACGTCCTCGCCGCCGTGCAGGAGCTGAAGCGCAAGGGCGCGCGGGTCTTCGGCGTCGTCAACGTGGTGGGCTCCGCGATCGCCCGGGAGGCGGACGCCGGGATCTACGTGCACGCGGGCCCCGAGGTCTGCGTCGTGTCGACCAAGTGCTTCACCAACACCACGGTCGCCTTCGCGCTGCTCGCCCTGCACCTGGGCCGCACCCGCGACCTCTCGGTGCGCGACGGCAAGCGGATCATCGAGGGCCTGCGCAAGCTGCCCGACCAGATCACCGAGATCCTCAAGCAGGAGGAGCAGATCAAGGAGCTGGCCGAGCTGTACGCCGAGGCCCGCTCGATGCTCTTCATCGGCCGGGTCCGCGGCTACCCGGTCGCCCGCGAGGCCTCCCTCAAGCTCAAGGAGGTCTCCTACATCCACGCCGAGGCCTACCCCGCCTCCGAGCTGAAGCACGGCCCGCTGGCCCTGATCGAGCCCGCCCTGCCGACGGTCGCGATCGTCCCCGACGACGACCTGCTGGAGAAGAACCGCGCCGCGCTGGAGGAGATCAAGGCCCGCGAGGGCAAGATCCTCGCCGTGGCCCACCAGCACCAGGAGAAGGCCGACCAGACCATCGTCGTCCCGAAGAACGAGGACGAACTCGACCCGATCCTGATGGGCATCCCGCTCCAGCTCCTCGCCTACCACACGGCGAAGGCGCTGGGCCGGGACATCGACAAGCCGAGGAACCTCGCCAAGTCGGTGACCGTCGAGTAGACGGCCCGGCCAAAGGACGGACGAACCCCCGTGCGGACCGCACGGGGGTTCTCCTGTCTCAGGGGATCACGATCACCGGCCGCCGCGCCCGCCGCGCGAGCCGCCCCGCGACGGAGCCGAAGATCCGGCCCACGATCCCGTGCGTGGAGCCGACGACGATGGCGTCCGCCTCGTACTCCCGCCCCACCTCTTCGAGTTCGTGACAGATGTCCCCGCCACGCTCGACCAGGATCCACGGCACCTCGGACAGGTAGTCCGCACAGGCGAGTTCGAGGCCGAGCACCTCGGTGCGGTGATCCGGCACGTCCACGAAGACGGGTGGCTCACAGCCCGCCCACACCGTGGTGGGCAGCCGGTTGGCGACATGCACGATGATCAGACCGGAGTGGGAACGGTGGGCCATGCCGATCGCGTACGCGAGGGCGCGCTCACTGGAGGTGGAGCCGTCGAAACCGACGACGACTCCATGCCGGAAGGCGGGGTCGCAGGAATGGTGTGACTCTTCCGCCGCCAGGGGATCGGCCGCCGTGGGATCGGCGACCGGCCGCTTGCGGTCCGCGGGTTCGAAGAATTCGTGACCGGCCATGGCTGTCTCGGCGTTGTGATCCTTTATGGATGGGACGACAGTGTGCAGCAGAGCTGTGTCCGGGAAACATCTTCCCCACCCCATACCCCCAAGGGTACGGCGGCACGCCTCCCGAGCCCAGATCCCTTGCACGCTCTGTAAGCGGTCCCCCGGCATCCTCAGGGGTTCACCGGAGCATGCACGAGCGGCGCGCGTAACGCAATGCCCGATGCCCCGTACAGGCGCTTTGCACAGGGTTCGCGGACGCACGGCCGGTGACCGACCGGTCGGACGGGCGTTGAAGGGGATGAGCCACCACCACAGGGAGCCACAAGGCGCCACAGGCCGCCACAGGGAGTACGAGATGCCCGGACCCCGGTCCCGCCACGAGGAGCCCGGCACGCAGGACGGCACGAGCGAGCTGATCCGCTGGGCCGCCTTCAGTTGCGTCCTCGTCCCCGTGGTCCTGCTCTGGTACGGCACCTCGCTCGCCGGCGCCACCGGGACCGCGCTGGGGCTGGCCGCCGTCACCGCCGTCTGCCGGCTTCTGCTACGACGGTCGGAGCGCGGCGCGCGGGGCGGGGCGCGCCGGGGCGCGGGCCGGCGCCGGGGGCGAAGGCGCGGTGCGCGACGCGCCGGAGCGCGGGCTGCCGGCCGGGGCGAGGGGCGCAACGGCGGGCCGGGCGCCGGGCGTTGCGGCATGCAAAGAGGCGGACGTCACACCCGGGAGACGACACCGGTCGACTGACCGGTTTCCACGCTTCCAAGCGCTTCTTTTCAGCCAACTTCTTGATATCGCCGAAGGGTGCCCCCTACCACCCCTCAACCCCCGTTCCACCTGCACGGAAAGGGTCTACGGGCCGCTGTGCACCCTACGCGGTTTGGCCACTGCCCCGAGGCGCACTTCCCTGCACGGCCCGCGAGTGCAACGCTTCGTGATCGAATGCTTCACGCCAAGTTGTCATGTCGACAATGTGCCGCATTTGGAACTGGTCACCGTGCGTCCGCGGGACCCAGTAGATTCGATCTTGACTGTCTTTACGGCGGGGGACTCGTGCAGGACCGAGGGGAAACGTGCAGGAGCGACACAACCGAGGAGCCGCGACCACCGAGGGGGGCTTAGCAGTATGAGCCACGACTCCACCGCCGCGCCGGAAGCCGCTGTCCGGAAACTGTCCGGGCGTCGCCGCAAGGAGATCGTCGCGGTGCTGCTGTTCAGCGGCGGCCCCATCTTCGAGAGTTCCATACCGCTGTCGGTGTTCGGCATCGACCGCCAGGATGCCGGAGTGCCGCGCTACCGACTGCTGGTGTGCGGGGGTGAGGAAGGTCCGCTGCGGACCACGGGCGGTCTCGAACTCACCGCCCCGCACGGGCTGGAGGCGATCTCCCGCGCCGGTACGGTCGTCGTGCCGGCCTGGCGCTCGATCACCGCGCCGCCGCCCGAGGAGGCGCTCGACGCGCTGCGCCGAGCGCACGAGGAGGGCGCCCGCATCGTGGGGCTGTGCACCGGCGCCTTCGTGCTCGCGGCGGCCGGACTGCTCGACGGCCGCCCGGCGACCACGCACTGGATGTACGCGCCGACGCTGGCCAAGCGCTATCCGTCGGTGCACGTCGACCCGCGGGAGCTGTTCGTCGACGACGGCGACGTGCTGACCTCCGCGGGTACGGCGGCCGGAATCGATCTCTGTCTGCACATCGTGCGAACGGACCACGGCAACGAGGCGGCCGGCGCGCTGGCCCGGCGCCTGGTGGTCCCGCCGCGCCGCTCGGGCGGTCAGGAGCGCTATCTCGACAGGTCTTTACCGGAGGAGATCGGCGCCGACCCGCTCGCCGAGGTCGTCGCCTGGGCGCTGGAACACCTCCACGAGCAGTTCGACGTGGAGACACTGGCGGCACGCGCCTACATGAGCCGTCGTACGTTCGACCGCAGGTTCCGTTCGCTCACCGGGAGCGCGCCGCTGCAGTGGCTGATCACCCAGCGGGTGCTCCAGGCGCAGCGGCTGCTGGAGACGTCGGACTACTCGGTGGACGAGGTGGCGGGCCGGTGCGGGTTCCGCTCGCCGGTCGCGCTGCGCGGGCACTTCCGCCGCCAGCTCGGCTCCTCCCCCGCCGCGTACCGGGCCGCATACCGGGCCCGGCGGCCCCAGGGCGACAAGCCGGGCGAGGCCGAGGTCGCGCCGCAGCCGCCGTCCGGGCAGCCGCTGCCGCCCGCGGGGCTGCCGGCGGGTCCGGGGCCGATGGGTGCCATGTCCTCGATGCTGCACGCGGAGCGCGAGAGCGGGGTGCCGATGCAGGGCAGGCGCACGGCGGCGGCCGGGGCGGTGACACTGCTCCCCGGACCGCGTACCGGGAGCTGATCGGGAGCTGACCGGAGGCTGACCGGGAGGCCGGGAAGAAGGGGCGCGGAGTCCGGGCTCCGACTTCCCGGCCGACGCGGGGCATCCAAAAGGCGAGGTCCGTCTTAGGGTGGTCGCATGAACGATCGCATGGTGTGGATCGACTGCGAGATGACCGGCCTCTCGCTGTCCGACGACGCTCTCATCGAGGTGGCCGCCCTCGTCACCGACTCCGAGCTGAACGTACTCGGCGAGGGGGTGGACATCGTCATCCGCCCGCCGGAGCGGGCGCTGGAGACGATGCCGGAGGTGGTGCGTCAGATGCACACCGCGTCCGGGCTGCTCGCGGAGCTCCCGAACGGCACGACGCTCCAGGACGCCGAGGAGCAGGTCCTGGCGTATGTGAAGGAGCACGTGAAGGAGCCCGGCAAGGCCCCGCTGTGCGGGAACTCCGTGGGCACCGACCGCGGCTTCCTGCTGCGGGACATGCCGACGCTGGAGGACTGGCTGCACTACCGGATCGTGGACGTCTCCTCGATCAAGGAGCTGGCCCGCCGCTGGTACCCGCGGGCGTACTTCAACAGCCCGGAGAAGAACGGCAACCACCGCGCGCTCGCCGACATCCGCGAGTCCATCGCCGAGCTGCGCTACTACCGCGAGGCCGTCTTCGTCCCGCAGCCGGGACCCGACTCGGAGACGGCGCGGACCATCGCCGCGAAGCACGTGCTGCCGGCGGCGAAGTAAGCCGTCCGGGGTCCGTTGGGGGGCCGCGCGAAAACGTGTGCGCGAGCACCCCCTCGGACCCTGTAGACTTCTTCTCGGCCGGTCGGGGAAACCACAGTTCCGAACCGCTGGTCATGGTGGGTGTAGCTCAGCTGGTAGAGCACCTGGTTGTGGTCCAGGATGTCGCGGGTTCGAGTCCCGTCACTCACCCTTGTTTCAAAGGCCCCCGATCCGCGGAAACGCGGATCGGGGGCCTTTTGGTGTCACCTGGCTCGGCCGGACAGCGGCCGAACACGTGCTACGACGACGCCCGCGGCACCAGTTCCGTCGGCAGTACCGCGTGCCGCGGCGCCGCCGTGCGGGCGCCCTGGGGGCGGCGGGCGGAGATCTCGGCGAGCAGGAGGTCGATCATGGCGCGGCCCATCCGCTCTATGGGCTGGCGGACGCTGGTGAGGGGCGGGTCCATGTGGCGGGCGATGACGGAGTCGTCGTAGCCGACGAGGGCGACGTCTTCGGGGATGCGCAGGCCCCGCTCGCGCAGCACCTGGCGGGCGCCGGCCGCCGTGACGTCCGAACCGGCGAAGACCGCGTCCAGGTCCGGGCGACGGGCGAGCAGGGCGGACATCGCACGGCGACCGCCCTCCTCGGTGAAGTCGCCGGGCTCCACGAGGAGTTCGTCCTCCTGAAGGCCCGCGGCGCGCAGCGCGTCGCGGTAGCCCTCGACGCGGCGCCGGGCGCCGTAGACGTCCGGGCGGCCGGTGATGTGGGCGATCCTGGTGCGGCCCCGGGCCAGCAGGTGTTCCACGGCCGCGCGGGCGCCTCCGTAGTTGTCCGCGTCCACCGAGGGGAGCGTCTCCGTGTCCGAGCGCGGGCCGCTGACCACCGCGGGGATCTCCAGCTCGGCCAGCAGGTCGGGCAGCGGGTCGTCGGCGTGCACCGAGACCAGGAGGACACCGTCCACCCGGTGGGCCGCCAAGTACTGCGCCAGACGCTGCCGTTCGCGGTCGCTGCCCGCAAAGATGAGGAGCAACTGAAGCTCGGTGTCCGCGAGTTGCGCGCCGACACCGCGCAGCATGTCGGAGAAGTACGGCTCGGTGAAGAAGCGGGTCTCCGGCTCGGGCACGACCAGGGCGATGGCGTCGGTGCGGTTGGCGGCCAGGGCGCGGGCGGCGGTGTTGGGGACGTAACCCAGCTCGGCGACCGCCGCCTCGACGGCGGCGCGGGTGGCGTCGCTGACCCGGGGCGAGCCGTTGATCACGCGCGAGACCGTGCCCCGGCCGACCCCGGCCCGAGCGGCGACCTCCTCCAGGGTCGGCCGCCGGCCGCCCCGGCCCCGCCCGTCGTTGACCGCCATCGTCGCCGCCTCCCGTTCCCAGCACTCAGGCCAGGAATGTAACAGCAGGACCCGCCCGTCCCGAGCGCGAAGGGGCGCGGCCCCGGATGCCGGCCGCGCCCCTCGGACCTGTCGGTCAGTCCGCCGCCGCGCTCACTCGGCGGCCGGGAGGGCGTTGTCGCGGATCACGCCGGCGTACCAGTGGGCGCTCGCCTTGGGGATGCGGCGCTGGGTGGAGTAGTCGACGTAGACGGTGCCGAAGCGCTTCGAATAGCCGTAGGACCACTCGAAGTTGTCCAGCAGCGACCACAGGAAGTAGCCGCGGACGTCCGCGCCGTCGGCGATGGCGCGGCGGACCGCGTCCAGGTGGTCGTGCAGGTAGGCGATCCGCTGCGGGTCGTTGACCAGGCCCTCGGGGGAGATGTAGTCGTCGAACGCGGCGCCGTTCTCGGTGACCAGCAGCGGGAGCTGCGGGTGCGAGGCCGCCAGACCGGTGAGCAGGGTGTGCAGCCCGTCCGCGTCGATGGCCCAGTTCATCGCGGTCAGCTCGTCGTTGGCGAGGTGGAAGGCGACGTCCTCGCTGCCGGTCCACGGGGAGTGGTCGCTCGCGCCGTGGCCGTCGTTCTTGGTGGTGCCGGCGCCCTCGGTGGCCTGGGAGACCACGGTCGGCGAGTAGTAGTTGACGCCGAGCGCGTCGATGGGCCGGGAGATCTCCGCCAGGTCGCCGTCGTGCACCAACTGGCCCCAGTCGACGATGTGCGCCGTGTCGGCGAGCAGGTCTTCGGGGTAGGCGCCGTCCAGCACCGGGCCGGTGAAGATCCGGTTGCCGACCGCGTCGATGCGGCGCGCGGCCTCGGCGTCGGCCGCGCTGTCGGTCAGCGGGCGCACCTGGTGCAGGTTGAGGGTGAGGGAGATCTGCGCGGAGGAGGGCAGGACCGAGCGCAGCGCCCCGACGGCCTGGCCGTGGGCCAGGTTGAGGTGGTGGGCGGCGCGCAGGGTGGCGGCCGGGTCGGTGCGGCCCGGCGCGTGCACACCGGAGCCGTAGCCGAGGAAGGCGCTGCACCAGGGCTCGTTGAGGGTGGTCCACACGCCGACCCGGTCGCCGAGGGCGCGGGCCATGATGTCGGCGTACTCGGCGAAGCGGTGCGCGGTGTCGCGGTGCGGCCAGCCGCCGACGTCCTCCAGCTCCTGGGGCAGGTCCCAGTGGTACAGGGTGGCGACCGGGGTGATGCCCGCTTCGAGCAGCCCGTCGGTGAGCCTGCGGTAGAAGTCCAGGCCGCGCTCGACGGCGGGGCCGCGGCCGGTGGGCTGGACCCGGGACCAGGAGATGGAGAACCGGTACGCCTTGAGGCCGAGGTCCTTCATCAGCACGATGTCGTCGCGGTACCGGTGGTAGTGGTCGGCGGCGATGTCACCGGTGTCACCGTTGCGGACCTTGCCCGGGGTGTGGCTGAAGGTGTCCCAGATGGAAGGGGTGCGGCCGTCCTCGGTGGCGGCGCCCTCCACCTGGTAGGCGGCGGTGGCGGCGCCCCAGATGAAGCCCGGCGGGAAAGAGGTGCCCGCTGCCTGCTGGGCGCGGGCCTCGGGTCGTACGGCGGTCATGGTGAGAACGCTCCCAAGAGGAAGAGGCCGGACGGTGGTCCGGCGGTGGGGGACGGAGGGGGTTCGGGGGTGGGGGCGGGGCGGTGGATGCCCGTCCGGTACGGCCCGCGTGCGAGGCAGGCTGTGGTTGCGGGTCGTACCGGACGGGCCGTTAGGGGGCGTACGCGGCGGGACGTGCCGGGGCGTACGCGGGGCGGGACCGCGGAGGACGGGGCGGGCCGCGGGAGGCCCGCCCGGCGGCCTCAGCCCTTGACGGCGCCCGCCATGATGCCGCCGACGATCTGCTTGCCGAAGACGATGAAGACCACCAGCAGCGGCAGGGTGCTGACCAGCGCTCCCGCCATGACGATGCTCTGGTCGGGGGTGTAGGAGGCGCTGAGCTGGCCGAGCGCCACCTGGATGGTGGGGTTCTCCTGGTTCAGCGCGAGGAAGGGCCAGAAGAAGTCGTTCCACGCCTGCACGAAGGTGAGCATGCCGAGCACCATCATCGCGGGCCGGGCCGCGGGCAGGACCACGTTCCAGACGATGCGGATGTTGCTCGCCCCGTCCACCTTGGCCGCCTCGATCAGCTCGTAGGGCAGGGCCTCCAGCAGGTACTGGCGCATGAAGAAGACACCGAAGGCGCCGACCAGGGTCGGGAAGATCACCGACTCCAGCTTTCCGCCCCATCCGATGTCGGACATCAGCATGAACAGCGGGACCACGCTGAGCTGCGGCGGGATGGTCAGGGTCGCGATGACGGCCGTCATCAGCGCGCCGCGGCCGCGGAAGCGCATCTTGGCGAAGGCGTAGCCGGCGAGGGTGCAGAAGAACAGCGTGGCGACGGTGATGGAGCCGGCCACGATGACGCTGTTGACGATGGCCTTGCCCAGGTTGGCCTGGTCCCAGGCGGCCTGGAGGTTGTGCCACAGTCTGCCGCCCGGCACCAGGGGCGGCGGGCTGTCCAGGACGCGCTGCTGGTCGTGCGAGGCGGCCACCAGGGTCCAGTACAGCGGGAGGATCGAGCCCAGGCCGACGACGACGAGCGCGATGTAGGTGAACGGGCCGCCCTTGAGCTGCTGGCCGGCACCGATCTTGAAGCGCGGTCGGCCCTTGGGGCCGGCGGCGACGAGGTCCGGCACGGCGGTGTTGGTGGGACTGGTCGTGGTCATCGATATCGCTCCCGTCAGGCCGCGCTCTTGCGCACGAGCCGGCCGACGATCCAGTTGATCAAGGCGATGAGCAGCAGCAGGACGAGCATCGCCCAGGCCACGGCCGCGGCCGGGCCCAGGTGGCCGAGCTTCCAGCCGTAGTTGTAGAGGTAGATGCTGAGCGTCTCGTACTGGTGCTCGCTGCCGCCGACGGCGCCGAGCGTGCCGCCCTGGAGCAGCAGCGGCTCACCGAACAGCTGCATGGAGCCGATCGTCGAGATGACGATGGTGAACAGGATCGTCGGCCGCAGCGAGGGGATCGTCACCTTGCGGAACTGCTGCCAGCGCGACGCTCCGTCGATCGAGGCCGCCTCGTACAGGTCGCTGGGCACCGCCTGCATGGCCGCGAGGTAGATCAGGGCGTTGTAGCCGGTCCAGCGCCAGATCACGATGGCCGAGATGGCGAGCTTGGACGTCCACTCCCCGTTGCCCCAGTCGGTGTTGCCCGCGCCGAAGAAGTGCAGCACCCAGTTGAGGATGCCGCCGTCCGCCCGGAAGACCAGGGCGAAGACCAGGGCGGCGGTGGCCACCGAGGTGGCGTACGGGGTGAGGATGACCGTCCGCCAGAACGTGCTGGCGCGCAGCTTGTAGTTGAGCAGGTGGGCCAGGCCCAGCGCCACGATGAGCTGCGGGACGGTGGATATGACGCCGATGATGAAGGTGTTGGCGACGGCCGTCCAGAACTCCGAGTCCTGGAGGATCTTGGAGAAGTTGTCGAAGCCGACCCACTGGGACTGGTTCAGTCCCGTCATCTCCACCCGGTGCAGGGCGATCCAGCCGGTGTAGAGGAGCGGGTAGAGCCCGAAGGCGCCGAAGACGAGGAAGAAGGGGGCGATGTAGGCGTACGGCGATGCCATGTCGTCGAAGCGCCACAGCCGGCTACGCCACTTGCTGCGTCCGTTCGGCGCGGCACCGGAGCCGCCAGGGGGCGGGGTGCTGGCGCCCCGTACGGGGGTTGTCGTTGCCACGAGGGAGTCCTTCCCTGAAGGTCTGGGCCGGGTACGGGGCGAGAGTCGTGTCAGGGGACCGGGCGCCCGTCCCGCCGCTCCCTGTGCGGATGGACTGCAGTGCCGAGCGGCCCGCGCCGCGGCCTGACGTGCGTGCGGGGCCGGTCCCGGCGGCCGGACACCGGGTCCGGTCGGCCGGGCACCGGCCTGGGGCCTGGTGCCTGCCCGTCCGGCGGCTCCCGCCGGGCGTGGCGGGCCTGGCGAGAGTCGCCGGTCGGGTGGTGGTCCTGGAGAGCGTGGCCGTGCCGGTCCGGGTCCCGTTGCTCACGGTCCCGGCTCCGGCCCGCCCCGCTCGACGGCCCCGCGCCCGCGGCCGGAGCCCTCGTGGGCTCCGCTCACGGGCGCGGTGCGGGCGACCGCCGGGGCCGCCCGCACCTGGCGTTCGTCAGCCGATCGCCTTGTCGATGGAGTCGGTCGCGGCCTTCCAGGCCGTGTCGGGCTTGGTGCCCCGCTGCTCCATGTTGTTGATCTGGGTGGAGATCGTGTCCTTGATCACGCCGTCCTTCGCACCGAGCACGGCCTCGGGGATGGAGGTGGCCTCCTCGGAGTAGATCCGGCCGATCGGGGCGTCACTGAAGTAGGGGAGCTTGGCGTCCTTCACGCTGGCGATGTCGTAGGCGCCCTTGTTGGACGGGAAGACACCGGCGGCCTTGAACACCGCGGCCTGCTGCTCGGCGGCGGTCAGCCACTTGACCAGCGCGATGGCCTCCTTGACGTGCTTGCCGCTCTTGGGCACGGCCAGGAAGGAGCCGCCCCAGGCGGACGCCGTGGTGCCGGGAGCGTGGGCGATGTCCCACTTGCCCTTGAAGGAGTCACCGGCGTAGGTCGAGATCTGGGCCGCCATCCAGGCGGGGCAGACCACGGTGGCCACGGTGCCCTTGCGCAGCGCCGCCTGCCACGGGTCCTGGAACTGGGCCAGGCCCGCGCTCATCTTCTTCGACGCGGCCTCGGCGGCCAGGTCCCAGCCCTGCTTGACGGCCGGGTTGTCCTTGTAGATCGGCTTGCCGCTGGCGTCGTAGTACTGCTTGGCGGAGGAGGAGACGACCGCGTTGTACATGGCGCTCGCGGAGTCCATGAACTTGGTGCCGGAGGGCGCCTTCGCCTGGTACTTCTCGCCGAGCTTGATGTAGTCCTCCCAGCCGCCCGAGACCGCCTTCGCCACGTCCTCGCGGTCGGTCGGCAGGCCCGCCTGCTGGAACAGGTCCTTGCGGTAGCACAGGGACATCGGGCCGATGTCGGTGCCGGCGCCGATCACCGTGCCGTCCGCCGCGGTGGCCTGCTTCTCCTTCCAGGACAGCCAGTCGTTCACGTTGATCGACTTGCTCAGGTCGGCGAACTTGCCGGCCTGGGTGTCGACGACCTCCTTGATACGGCCGACCTCGATGCCCGTGATGTCGCCGAGGCCGCTGTTCGAGTTCAGCTGCTGAAGGAACCGCGGGTAGTAGTCCTGCTCGTTCGCGGTGGTCTGTTCCTTGACCGTGATGTTCGGGTGCAGCTTGTGGTACTCGGCGAACAGGTTCGCTTCCTTGTAGCCGAACTGGCCGTAGTCGCTCACCGTGAGGGTGATGTTCCCGTTGGAATCCGAGGCGTTCGAGCCGCCGTTGTCGCTGCTGCAGCCGGTCAGCAGCACGGCGGAAGCCGCCAGGACCGCCGTGGCCACGGCCGCTGCGCTGCGGCCGCCGGTACGGGTGATACGCATTCCACTACTCCTTGTTCCAGTGGGGAACGGGACCTCAGGAATCAGACCGCCGCTGCGCGACGGACCGGACCTGCCCTCTCGGTTCGAGCAGCGGCCAGCCACAGCACTCGGGGAGCGATGAAAAGATGCTGGTCAACGGCGTGTCAATGGGTACAGAGGGAAGGACCTTTGGTGGTTTTCAGCCACCTGGGAGTGAACCCCGGTGAACCGTGGGACCGCTCCCACGCGGCATGCCGGAAGACTCGTTGTTGCCGGGCCACGTGTCAAGACTTGAAAACGGCGTTGTTGCGTAAGCGTGTTCAGCACGTCACGCGAACGTTTCGCGTGACGGGTCGTCAGAGGACGTCGGCCGCTTCCCGGCGCCGCGAGATCCATGCAGGTCACAGGGGGTTCTGACGGCGAGGGCGGGGACCGTGCGCGGCACGCCGGGCCGGTGGTCGGATATTTCTGGGTCAGAATGAAGCGCCCCCGCACCCAGCGCCGGAAGGTGAACGATGAGCTCTGCCGAACTGCCGCAGCCGCACAGGACCGCGGACGTCCGGCGCCCGACTCTGAACGCCGTCGCCGCCCGTGCCGGTGTCGGCCGCGGCACGGTCTCCCGGGTGATCAACGGCTCCCCCAAGGTCAGCGCCCACTCCCGCGCGGTCGTCGAGCAGGCGATCGCCGAACTCGGCTACGTCCCCAACCGCGCCGCCCGCTCCCTGGTCACCCGGCGCACCGACTCGGTGGCCCTGGTCGTGCCCGACGCCGAGACCCGGCTCTTCTCCGAGCCGTACTTCTCGGGGATCATCCGCGGCGTCTCCGCCGGACTCGCCGGCGCCGGGATGCAGTTGCTGCTGGTACTGGCGCGGGACGGGGCCGAGTACGAGCGCCTCGCGGGCTACCTGTCCGCGCAACGGGTGGACGGGGTCCTGCTGATGGCCGTCCACAGCGACGACACCCTGGCCGACCGGCTGGACGAACTCGCCGTGCCGACCGTGCTGGCCGGGCGGCGCAGCGACGCCGAGCGGCTCGGGCACGTCCGCGCGGACAACCTGGGCGGCGCCCGGATCGCGGTCGAGCACCTGCTGGCCGGCGGCCGCCGGGCCATCGGCACCATCGCGGGCCCGATGGACATGGAAGCGGCCAGGGAACGGCTCGACGGCTACCGCGAGGCGCTGACGCGCGCGGGCGTCAGCGTCGACGAGGACCTGGTCGTCTGCGGCGACTTCACGGAGGACGGGGGCCGCGCGGCCATGCGTGAACTCCTGCGCCGGCGCCCCGGACTCGACGCCGTCTTCGCCGCCTCCGACGTGATGGCCTCGGGCGCGGTGCTGGAACTGCGCGCCGCGGGCCTGCGGGTGCCGCAGGACGTGGCCCTCGTCGGTTTCGACGACTCGATCGTGGCCCGGCACATCGATCCCCCGCTGACCAGCGTCCGCCAGCCGCTGGAGGAGATGGGCCGCACCATGGCGAGCCTGCTGCTGGAGGAGATCGCCCACCGCGGCACCGGCCACCGGGCAGTGGTCCTGCCGACGGAACTGGTGGTGCGCGAGTCGGCCTGATCAAACGAGAGGCACTGAGGGCCGGTCGGGCACGCGGTCCCGGGTCCTTCGCGGAGCCCCGCGTCGTGCACCTCCGCGGCCCTACCCGTTCTCTATGGGAGCGCTCCCATGCATAATGGTCCCACTCGACTCGTGGGAGCGATTCCATGCCCGAACCGATGACCGTGTCCTTCCCTCCTGCCTTCCTCTGGGGCTCGGCGACGTCCGCGTACCAGATCGAGGGCGCCGTGCGGGAGGGCGGCCGTACCCCCTCTATCTGGGACACCTTCAGCCACCAGCCCGGCAAGACGGCCGGCGGTGACACCGGTGACAACGCTGTCGACCACTACCACCGGTACCGCGACGACGTGGCGCTGATGGCGCGGCTCGGCCTGAACGCCTACCGCTTCTCGGTCTCCTGGCCGCGCGTACGGCCCACCGGCCGGGGCCCCGCCGCACAGGCCGGCCTGGACTTCTACCGCCGGCTGGTCGACGAGCTGCTGGCCAACGGGATCAAACCGGCGGTCACCCTCTACCACTGGGACCTGCCGCAGGAGCTGGAGGACGCGGGCGGCTGGCCGGAGCGGGACACCGCGCTGCGCTTCGCGGAGTACGCGCAGCTCGTGGGCGAGGCGCTCGGCGACCGGGTGGAGCAGTGGATCACGCTCAACGAGCCGTGGTGCAGCGCCTTCCTGGGCTACGCCTCCGGGGTGCACGCGCCGGGCCGGACCGAGCCGGCGGGCGCGCTGCGGGCGGCCCACCACCTGAACCTGGGGCACGGACTGGCCACCCAGGCGCTGCGCTCGGTGCTGCCCGCCCACGCCTCGGTCGCCGTCAGCCTCAACTCCCAGGTGATCCGGCCGCTGTCGCAGGACCCGGCGGACCTGGCCGCGGCGCGCCGGATCGACGACCTCGCCAACGGGGTCTTCCACGGCCCGATCCTGCACGGGGCGTACCCGGCCACGCTGCTGGAGGCGACCTCGTCGGTCACCGACTGGTCGTTCGTCCGCGACGGGGACCTGGTGGAGATCAGGCAGCCCCTGGACGCGCTGGGCCTCAACTACTACACGCCGGTGCTGGTCTCCTCCGGCGCGAACACGCCGGAGGGGCCGCGCGCGGACCCGCACGGCGCGAGCGCGGACTCGCCGTGGCCGGGCGCGGACGACGTGGCCTTCCACCAGGCGCCGGGCGACCTCACCGAGATGGGCTGGACGGTCGACCCGTCGGGCCTGTACGACCTGATCATGCGGTACTCCCGCGAGGCCCCGGGGCTCGCGCTGTACGTGACGGAGAACGGCGCGGCCTACGACGACAAGCCCGACGCCGACGGCCGGGTGCACGACCCCGAGCGCATCGCCTATCTGCGCGCCCACCTCGCGGAGGTGCGGCACGCCATGACCGACGGGGCCGACGTGCGCGGCTACTACCTGTGGTCCTTCATGGACAACTTCGAGTGGGCGTACGGCTACGAGAAGCGGTTCGGCGCGGTGTACACGGACTACACGACCCTGGAGCGCACTCCGAAGTCGAGCGCCCACTGGTACGGCACGGCGGCCCGGACGGGCGAACTGCCGCCGGTGGACGGCGACTGACGTCACCGGGGCCGGGGCTCCGGTACTGAACAGCCGATGAAGCGGTCCCCCGCCGGGTCACGAGGGGGACGGCGGGTGGCGCCGGGCCCATGGCCTCCCCGTCCTCGGGCGGGCGCTCGCCCGTACGGGGGGCGGTCGGTCCCGGCCGGAGTGGGGTCCGGCCGGGACCGGCCGGCTCGCGTTGGCCGGCCGGTCCCGGAAGACGCGGCCGGGCGGCCCGGGTTCACTGGAAGACCGAGGGCGGCGGTGCCGGGGAGTCCACGGCCGCCGCGTCGGTGACGGGGAGCGCGCCGCCGGTGAAGTCGGTGAGCTGACGGCCGTGTTCGACCCGGGCGGGATGCGGGTCGGAGGCGGCGCGGCGGGTGAGTTCGGGCAGCGGCAGCGGCTGGTCGCAGGCGGCCAGGATCGCGTTGCCGAAGCGCTTGCCGCGCAGCATCGCCGCGTCGGCGATCAGCGCGAGTTCGCCGAACCGGGCGGCCGCGGTGGCGATCTGGCCGCGCAGATGGGCGAGCGGCGGGCCGTCGGCGAGGTTGGCGGCGTAGATCCCGGACGGCTTCAGGGCGCGGCGGACCTCGTCCAGGAACTCCGTCGATGTGAGGTGGGCGGGGGTGCGGGCGCCGCTGAAGACGTCGGCGATGACCAGGTCGGCCCAGCCGTCGGGCACCTTGCCGAGTCCCGCGCGGGCGTCCGTCGACCGCACCCGGATCCGGGCGTTCGCATCCAGCGGCAGCTCCCGCCGCACCAGTCGCACCAGACTCGCGTCCCGCTCCACGACCTGCTGGGTGGACCGGGGCCGGGTGGCGGCGACATAGCGGGCGAGGGTGAGGGCGCCTCCGCCGAGGTGCACGGCGTGCACGGGCTTGCCGGGCGGGGCGGCGAGGTCGATGACATGGCCGAGGCGGCGCTGGTACTCGAAGGAGAGGTACGCGGGGTCGTCCAGGTCGACGTGTGACTGGGGCGCCTCGTCGATCAGCAGCGTCCAGGCCCGGCGCCGGTCCGGGTCGGGCACGAGTCGCGCGAGCCCGCCGTCGACGGCCTCCTCGACGGCGCTGACTGCGGTCGCTGCGCGCCGCGGGTTCCTGGACCTGCCCATCCGCCCATTTTCGCAGGTCCCCTGTGTGCCCTTGTCAGCGGCAGTTGTCGGCGACCTCGATCAGGCGCGCCGCCTCGCCGAGGGCCTCGCGCAGGACGGCCGGGTCGGTGGCGAAGTCGGCGTCGTCGCCGGGCGGCAGGAGCCAGTCGGCGCCCGCGACCGGGGGCTCGGGGGCGAGGCACAGGCCGCGCCCGTCGGTCTCCGTACAGGTGCTGCCCGGTACGTCCCAGCAGGCGGCTGTGCCGGCGGGCACCAGGAAGCCGAGGGTGTCGCGGTCGTCGTCGTGCAGCACGGGGCCGACCGCGTCCGCGGCGCCGCGGCGCAGGATGTCGACCGCTTCCAGGCCCTGCCGGGCCGGCACGGTCACCAGGTCGCACACCGTGTCGCCCGGCGCGGGCGGCAGCGGCGAGATACACGGTCCATTGCTCTGGCTGGTCTCCATGCCCGCCTCCACCACACGGCACTGTCGCGATCCACCCCGTCCAACGCGCGACCGCGTCAACGGCTACGGCACAAGTGCGCCGCAAAGGATGGCACTTCATGGCAGATCACGTAGGAGATATCCGCTTTTGTGGCCAAACACAGCGTGGCGGGTCCCTCACAGCGGGTACGTTCTTGCTCGCCGGAACCAGGGCATCCCCCGGGCGACGCGTCCCGGGCCCGCCCCGGTACCGGCATGGTTCGACGGTTCGCACGAGAGGACCCGGCCATGGCGTCGTCAACCGTGACCTCGTCACAGCCCGAGCGGCCACCACGGCCGAACCTCGCCTTCCGGCGGCTGCGCGGCCGGCGCTCACCGGCCGAGTTCGCGGCGCTGGTGCGGCGGGCCGCGCGGGAGATCGGTGAGCGGGTGAGCTGTGACGCGCGCTACGTGGGGCGGGTCGAGGCGGGTGAGATCCGCTGCCCGAACTACGCCTACGAGCGGGTGTTCCTCCATATGTTCCCCGGTCGCACACTCGCCGACCTGGGCTTCGCGCCCCGCTCGTCGGTCCGCGGCCGCGCGGCACGTACGGCGCCGCGGGCGCTCACCGGGCGGGAGGCCGCGGCGGCGGGCGAGGCGGTCGAGCCGCAGGACCAGCAGGACGCGCACGACCCGTATGACCCGCACGAGGTGTACGACCCCCCGGGGCCGTACCCGTACGACCATCCGAACCACGAGGAGAGCGACGTGCTGCGTCGCGCATTCATGACCGGCGGAGGCGCCACCGTGGCCGCCGCCGCGCTGGGCCCGCTGCGGCTCACCCCGGACGCCGTACCCGCCCCCCGGCGCCCGCGCCGGCCCGGGGGCAGCGAGGCGACCGTCCTGGAAGAGGCGGTCCGCCGGATCCGGCTGCTCGACGACCGGCACGGCGCGGACGGCCTCTACCGGCGCGCGGCGGCCCCGCTGCGCGCGGCGTACTCGCTGCTGGACGCCGGAGCGACCCGGCAGGCCACCGTCGAGCGGCTGCACGCGGGCGCGGGCGAACTGGCCATCTCCGTGGGCTGGCTGGCGCACGACTCCGGCCGCTTCGACGACGCGCGCTCGCACTACGCGGAGGCGCTGGCCACGGCCCGGATGACCGGGGACGAGGCGGTGGAGGCGCACGCCTTCTGCAACACCGCGTTCCTGGCGCGGGACGCGGGCCGGCCCCGGGAGGCGGTGCGGGCCGCGCAGGCCGCGCAGCGGGCGGCCCGGCCGCTCGGCTCCGACCGGCTGAACTCCCTGCTCGCGCTGCGCGAGGCGGGGGGCTGGGCGGGGCTGGCCGACCGCACCGGCTGCGCGCGGGCGCTCGCGCGGGCGCAGGCCCTGTTCGCGCGGGGGCGCTCCGACGACGACCCCGAGTGGATGAGCTTCTACGGCGAGGCCGAACTGGAGGGGCTGGAGGCGCAGTGCTGGTCCATGCTGGGCGACTGGCATCGGGCGTCCCGGCACGCCCGGCGGGCTGCGGACCTCCAGGATCCCCACTTCACTCGGAACATCGCCCTCTACACCGCCGAACTCGCCGACGACCTCGCGCGCGCGGGGCGGCCGGACGAGGCGGCGGAGGCGGGGGCGCGGGTGCTCTCGCTCCTGGACCAGGTCCAGTCGTCCCGCATCCAGACGATGCTGGCGGGGACGGCACGGGTGCTGCTGCCGCACCGGAGGGCGGCGGGGGTCTCGGACTTCCTCGACCGCCACACGGCGTACCCGAGGACCGCGAGGGCGTAGCGGCACCCGGCGGCGGGGCACGGGCCGTGGCGGTTCAGCCCGCCAGGTGGCCCACGTCGTTCCAGCTCTCCAGCGCCGGTTCGCCGTACGCCCAGCCGAGGACCGACAGGGACGTCGGGTTCAGGCGGACGCGGGCCGCGAAGTCCAGCGGGAAGCCCAGCCAGCGCGCGGCGAGGGAGCGCAGGATGTGGCCGTGGGCGAAGAGGAGCACGTCGCGGTCGGCGGAGCGGGCCCAGGCGACGACCTCGTCGGCCCGCGCGGTGACCTCGGCGACGCTCTCCCCGTCGGGGACGCCGTCGCGCCAGATCAGCCAGCCGGGGCGCAGGGCCTGGATCTCCGCGGGGGTCAGGCCCTCGTAGGCGCCGTAGTCCCACTCCATCAGCGCGTCCCAGGACTCGGCCCGTTCCCCGAACCCGGCCAGCGCGCAGGTCTCCGACGCGCGCGCCAGCGGGCTGGTGCGCACCACGGCGTCCGGCAGCCCGTCCAGCGGCGCCCGGTGCAGGCGTTCGCCGAGCAGCTTCGCGCCGTGCCGTCCCTCCTCCAGGAGGGGCACATCGGTCCTGCCGGTGTGCTTGCCGGACAGCGACCAAGCCGTCTGTCCGTGCCGGGCCAGCAGGATGCGCGGTGCCATGGGGGACCTTTCCGGGAGGCGGGCGCCGAGAAAACGCCACAGGAACAACAAAAGTCGGCCCCTCCATCATCGCTCACCCCTTCGGGGGCAACCCCACGCCCTGTCCCGGCGTCTTCGTGGGCCGGAGCCGCCCGCACCGGACGACTCCGGAGCACCCGCATGGGCCGCAAAAGGACACCGTAAAGTGGCACGGTCGCCCGCCGGGCGGCCGTACCGCGGACAGGGGGAGGGCGATCGGATGGCGCAGACCGAGACACCGGGCACCGAGGTGGCGCCCCGCACCCGGCTGCGCTGGTGGACGGAACTGCCGCTGCTCGTCCTCGTCTACGGCTGTTACTCGGCCGGCCGCCTCCTGGTACGCGGAGACGTCGACGACGCCGTGGACCACGGCCTGGCCCTGCTGCGCGCCGAAAAGCTGCTCCACCTGAACGCCGAGCACCCCCTCAACCGCCTGTTCACCCACGAACCCTGGCTCGGGATACCCGCCGACTTCTGGTACGCCTCGCTGCACTACCTGGTCACGCCCGCGGTCCTCGTCTGGCTGTTCCGGTCCCACGCCGAGCACTACCGGCGGGCCCGCGCCTGGCTGATGACGTCCACGTTCATCGGCCTGATCGGCTTCACCCTGCTGCCGACCTGCCCGCCCCGGCTGCTCACCGCCGACCACGGCTTCGTGGACACCATGGCCCACTACAGCTCGTACGGCTGGTGGGGCGGCGACGCCAGCGCGCCGCGGGGGCTGGGCGGGATGACCAACCAGTACGCGGCGATGCCGAGCCTGCACGTCGGCTGGGCGCTGTGGTGCGGGCTGATGCTGTGGCGGCACGGCCGCACCCGGCTCACCAGGGTGCTGGCCGTGCTCTATCCGCTGGGCACCGCGCTGGTCGTCATGGGCACGGCCAACCACTACCTCCTGGACGCGCTCGCCGGCATGGCCGTGATGGGCGTCGGCTACCTGTGCGCGCCGCGCGTGCTGCGGGTCGCCGACCTGGTCCGCGCCCGGCTGTTCAAGGGCTTCGCGGCCGTCAAGGGGACCGGGGCCGCCCCGGTTGTCAGTGGCGGATGCCAGACTTCCGCGGGTGAGCGAATTCCACGGCAGCGCGAGTCGCGGCCCGGCACCGCGGCCGAGCCGGACCCCTCCCCCACCGACGCGGGCGACGGGGCTCCGGCACCGGCTCGCTGAGCTGCGCGGCCCCGACGTACCGGCGAAGGCCCTGGACGCGCGCGCCCTGGCGGCGCTGGCCGCGAACCCCGGGTGCCGCAGACGGGCGATCCTGGACGGCGCCGGGGTGGACAAGGCCCGGCTGGCGAGCGCGCTCGGCGCGCCCTCCGGCTTCGGCCAGTCTCAGTTCGCGCTGACCCGGGGCAACGCGTTCGAGGCGAAGGTGAAGGCGGACGGCGGCGCCGAGCTGCTGCGCCTCGCGCACACCTGCCTCGACCCGGGCGCCGAGGCCCCGGAGCCGGCCGCCGTGCCCGACCTGACCGCGCAGGGTCCGGAGGGGCGTACGGCGCGTACGGCCCTCGCGCTGCGGGAGGCCACCCGCGCGGGCGGCTGGACACTGCTCGACCATCCGATGCTCGCCCTGGACGTGGCGGGCTCGCTCGCGTTCCTGGAGCCGGACGCGGTGGTGGTGCACCCGGACGGCAGCTGGTCCGTGGTGGAGATCAAGTCCTTCCCGATGCTGGACGGGTCGGCGGACCCGGCGAAGGTGGGCGCGGCCGCCCGGCAGGCCGCGGTGTACGTGCTCGCCCTGGAGGACGTCGCCGCCCGGCTGGACCCCGCCCCGCGGGTGCGCCACCGGGTGCTGCTGGTGTGCCCCAAGGACTTCTCCAACCTGCCGGCCGGCTCCGCCGTCGACGTGCGCAGACAGCGGGCGGTCACCGCGCGGCAGCTCGCCCGGCTCACCCGCATCGAGGAGATCGCCGACGAGCTGCCCGAGGGCACCTGCTTCGCGCCCGACCGCGGCCCGGAGGAGCTGACGGCCGCCGTGGCGGCGGTCCCCGCGGCGTACGCGCCCGAGTGCCTGTCCACCTGCGAACTGGCCTTCCACTGCCGGGACCGCGCCCGTGCGGCCGGCGCGGTCACCCGCCTCGGCCGGCCGCTGCGCGCCGAACTGGGCGGCCTGACCACGGTGGCGGAGGTCCTCGCGGCGGCCCACGGCGAGCTGGGCGATCCGGACGATCCGGCGGTCGCGGCCCTGCGCCGGGCGGCCGCCCTGCGCGCGGAGGCGCTCCAGGAGGCCCGGGGCCGGGAGGTGACGGCCGTATGTCGCTGATCGACACCCTCGCCCGGCTGGAGGCCGTCGGCAGCGGGCGGGCGCAGCCCGCCGCGACCGTACGGCACCGGCATCTGTCCGGCCGTCCGCTGGTGTTCGTGCCGCTCACCACCGCGGGCGAGGCCGGCGCCCCGCTCGGCGCGCTGGTCGGCACCGACCGGGACGCGCCCCGGCTGCTGGTCGTACCGCAGCCCCGCGACCGCGATCTGCGCTTCACGTTCCTCGCCGAGCTGGCGGACGTGATCCTGCCGTACATCGACTCCTACGCCGCCGCCGTGGAGGCCGCCGAGCGCACCGACACCGACCCGGAGACCGGCAAGCGGGTCAAGGTCGAGGTGGAGCTGTGCACGGACGCGCCCCAGCTCATCGTGCCGAGCCGCGCGGGCCTCGGGTTCGTCCGGCTGCTCGGCCGCTCCATGCGGTTCCGCCGCACCGCCGAACAGGACCCGGAGGCGCCCTATCCGGCGCCGCCCCGGGTGCCGCTGCTCGGCCGCTGGCTCACGCACTACGGGGAGCGGTCCCGGGTCCCCGGCTCCGCGCTGCTGCTCGCCCTCACCGATGTGCTCTCCCGGCACTGGGCGACCGGCCAGTCCGGTCTGGAGGACCAGCACCTGGGCGCGCTGCTGGCCTGGATCGACCCCCCGGAGGGGACGAGCGGCGCCGAGGCCGCGCGGGAGGCCGAGCTGGCCCGGGACCCGGCCGGGCAGCTGCGGTGTCCGCCGGCCGGACCGGCCACCGATCCGGCGTTCGACAACAAGCTGCTGGCCCCGGCGATCGAGCGGTACGACCGGGCGCGCACCGCCCTCGCCGCCGCCGAGGACCCGCTGGACGCCGACGACCGGCTGGCCGCGCTCACCCGGGCCGAGCGGGAGATCCGCGACCTGGTCGAGAGCCAGGTCCGGCCCGCCTGGGACGCGGTGTGGCGGGGCCTGGACCTGCTGCGGGCGCTGCCGGAGGGCGGGCATGTCGAGGAGCGCTGGACGCGGGACCGCTGGTCGTTCACCGGGCACCGGGACCGGGTGCTGGCCGGGGAGCCCCCGCAGCCGCGCCGGGACGACGCGGTGACGGCGGCGAACAAACTGGCCGCGCGCGAGCGCGAACAGGCCCGCCTGGAGGCGCAGGAGGCGCTGGACGATCCGCTGGTGATGGCGGGGCGGCGGCTGGCCGGGGAGGCGTTCACGGGCGAGGTGACCGAGGTCGTCATGGCGTACAGCGAGGGCAGACGGCCGAGCCCGCGCCCCCTGGTGACGGTCCGCACCGACGACCGGCCGCAACTGGCGGAGCGCGCGAAGGTGTATCGCTCGCTGGGCGGCCGCCCGCAGTCGGCGGAGTTCGTCGAGCGGGCGTCCGAGGACGCCCTCGTGCTGCGCGTCCTCGACAAGATGGGCCGCGGCCGGGAGCCGGAGCCCGGCTCGGTGCCGGAGAAGGGTGACCGCGTCTGCTTCACCCTCTTCGAACACGAGCAGCGCGGCGGGGCGAAGCTGCCCGGCCCCGAGGAGACCCCGTGGACGCACGGCGGGCCGCCCGGCGAGGCCGTGGCGGAGGCCGCCGATCCGATCACCGAGGAGGACGTGCTGTGACGACCGTCGACGCCGACCCCGGGGCCGCCGCCGCCCGCGCCACGGACGCGATCCTCCACGACACGCTGAGCGCCACCGAGCGGGGCGTGGTGGTCGACTCGCCGCCCGGCGCGGGCAAGTCGACCCTGGTGGTGCGGGCGGCGCTCGAACTCGCGGACGCGGGGCGCCCGCTGATGGTGGTGGCGCAGACCAACGCCCAGGTGGACGACCTCGTGCTGCGCCTGGCCGGGAAGAACCCCGAGCTGCCCGTGGGCCGCCTGCACAGCAGCGACGCGGACGCGTACGACAAGGCGCTGGACGAGCTGCCCCAGGTGCGTACGTCGGCGAAGGCGGCCGACCTCGCCGGGCTGCCGGTGGTGCTGTCCACCGCCGCGAAGTGGGCGCATGTGAAGGTGGACGAGCCCTGGCGGCACGCGATCGTGGACGAGGCGTACCAGATGCGCTCGGACTCCCTGCTCGCGGTGGCCGGCCTGTTCGAACGGGCGCTGTTCGTGGGCGACCCCGGCCAGCTCGACCCGTTCGCGATCGTCGGCAGCGAGCAGTGGGCGGGGCTGTCGTACGACCCCTCGGCCTCCGCCGTCAGCACGCTGCTCGCCCACAACCCCGGGCTGCCGCAGCACCGGCTGCCGGTGTCCTGGCGGCTGCCCGCCTCGGCGGCGCCCCTGGTCTCGGACGCGTTCTACCCGTACACCCCGTTCCGCAGCGGCACCGGCCCCGGCGACCGGCGGCTGACCTTCGCCGTGCCCTCCGACGGCTCGGGCCCGGACCGGGTGATCGACGAGGCGGCCGACTCCGGCTGGGGCCTGCTGGAGCTGCCCGCCCGGCACACGCCGCGCACCGATCCGGAGGCCGTGCGGGCGGTGGCGGCGGTGGTGCGCCGGCTGCTGGACCGGGGCGGCGCTGCGGTCTCGGAGGGCACCCCCGACCCGGCCCCCCTCACCGCCGCCCGGATCGCCGTCGGCACCGCCCACCGCGACCAGGCGGCGGCGGTCCGCTCCGCGCTGGCGGACCTGGGCGTCGCCGAGGTGACGGTCGACACGGCGAACCGCCTCCAGGGCCGCGAGTACGACGTCACGGTCGTCCTGCACCCGCTCTCCGGCCGCCCCGACGCCACCGCCTTCCACCTGGAGACCGGCCGCCTGTGCGTCCTCGCCTCCCGGCACCGCCACGCCTGCATCGTGGTCTGCCGCGCCGGCGTGGGCGACCTGCTGGACGACTACCCCTCCACGGAACCGGTCCAACTGGGCACGCTGGTGAAGTTTCCGGACGGCTGGGAGGCGAACCACGCGGTACTGGCACACCTGGCGGAACACCGGGTGAGCTGGCGACCGTGACCGCCGCCCCGGCATCCCCCCCGGCAGACCCTCAGCGCGACACCGCCCACCCGCCGGACGGAGTCCGGCACGCCGCCGGAGGCGGCCGATGGACACAGCCCCGGACGGCTGGGAGGCGAACCACGCGGTACTCGCACACCTGGCGGAACACCGGGTGAGCCGGCGGCCGTGAGCGGTACCTCGGCCTCTTGCGGGCACGCGGGACAATGGACGGTGGCCCACCAGACAGGCGGTGCCCAGCGAGCCGTACGAAGGCCGTACGAGGAGGAGAGAAGACATGGCGGAGCCCACGCCGCGTCGGAACGAACCGCGGCTACGCCCCGCGCCCCTGATCTTCGAGCCCGCGGAAGCGGCCGGCGATCCCGAGCACTTCTTCCAGCTGGAGTCCATCGAGGATCCCCGCGCGCTGCTGACCCGGGCGACGGAGCTGACCCAGGCGTTCCGGGCGGCGGCCGACCGTGCCGTGGAGTTCCAGGCCATCGCCGCGGCCCAGCTCGCCGACCCGCGCCGGTTCGACCGGCTGACCGCCGCCGACATCGCCGAGCGCGCGGAGTGGACCGAGGACTATGCCAAGAAGATGGTCGAGTTCGGCCGCGATCTGATGCGCGGGAACAGCGAGGGCCGGACCACCGCCGATCCCGTGTGATCCCCGGTGTGATCCCACGGTGTGATCCCGCCAAGCGATCCACACCTGGCATATGCCAAGCGGGCAAGATACTCCCCTCCCTCGCCGCCTGTCCCGGTTTTCCGCAACTCAGCAGAACCGGTTGCTCACTGCCGGTAGACCTGGACGGCATGAGCGGTACACCGAACGTCACCCGAGCCACCTCCGACGGCGCCGCCTGGCTCGCCTCGGCCGGGGCGTACCCGCGGCACGCGTCCGCCCCGGCCGTCCTGCCCTGCGGCACCATCTTCGACGTGGTGAGCGCGCCGGCCGTCTTCGGGCGCCGGATGCTGGACCGGCTCTGGGACGGCGGCCCCGGCTCGGGCCCGGTCGCGATGTCCCGTGGCCGGATGCTGCTGTTCTGCGCCCCCGGCACCGCCCACCGGCTGCCCTCGCTGCTGGCCTGGGAGGAGTGGGGCTCGCACCGCACGGCCGCGGTACCGCCCCTGCTCTGCCATGGCACCGGCGACGCGGTGACCGTCCCGGCCCCGGACGGCGACACCACGGCCGACCTCCGCTGGCTGGTCGCCCCGGACTCCCGTCACCCCTGGTTACCGGGCCCGGAGGTGGTGCTGTGGGCGGCGGTACGGGCGGCACGGGCGGCGGTGCGGATATCGATTTTTCCTCCCCCCGACCAGGATGCTAAGGTCTACGACGTCAGCAGGCGCCGCTAGCTCAGTTGGTTAGAGCAGCTGACTCTTAATCAGCGGGTCCGGGGTTCGAGTCCCTGGCGGCGCACGCGATAGCGATGGCGAGTTCTGACCGCAATAAGCGCGGGACGACTCGCCATCGCTGTTTTCTGCGCGGCTTCGCCGCGCGGTTGTGGGGGCTCCGCCACCCACACCCCCGAGAGGCCGGTCCAGCGGCCGTCGGCCCAGCGACCCCCTGAGCGACGGCGAGGCCCGGAGGTCACCCCCGCCGGGTCGGACCCCGTGGCCGTCGGCCGAGAGGTCACCCCCTGATCCGCTGCGTGATCTTCACCGTCCACGCCCCCGAGGCCGTCCGGTCCTCCACCTCGATCCGCACGCCCTTTCCCGGGACGGTGAAGCTCTCGCCCAGCGCGACCGGGGCGTCGGCGAGTGGGGGGTAGACGGATTCGTCCGGGCAGGCCGAGGTGCCCGGGTGGGCGTCGACCACCTCGACGGGGCCGCCGCCGGACTCGGCCCCGCTGCGCACCCGGTAGACGAGGATGCCCTCGCGGCAGGTCGCGCGGTCGTTGCCGGCGGCGGTGCGGGCCTCGAAGGCGAGGGCGCTGTCCGGACCGGTGCGCACCACGGCCAGCTTCACCCCGTCGCCGAGCCCGAAGGCGGGTGCCCCGCCCGCGCCCCGCACCGGGACGCCGGGCCCGGCGGCCAGCGGTTCCAGGGTGATCCGGGTCGGTCCCGCGCCGCGCACGCACACCACCTGGCGTGGATCCAGCCACCCGAGCCGCCACTTGTGCCAGGCGAACAGATCGGGTGAGAGTCCGAACTGGCTGCCCATCAGGTCCCAGTCGCCGACGTATGTGTCCCAGTCGCCCTTGCCGTCGGTCGGGCGGTGGTAGAGGTCGGGCAGGTCGAAGACATGGCCGGTCTCATGGGCGAGAACCAGCCGGTCCGGCGGGTGCTTCTCGAACACCGTGACGACTCTGCGTACGTCCGTGCCGTCCACGTGGAGGGGGGTGTCGAGGTTGACGACCTTGGTGGCGTCGGAGTCCACGCCGGGCGCGTCCGGGTCGGCGACGAGATACACCACCTGGTAGCGGGCGAAGTCGACCTCCTTGTCGGCGACCGCGAAGGCGTCCGACAGATAGGCGGCCCGGTCCTCGGCGGCCCAGTCCCGCCGTATGGCGTACGCCGTCGAGGGACGGGGCATACGCAACCAGTGCGTCAGCGGATGCGGGCGCAGGGTGAATCTGCCGTAGGAGGCCCGCGCGAAGTAGCGGCTGGTCTCGGGGAAGTGGTCGGCGGTCAGTTCGGCCGGGGTGGTGCGCGGGGTGCCGTCCGGGAAGGACAGGAACACCATCACCGCGTCGAGTGCCCTGGTGGGGCGGGCGTAGTCGGTGTTCCAGGTGTCGACGCCCTCGGAGTGGTGGGCCTCGGTGCGGTGCAGGGCGCAGGGGGCGACGGAGAAGGGGTCGGCGACCGACGGGCCGGTGATGATCGAGGTCGCGGCCAGCGCCGACAGCGTGGTGCACACGGCGGCGGTGCTGCGCAGCAGGGGCACGGACATGACCTCCGGACGCGGTTCGACAGACCCGCACCCAGGTTGCTGGGATTCGCCACCGCATGCACTGTTTGTCTGCCCCAGAAGGGTGAGCGCTCCCCATTTGGGCGCCGGCGCACTACGGCGCTCGCCACTCCCGATTCACTCACGGAACGTCACAACTGATCGACGGCCTCAATAACCCGTCCAGGTGCGGGCAGAAACGATCTGTCAGAAAGTCCGTCCGGTCCGGGAGACTGGACGATGGCTGGAAGGGCTCGGGGCCAGCCTCTATGATCGGCACACTTTCCGGCACGGACAGAGATCGAGTGCACTGCGGGAGCGAGCGGTGAGCGGAACGTCCGAAGGGCCGACGCCCGCGGCAGACCTCGACCGGTCAGCCGTCACAGACAGTGATCACATCACCTACGACCGTGTCTTCGGGGCGGCGCCACTCGCCATGGCCGTCGTGGACCGCGAGGGACTCGTCCTGCGCGCCAACCCGGCCTTCGGCGAGCTGATCGGCGCCGACTGGGGCACTCTCACCGGCCGGGCCGCCGCCGATCTGGTGGACCTGACCGCCGACCCCCGTTCCTGGCACGCCTACCGGGAGGTGCTGTGCGGGCGGCAGGCCAGGCTGCGCTGCACCCGCCGGCTGAAGCGTCCCGAGGGGAACTCGGTGTGGGTGCAGCTCACCGTGGCCCCGCTGGCCGACGGCGGTGCCGGCGTGCTGCTGTCCGTCGCCGACATCAGCGCCCGCCGTGAACTCCAGGCGCGGCTGAGGCACTTGCAGATGCACGACCCGGTGACCCGGCTGCCCAACCGCACCCTGTTCTTCGAGCGGCTGTCGGCCGCGCTGGAGGCGGAGTCGTACGAGCGCAGCGGCACCGGCCGGATCGGGCTGTGCTATCTGGACCTCGACGGCTTCAAGGCGGTCAACGACACCCTCGGCCACCGCGTCGGCGACCGGCTGCTGGCGGCCGTGGCCGAGCGCCTGACCAGGGTCGCCGACGAGGCCGGGTACGCCCGTGCCGTGACTCCGCTGGTGGCCCGGCTCGGCGGGGACGAGTTCGCGCTGCTGGTGGAGGACTCCACCGGCACCGAACAGCTCGCCGACCTCGCCGAGTCCGCGCTGGCAGCGCTCCAGGAGCCCTTCGACCTGGCCGGGCAGCGGCTGTCGCTGACGGCGTCCATCGGCGTCGTGGAGCGCCACGCGGCGGGCACGACGGCGACCGGCCTGATGCAGGCGGCGGACACGACGCTCTACTGGGCGAAGGCCGACGGCAAGGGCCGCTGGACGCTGTTCGACCCCGAGCGCAACGCGCACCGGATGACCCGGCAGGCGCTGTCCTCCACCCTGCGGCCCGCCATCGAGCGGGGCGAATTCGTCCTGGACTACCAGCCGTTGGTGGGCATGGAGGACGGCCGGCTGTCCGGGGTCGAGGCGCTGGTGCGCTGGCACCACCCGCAGTTCGGCACCCTGACGCCGAATCGGTTCATCGGGCTGGCCGAGGAGGACGGCTCGATCGTGCAGCTCGGCCGCTGGGCGCTCGTCACCGCCTGCCGGCAGGCCCGCCGCTGGCAGCTCGCCCACCCCGGCGAGCCGCCGATCTTCGTGAGCGTGAACGTGGCGGTGCGCCAGGTGTGGGACTCCGACCTGGTGGCCGACGTGGCGGAGACGCTCGCGGACACCGGACTGGCCCCGCATCTCCTCCAGTTGGAGCTGACCGAGTCCGCGGTGATGGGCTCGGCGGGCCGCCCGCTCCAGGCGCTGCAGGCCCTCAGCGACATGGGGGTGCGCATCGCCATCGACGACTTCGGCACCGGCTACTCCAACCTCGCCTACCTCAGCCGGCTGCCGGTCTCGACGCTGAAGCTGGACGGCTCCTTCGTCCGCGGCTTCCAGTACGAGGAGGCGCCCAAGGGGATCCCGCCCAACCCCGCCGACGAGGTCATCGTGGAGGCGATGATCCAGCTGGCCCACCGGCTGGGCCTCACGGTCACCGCCGAGTGCGTGGAGACCTCGGCCCAGGCCACCCGGCTGCGCCGGATCGGCTGCGACACCGGCCAGGGCTGGCTGTACTCCCGGCCGGTGCCGCCGGACCGCATCTCCGAGCTGCTGGGGGCGCAGGCCTACACGGCCGGCGTCGGCAACCCGTAGGCGTCCGCGATGAGTTCGTACGAGCGCACCCGCGTCTCGCCCCGGTGGGCATGCGTGGTGAGCATCAACTCGTCGGCGCCGGTGCGCTTTTGGAGGTCGTTCAGTCCGGAGCGCACCTCGTCGGCGGTGCCGTAGACCACGTTGGACGACCAGGAGGCGATGAACTCCTCCTCCATGGCGCCCAGTTCCTGCCGCTCGGCCTCCTCCGGGTCGGGGAAGAGGCCGGGGCGGCCGGTGCGCAGGCGGAGCATGTTGAGACCCATCGCGCGGGTCTGGCGGCGGGCCTCGCGCTCGTCGTCGGTGGCGAGGGCGGAGACGCCGATGAGGGCGTACGGCTCGGCGAGCACCGGGGAGGGGCGGAAGGTCCCCCGGTAGAGGTCGAGCGCGGGGATCGTGTTCTGCGCCGAGAAGTGGTGCGCGAAGGCGAACGGCAGACCGAGCATTCCGGCCAGCTGGGCGCTGAAGCCGGAGGAGCCGAGCAGCCAGACCGGCGGGCGGTGCGGGGACTGGACCCCGCCCGGGGTGCTGCCCTGCACCGGACCGGGGATCGCGTGGATGCGCCGGTAGGGGTGGCCGTCGGGGAAGTCGTCGTCCAGGAAGCGGATCAGCTCGGCGAGCTGCTCGGGGAAGTCGTCGGCGCCCTCGCGCAGGGTGTCGGAGCGGCGCAGGGCGGCGGCCGTGGCGCCGTCGGTGCCGGGGGCGCGGCCGAGGCCGAGGTCGATCCGGCCGGGGGCCAGCGCCTCCAGCGTGCCGAACTGCTCGGCGATCACCAGCGGGGCGTGGTTGGGCAGCATGACGCCGCCGGAACCGAGCCGGATGCGGTCGGTGTGGGCGGCGAGGTGGGCGAGGATCACGGCCGGCGAGGAGGAGGCGACGCCCGGCATGGAGTGGTGCTCGGCGACCCAGTACCGGTGGAAACCGCGGGCCTCGGCGAGGCGGGACAGCTCGACGCTGGTGCGCAGGGCGTCGGTGGCGGTGCGGCCCGCGCCGACGGTCACCAGGTCCAGGACGGAGAGGGGGACGGGGGCGGTGCCGTACGCCGTGGCCCGGATGCCGTCCGCCGCCGTGCGGATCTCGTCTGCCTGATCTGCCTCGTCTGCCGCCACGATGGGGCCTCCCGTTTCCGGCGTGAACTGTGCCGGAGGGTGGTAACAGGGGGATCGCCCCGCTTATTCCAGCGCCTGGCCCGCCGTCTGTCCCGCCGCTCGTCCCACCGGGCTCCCGGCCCGGCCCGGCCGCCCCTCAGACCTGGACGATCGGCTCCCGGGTGAACAGCGCGCCCAGCTCCGGCGCGTTCACCCGCCGGTCGGCGAGCCGCAGCCCCTCCCACACCGTGACCTGGTTCGCGGTGAGGACCGGCTTGGCCAGGGACTTCTCCAGGAGGCCGAGGTACGCGACGGTGTGCAGGGCGGTGTCCGGCAGCAGCAGCGCCTCCGCGCCCGCGTCGTCCGCCGCCCGCGCCAGCGTCAGCACCTCCTCCTCGCCCCAGGCGCCGGCCTCGGCGGCCGAGCCGACCCCCGAGGAGCGCACCCGCGTCACCTCCAGGCCCCCGGCCCGCAGGAACTCCGCGAACAGCGCGGTGACGTCCTCGGGGTAGGTGGCGCCGACGGCGACCCGTCGAACCCCCAGCTCGCGGGCCGCGTGCACGAAGGCGAAGGACGTCGAGGAGGCCGGCATCCCGGCCAGCCGGGCCAGCGCGCGCACCTGGTCCTGGGCGCCCTGCCAGCCGTGCACGAAGCCGGCGCTGGTGCACGCCCACACCACCGTCTCGACACCGGAGAGCCGCAGCCGCTCCATCCCCTCGCCGAGCTGCTCGGCGGAACCCAGCTCGCGCGGCGCCGGGAGGCGGTGCGCGTCCTCGCCGAGGCCGGTGTGGACCAGGTCCACCCGGATGTCGCTGCCCAGGAGCTGCTCGATGCGCGGATAGTCGTCCTCGGCGGAGTGGCCCGGGTAGAGGAATCCGAGTGAGGTCATGTCCAGCCTTCCTGCGTCCGGTCGGGCAGTACGGGACGGCCCGCGCGCCCCCCTCGTCGGACAGCGCCCGGTACGGCCCCACGGTCCGGGTACCCAGCCTCGGCGACGCAGCCCACATCGTGAGAGGCGGTCCACGCCCGTGTTGACGGCGGTGGGTTCGGGTGCGAGCGTGGTCGGTCCGTGCGTCCCAGGCGTCGGCGGAGCCTTGCCGGGGCGCCTGGGCGAGCACCCCTACGGACGCCGGGAGCCGCGCATGCCGGACGCCGGGAACCGTCCCGCCGGACACCGGGAGCCGACCCGCGCTCCGGCCGTCCCCACCCTGCTCGTGCTGGACGCCGAGCCGCCGCCCCGGCTCGGCGCCCTGACCGGGCGGGCCCGGATCGTGCACACCGACGCGGCGCACCTGGCCGAGCGGCTGCCGACCGCGGATGTGCTGCTGGTCTGGGACTTCACCTCGCACGCGGTGCGCGAGGCATGGCCCGGCGAGGGGCCCCGGCCGCGCTGGGTGCACACCGCGAGCGCGGGCGTGGACCATCTGCTGTGCCCGGAGCTGGCCGCGTCCGGCACGGTGGTGACCAACGCGCGCGGGATCTTCGACCAGCCGATCGCCGAGTACGTGGCGGCGCTGGTGCTGGCGGCGGCCAAGGATCTGCCGCGCACCCTGGAGCAGCAGCGGGAGCGGGTGTGGCGGCACCGGGAGACCCGGCGGGTGGCGGGTACCCGGGCCTGCGTGGTCGGCTCGGGGCCCATCGGGCGGGCGATCGTGCGGATGCTGAAGGCGCTCGGGGTGACGACGGCGCTGGTCGGGCGGGTGCCGCGGACGGGGGTGTACGGCCCGGCCGACCTGGACCGGCTGATCTCCCGCGCGGACTGGGTGATCGCGGCGGCGCCGCTGACGGAGGCGACGTACCGCATGTTCGACGCCCACCGGTTCGGGGTGATGCAGCCCTCGGCGTTCTTCGTCAACGTGGGGCGCGGCGCCCTCGTGGACGAGGAGGCCCTCGCCCGGGCCCTGACCCGGCGCTGGATCGCGGGCGCCGCCCTGGACGTGTTCGCCGCCGAGCCGCTGCCGGGCGACAGCCCGCTGTGGCGGCTTCCGGGGCTGATCGTGTCCCCGCACATGAGCGGGGACACGATCGGCTGGCGGGATGAACTCGGGCGGCAGTTCGTGGCGTTGTACGAGCGGTGGGCGGCGGGCAGACCCCTGGTGAACGTGGTCGACAAGACGCGCGGCTACGTGCCCGGCCACTGAGCGGCGGCCGCCGGGAATCGGGGTGGCCGCCGGGTTCTCCCGTGGGGGTTCTGTGGAGGCGAGGGGCGGGAAGAGGGCGTAGACCTCGTCACACGCGCACCTGGCGTTGTGGACGGCGGCGCGCGGCGGCGGCGCGTTCCCCGCGGCCGCGCAGGTCAGGGGCGCGCGACCGGCCGACAGGGGCGCCCGGCGCCGCGCATCGCGCCCGTCCGGCGAGCCGGTGACGCGTCGTTCGGGCCGAAAAACCAGGGTGCATACCCCGGTTCGGCTTGGGTAGCCGCGCCGCCATGGCTCCACCACATGGGAACGACGCACACACTTTCCGGTCGGCACACAGACCCAGCCGGCGGACACTGCTCGGCGGGATCGCGGCGCTCGGGGCACTGGGCGCCGCGGGCTGTGCCCGGGTGGCCGCCGCGGGCGAGAACGGCGGCGAACTGCTCGACCGGCTCCGCGCGCAGGGCGTCGTACGGCTCGGGATCGCGGGTGAGATCCCCTTCGGGTACATCGACCGGGACGGCCATCTCACCGGTGAGGCGCCCGAGTTGGCGAAGGCGGTCTTCAAGCGGCTCGGCGTCGACCGGGTGCAGCCGGTGCCGACCGAGTTCGGCTCGCTGATACCCGGCCTGAACTCGCAGCAGTTCGACGTCGTCGCGGCCGGCATGTACGTCAACGCCGACCGCTGCGCCCAGGTGATCTTCGCGGATCCCGACTACCAGATGCTGGATTCGTTCATCGTCCGCAAGGGGAACCCGAAGGGGTTGCGCTCCTACAAGGACGTCGTCGCGAAGAAGGCGAAGTTCGCGACCGGCACCGGGTACGCCGAGATCCAGTACGCGGTCGAGGCGGGCTACAAGGAGAGCGACATCCTGATCGTGCCGGACCAGGTGGCCGGGCTGAACGCCGTCGAGGCGGGCCGGGTCGACGTCTTCGCCGGTACGGCGCTCACCACGCGCGAGGTGGTGAAGAAGTCCGCCAAGGCGGAGGCGACCGCGCCGTTCGCGCCGCTGGTCAAGGGCAAGCCGCACGTCGACGGCGGGGCGTTCGCGTTCCGGCCGACCGAGACCCGGCTGCGGGACGCGTTCAACGTGGAGCTGCGCGCGCTGAAGCGCAGCGGTGAGCTGTTCCGGATCCTGCGGCCGTTCGGCTTCACCAAGGCCGAGATGACCGACCTGACGGCGAAGGAGCTGTGCGGGCAATGACCTCGGGGCTCTGGGAACTGGTACTCAAGGGCGTCTGGACCACCGTCCAGCTACTGGTGTTCAGCGCGCTGCTGGCCGCCGCGGTGTCCTTCGTGGTCGGCATGGCGCGCACCCACCACCGGTGGCTCGTGCGCTTCGTGGCCGGCGTCTACACCGAGATCTTCCGCGGCACCTCGGCGCTGGTGATGATCTTCTGGGTGTTCTTCGTGCTGCCGATCGCCTTCGGCTGGCAGCTCGTGCCGATGTGGGCGGGCACGCTGGCGCTCGGCCTGACGTACGGCGCGTACGGCTCGGAGATCGTGCGCGGCGCGCTGAACTCGGTCGACCCGGCGCAGAAGGAGGGCGGGGTCGCGCTGAGCTTCACGCCGGCGCAGCGGATGCGGCTGATCACGCTGCCGCAGGCGGTGCCGGAGATGATCCCCTCCTTCTGCAACCTGCTGATCGAGCTGCTCAAGGGCACCGCGCTGGTGTCGGTCATGGGCATGGGCGATCTGACGTTCAGCGCCAACCTGGTGCGCCTCGCGCTCCAGCAGAGCGCGGAGATCTACACGTACGTGCTGGTCATCTACTTCGTGATCGCCTTCGTGCTGACCCGGCTGATGCGCGGCCTGGAGAAGCGGCTGAAGGCCGGGGTCGGCAGGGGCGCCGGTCCGGCGGAGGCGGGGCACGAGCCGAAGCGGGCACAGACGACCGGGGTGGGCGGTGGTGTCGTATGAAGTGGGACTGGCACGCGGTGAGCGGGTTCATGCCGCACTTCTGGGACGGCCTGCTGGTCACCCTGGAGGCGCTGGCGCTGGGTTCGCTGCTGTCCTTCACCCTCGGCCTGGTGTGGACGCTGCTGATGCGGACGCCCACCAGGTGGGTGCGCTGGCCGGTCGGGGTGGTCACGGAGTTCGTGCGCAACACCCCGCTGCTGGTGCAGCTGTTCTTCCTCTTCTACGTGCTGCCGGAGTGGGGCCTGACCTTCTCCGCGCTGTCCACCGGCGTCTTCGCGATCGGGCTGCACTACTCGACGTACACCATGCAGGTCTACCGGGCCGGCATCGAGGCAGTGCCCGTCGGCCAGTGGGAGGCGGCGACCGCGCTGAACCTGCCCCGGCGGCGGACCTGGACCGCGGTGATCCTGCCGCAGGCGATCCGCCGGGTGGTACCGGCGCTCGGCAACTACGTGATCTCCATGCTCAAGGACACACCGATGCTGATGGTGATCACCGTGCTGGAGATGCTGGGGCAGGCCCGGCTCTTCTCCCAGCAGCACTTCCAGTTCACCGAGCCGCTCACCGTGATCGGCGTGGCCTTCATCCTCATCTCCTACCTGGCCTCCCTTCTCCTGCGAGCCCTGGAGCGACGCCTTGTCCGTTGAGACCCGTACCCAGCCCGCCGCCACCGCGGCCCAGCCCGCCGATCTGATCCGCCTGGAGCGGGTCACCAAGCGCTTCGGCGCGAACACCGTGCTCGACCACCTGGACTTCGCCGTCCAGCCCGGCAAGCACGTGACCCTGATCGGGCCGTCCGGCTCCGGCAAGACCACGATCCTCAGACTTCTGATGACCCTCGCCAAACCGGACGAGGGGACCATCACCGTCGACGGCGAGGCGCTGTTCCCGGCGCCGGAGAAGCAGGTCCGGGAGGTGCGCAAGAAGATCGGGATGGTGTTCCAGCAGTTCAACCTGTTCCCGAACATGTCGGTGCTGCGCAACCTCACCGAGGCGCCGGTGCAGGTCCTCGGCCTGTCCAAGGACGAGGCGGAGGAGCGGGCGCGGGAACTGCTGGACCTGGTGGGCCTCGCCGACAAGTGCGGGGCGCGCCCGACCCAGCTCTCCGGCGGGCAGCAGCAGCGGGTGGCGATCGCGCGGGCGCTGGCGATGCGGCCGCGGGTGCTGCTGCTGGACGAGGTGACCTCCGCGCTCGACCCCGAGCTGGTCGCGGGCGTGCTCGACCTGCTGCGGGACATCGCGCACAGCACCGACATCACGATGCTGTGCGTGACCCACGAGATGGGCTTCGCCCGGGACATCTCCGACCAGGTACTGATGTTCGACGGCGGGCGGGTGATCGAGTCGGGCTCCCCGGAGAAGATCTTCAGCGAACCCGAGCGGGAGCGCACCCGGGAATTCCTCGGCGCGGTGCTGTGAGCTCGGCGGGCAACGACCGAGGTCCGGCCACTGGGTCATGACCATGGCATATGCCATCGGGTCTTTGCCCCCGTCGGGGCCGCCGCCGGGGCGGGGGTGACGAGCCCGAATCTTGTCAACGCCCTCTCCCCGGCGGCCGTTTGCCCGTTATCGTGGAATCGCCGCACCGTCCGGACCGCACGGCCCAGTAAGCGAGCGCAGGGGGAACCACCGTGGCGCTGATGCACGAGCCGACCGCCCCGTACCACTCCGCCCAGGACGCGCTGCGCGTGCTGGAGTCCGTGGCGCGCACCGCCGCCGGGGTCACCGAGACCGAGCTGGCCCGGCACACCGGCCTCGGCCCCGAGCGGCTCACCCTGCTGCTGCGGATGCTGCGCCGCGAGGGGTACGTGGAGCAGATCGGCGGCGGGGCGTACGTCACCGGCGACACGCTGCGCCGGCTGACCTCGGCCCAGGACCGCGAGCGGGCCCTCGCCGACAAGCTCCAGCGCATGCTGGACCGGCTGCGCGACTCGGTCGGCGCGGCGGTCTACATCAGCCGGTACGTCGACGGCGAGGTCAGGGTCACCCAGTACGCCGCCGGGCCCGCCGCCCCCGCGGTCAACGAGTGGGTGGACTTCCGCTACTCGGCCCACGCCACCGCGGTCGGCAAGAGCCTGCTGACCCAGCTCGACCACAACGCGCGCCGCGACCACCTCGCCCGGCACAAGATGGCCCGGCTGACCTCGCGCACCATCACCAGCGACAAGCTGCTCCTGTCCCGCTTGGAGTCCCAGCCGCCGACGGTGCCGGTGCTCGACCTACAGGAGTACGCGGTGGGCACCGTCTGCGCGGCCGTCCCGATCACCGCGGGCTCCTCGGTGGGCTGCCTGGCCGTGTCCCTCCCGGTGGAGCACGCCCACCGGCTGAAGCAGGCCGCGGACACGCTGAACCGGAACGCGGCGCCGGTGCTGCTGTCACTGGCCCTGTAGCCGTCCCCGGGGTGTCACGAGCACCCGTCGGCACCAGGTATTATTTTCTCTGTCGCCAGCCGCGGAAAGCGGAGGGCGGGAGTCATGCGCCGCTAGCTCAGTTGGTTAGAGCAGCTGACTCTTAATCAGCGGGTCCGGGGTTCGAGTCCCTGGCGGCGCACGATGACGATGGCGGTCCATGTCCGCGCTTTTTGCGGACATGGACCGCCATCTCTGTTGTTCCGCGGCTTCGCCGCGCGGTGGGGGCTTCGCCACCCACACCCCCAGAACCAAGGTCAGGCCCCCCGCAGCGGCGAGGGGCCCTTCGGCGTTCCCGTGGGGGACCTCAGAACGTGACGTCCGAGCAGGCGTAGAACGCGTTGCCCGTGTCGGCGATCGTCCACACCGCGAGGATCACGTGGTGCCCGGACAGGCCGGTCGGCAGGGTGCCGCTGTGGCTCAGCGTCGCCGGCGGCTGCTGGCCGTTGTAGGGCACCGTGAGGAACGGCGTGAGGTTGAGGTCCGAGCGGGACAGCGGGTGGTTCTGGTTCCAGCCCTGCTTGGTGACGTAGTACTTGAAGTCCGTCGTGGCGTGCATGGCCGTGAACTGCCAGCGGAAGGTGTACGACTGCCCGCCGGTCACGTGGGTGGTGGGCCAGGCGGCACCGGACGGGGTGGTCGGCGAGCTGAGCTGGGCGAACCGGGCCACGCTGCCGTTGCAGAGCTGGCCGTCGGCGGGCCCGGTGGCCGGGAAGCCCTTGGGGCCCTCGACGCTCTGCGGCTCGTACTGGATGTCGCCGCAGCCCGTGACCGTGCCGTTGGCACAGAGCTTCTGCCTGCTGATGGGAAGGTCGGTGTAGCCGTGCCCGCTGGCGCCGCCGGCGGAGAGCGCGAACGCTCCGGCGGTCACCACTCCGAGCACGACTGCGGACATCTTGGTCTTGGTGCGCATGCTGCCGCTCCTGGAGAACGTGGGGAGTTCAGTGAGCCGTGCAGAGGGAAGGTCTAGACCAAGTCCCAGATTATTGCCGCCACTTGAGCATGTCCATACCAGTGGCGAAGGCGGCTTCGCCCGGTTGCCCCCGCTCCCCGCGCCCCGCGCAGAACGCCACCGCGAGGTCCCGCACCAGCACCTTGCGCTCACCGTCGTCGAGATCGACCAGGCCGCGCCTGGTCAGCCGGGTCACCGTGTCCTCCACGGAGTCCACGACCGAGCTGAGCACGCTGGCCCGCTGCCGGGCGTCCAGCGCGGCGATCCGGCGGCGCTCCATCGCGGCCGCGACCTCCGGGGCGTACTCCACCCGCAGCGGCTGCACGGAGAACACCTCAAGCCCGGCCGGGCCGGCCTCCGCCGCCACCAGCCGGGTCAGCGTCTCCCCCGCCGCCGCGAGCCCGCCCCGCCCGCCACCCGCCGGCTCCACCGGCACCCGGGCCAGCGCCGCCTCCACGCACTCGCGCAGGTACCGCTCGTGGTCCTCCAGGCCGAGCACCGCCCGCGCGGTGTCCCGCACCCGCCACACCACCAGCACCACCACCCGCAGCGGTGTGCCGCCCGGATCGGCCGCGGGGATCGCCTCGCTGCGCCAGTGCCGCAGCCGCACGTCGACCCCCCGGCGGCGCAGCAGCGGGTTGACCCAGAGCAGGCCAGTGCGCCGTACCGTCCCCCGGTAGCGGCCGAACAGGCCCACCACCCAGGCCCGTCCGGTGCGCCCCCGGGCCAGCCCGCCGAACCCGGCCGCGCCGAGCAGTCCCGCCCCGGCGTACGCCGCCCACTGCGCCGGGCCGAGACCCGCGCCCGCGGGCTCCGGCAGCCGCAGCGCCTGGGCGGCGAGCGGGGGCAGCACCCCCGCCCACCAGGAGGCGGCCAGACAGCCGGTGACCCCGCAGGCCCCGGCGAGCACCCCGGCCGCTCCGGGCAGCACCCGCGCCGGACGTTCCGTCAGCTCCGGGTCGATCCGGGGCAGCGGGCGCCGCCGCACCGGCGCCGGGCGGCTCGCGCGCGGCAGTTCGCCGGTGCCCTGCCGGCGCCCCACCACGGCGGGCTTGGGCGGCGCGCACACCGGGTCGCGGTCGGCGTGCTCGTTCCGGTCGCCGGGGTCGCCCGGCTCGTCGCGGAAGAGCAGGTGGACGGGGATCTCGGTGGTGGACTCGTTCTGGATCAGCCGGGCCGGGCGGGTGCCGGTGGCCGTGGCCCCCTGGGGCCACCCCTCGGATCCGGACGGTGTGTGCGAGGTGGTCGTACTCATGCGTGCCTCCAGCCTCCGCGCCAGATGCGTCATGAAACGTGAACAGACATGAACAGACATGAACAGGTAAGACAGGTACGGCGGTTGGGTCGGTTACGTCGGTTGTGTGCGTGGCGTCGGTGACGTCGGCGGCTAGCGCTTCCCAAAACACGGCCTAGGCGAACAGGCGGCGCCAGGTCTCCGGGCCCGGGGAGCCGTCGGCCGCGCCGCCCCGCCAGCCCTGGCTGCGCTGGAAGGCCGCCACGGCCTGCCGGTCCGCCTCGCCCCACCGCGGACCCGGCCCGTCGCCGTAGAACCGGCCGAACCCCTTGCGCGCCAGCTGGATCCCGAGCCGGGTGACGTGGTCGTTGCTCTGCCCCGGGCGGAAGTAGCCCTTGCCGGGGTAGCCGGGCACGCCGTGCGAGGCGGGGCCGTCCGCGCCCGGGGTGATGTCCCGGCCGCCGCCGGAGGTGAGCAGCTCCCAGGTGCGCGGGCCCGGCCGCCCGTCGGCCTCCTCGCCGCTCCAGCCCTGCGCCCGCTGGAACGCCTCGGTGGCCCGCCGGTCCGCCTCGCTCCAGGCCGGACCGGGGCCCTTGGGGTAGTACGGTCCCGCGCCCCGGGCCACCAGCATCCGGCCCAGCTCGGTGACGTACGCGTTGACCGCGCCGGGCCCGAAGGCGGCCGCGCCCGGGAAGGCGGTCGAGGACTTGCCGCCGGTCGCCTCGGCGCCCGCGCTGCCGGCGGCCAGGCCCTTGTAGCGGTAGGGGACGTACTTGCTGCCGTGACTCCAGTAGGGGTAGGGCGTGGTCTGGGTGCGGGTGTGCGGGGGTGTCTGCTCGTAGACCTTGTAATAGGTGTGCGTGTAGTCCGTCCAGCCGCCGAAGATCACCACGTGGGAGCCGTTCTGGGGGTCGGCGGTGTTGTGGTAGAGCAGGATGTCGCCGGGCTGGAGCTGGGACTTGGTGATCTTCACGCCGTACTTGGCGAGGCTGCCCGTCCACTGGTTGCTGCTCAGGCCCCAGGCCATGGAGACGTAGCCCGAGCAGTCCTGCCGGTAGCCGTCGGTCCAGTAGCGGCTCATGCTGTAGGGCACCTTCGCGGTCACCCAGGCCTTGGCCCGCTTGATGATGGCGCTGCGGGAGGTGCGCGGGGAGGGGCTGCCACCGGGCGGGGCGGTGCCGCCGCCGGAACCGTGCAGCGGGGCCTCGGCGCCCTGGGGGGTGTCGGGCTCGCCGTCGCCGGGGACGGCCTGGCGGTGCGGGGAGTGGCCGGCGGGGAGGGCCGCCGCCGGGTTCACCGCGCCGAGGGCGGCGGACACGGCGGCCACGACGACCATCCCCCGGGTCGCGGGGAGTCGGGCGAGGCGGCCGGGCAGCGGGCGGCGTCGGGTCCGCCGCCGGTGGACACAGCCGGGACAACCACAGTCGCGCGCGGGTTCGAACTCCTCGAACGCCGGAGCGGTCATGCGATCTGCCTCACATTCTTGGTGTTTTTGTCCGCTTGTGTGCACGTTGATCAGTTTCCCAACTGTCCACGGAACGCGCACTTTGACGGTCCGAATGATGTACGGCCCCTCGCGGACCCCTCTCGATCCCTCCCGACCCCCCTCCCGGTGGTCGGTAGCACCCCCACTGGTCAGGTAGAGTTCTCTTGTCAGCAGGCGCCGCTAGCTCAGTTGGTTAGAGCAGCTGACTCTTAATCAGCGGGTCCGGGGTTCGAGTCCCTGGCGGCGCACCGACGGAAAAAGCCCCTCGCAGCAGCGAGGGGCTTTTTCGTCTCTTCGTCTCTTCGTACGAAGCTGATCTCAGCGGGGGCGGCGGGCGCGGAGGCCCACGGCGACGGCGGCGATCGAGGCCAGCGCGAGACCGGTCACGGCCTGGGCGGTGCCCGGTCCTGAGCCGCTGGTCGCCACGGTGGCGAAGTGCGCGGCGTCGTCGGCGGGGACAGCGGAGACGCCTTTGCCTTCGGCCACCACTTTGTCTCCGGCTACGGCTTTGTCTCCGGCCGCCACTTTGTCTCCGGCCGCGACCGTGAGCACGCCCTCGACCACCCGGTCGGCGCAGGTGACCTTGACGTCGTAGGCGCCCGGACCGACCGTGGAGCCGACGCGGGTCCGGCCGGAGAGGGTGCCTTCAGTGCCGGTGAGGGGGGCGTCGCCGGTGAAGGCGCGCGAGGCGGCGACGGCCCGATTCCCGGTGCAGCCGCTGACCCGCAGGGTCACCTCGGTCCCCGGTGCGGGGGCGTCGGGCGCCGCGGCGAGGGTGCCGCCGTCCGCGGCGTGCGCCGCCTGAGCCGTCGGACCGAGCGCGGCGACGGCCAGCAGGCCGCCGCACACAGTGAGGGGTAGTGAGCCCATCGTGAACCTCCAGACATCAAGGAGGTTCCCCCGGCCGGGGCGCCCCCGCATCCCCGGGGGCGCCCTGCTGCTCCATCCGGGTGAGACTCAGACGAGGTCGACCAGGCCCGCGATGGAGTCCACGATCTGGGAGGGCAGGAAGGGGTACTGGTCCACGTCCCCCCGCTGGGTCACCCCGCTGAGCACCAGGAAGGTGCGCATCCCGGCCTCCAGGCCCGCCAGCACATCGGTGTCCATGCGGTCGCCGATCATCGCCGAGGTCTCGGAGTGGGCGCCGATCGCGTTCAGGCCCGCGCGCATCATCAGCGGGTTGGGCTTGCCGACGAAGTAGGGCTTGCGCCCGGTCGCGGCGGTGATCAGGGCGGCGACCGAACCGGTGGCGGGCAGGGCGCCCTCGGTGGAGGGGCCGACGTTGTCCGGGTTGGTGGCGATGAACCGGGCGCCGTCGTTGATCAGCCGAACCGCCTTGGTCATGGCCTCGAAGGAGTAGGTGCGGGTCTCGCCGAGGATCACGAAGTCGGGCTCGTGGTCGGTGAGGACGTAGCCGACGTCGTGCAGCGCGGTGGTCAGGCCGGCCTCGCCGATGACGTAGGCGCTGCCGCCGGGCCGCTGGTCGTTCAGGAACTGGGCGGTGGCGAGCGCCGAGGTCCAGATGTTCGGCACCGGCACGTCCAGGCCCATCCGGCGGAGCCGGGCGTGCAGGTCGCGGGCGGTGTAGATGGAGTTGTTGGTGAGGACGAGGAAGGGGCGGCCCGAGTCGCGCAGCTTCTTGAGGAACTCCTCGGCACCGGGGATCGGCACGCCCTCGTGGATCAGGACGCCGTCCATGTCGGTGAGCCACGATTCGATCGGCTTGCGTTCTGCCATGCTGTGCGTCTCCTGGCATGCGTGGGATCTACGAGCGGGGGCGCCGGAACCACGGCGTACCGACGCCCCCAGGGTAGTCAGCCGTGGCTGATCCGTACCCCGGCGATCAGCCGGTAGCCGCCGGGATGTGCAAGGGACGGCCGTCCAGGTCCCAGGCCGGGTCGAGGGCGACGCCGAGATGGGCGAGGGCGGAGGCGGCCACGTCCGGCATCCGCGCGTCGTCGCGGACCGAGCCGGGCGCGTGGGCGTCGCCGACGGCGATCACGAAGGTCTGGCGTTCCGGGACGCTGGGGCCGCCGTGGCCGCCGGCGTCGGTGTGGCCGTGGTCGGCGGTGACCATGACCAGCCAGTCCTCGTCGGCGGGCCGCGCCCGGACCGCGGCCACCATCCGCCCGACCTGGGCGTCGGCGTCGTGGATGGCGTCCAGGTACCGCTGCGAAGCGGCGCCGTGCCGGTGGCCCGCGTCGTCGATGCCGTCCAACTGCGCGAACAGGGCGTCCGGATGCCCGTCCCGCAGCCGCTCGATCACCCGGGACGCCGTACCGGCGTCGTACTCCGCGCCCGGCGTGGCCACCCGGGTGCCGACCCGCGCCGAGAAGAGCTTCTCGGCGAGCGGCGCCCAGGAGCTGATCGCGCAGGTGTCCAGGCCGGGGACGGCGGACGCGGCGCGGCTGAGGAAGTCCGGGTAGCGCGCGAACTCGTTGCCGGTGAAGGAGTTGTCCCGCACCTTGTGCTTGTCGGGCCAGACCCCGGTGAGGATCGTGGCCCATCCGGGCCCGGACAGGGTGGGCGCGTGCGGCTCGATGCCGCTCGCCGCGGTGAGTCCGGCGGCCATCAGCGCGTCCAGGTGGGGCGCGTCGGCGTCCTTGACGCGGTCGAGGAGAGCGCCGTCCAAGCCTATGACCAGCACCTTCGACGTACGGGGCACGGAAACCTCCAGCTGAGAGGGCGACATGGCACCGCCCCCGGTATGGACGTCAGGACCAGGGGCGGTGCCGTGCCAATCAATCAGCTACCGGTGGCCGACTTCCAGTCGTACGACGCCGGGTCCTCGCCGATGCCGTGCCTGTCCTTCCGTGGTCCCTCGCCGTTCGCGCGCCCGCGGCCCGGTCCCAGGTCAGCGGCGCCTGCGGGCCGTCAGGAAGGCGGCGCCGCTCACGCAGAGCAGGACACCGGCGGCGGCGAGGAGGCCGTGGGTGAGGGCGGAGCCGGTGCGGGCGAGTTCTCGGGCGCGTTCGCCGGCTTCCTGGGCGTCCCGGGCGAAGGGGAGGGAGGGGCTGGCGGCGGCGGCCGGGGGGCCGTCGGAGGGGGCGGCGCCGGTCCCCGTGGTGCCGGCGGCCTGCGGTCGCCGCGTGCCCGCGCCCACGCCCGCTCCCGCTCCCGCTCCCGCTCCGGTACTCGTGCCCGTGTCCGTGTCCGTGCCCGTGTCCGTGCCCGGCAGGTCCTGTGCGACCGGGGTCCGGTCCGCGTCCGGATCCTGGTCCGTGGACTGCTCGGGGACCGGGGAGGCCGCCGTGCCGATCCCGAACCGGTAGGCGTTGGACTCCCCGGCCCAGTCGCCGTCCCGGCCGCGGCGCTGTACGGCGGCGGCGTGGGCGGTGACCTGGTCGGGGACGGCGGCGTCGCGGGTGAGCGCGAGGCGGACCCGCACACTGACCGTCTTGCCGGAAGGCACGTCGAACCCGCCGAACCCGGGCGCGTCCAGCACGCCGACCAGCTCCTTCTCGTCGGTGCTCTCGAACGTCACCGGGCGGATCCGCGAGCCGTCGTGGAAGTCCAGCCGGGCCTTGCCGGGCTTCAGCTCGCGCCGGTCGTCGACGAGGACGACGACGGGGTGGATGTCGGCGCAGGAGCGGTGCGTGGTGTTGGTGAGGTCGATGTACCAGGTGCGGTAGCCGCCGCCGGGCCGGTACTCGGTGGGGCCACCGCGGATCCGGGTGGTCAGGGGGAACGTCCGCTCGCCGGGCACGGCACAGGGGAGCGTGGGGGTGGCGCCGACAGCGAGGGCGGCGGCCGGAGCGGCGGCGAGGGGGACGGGCGCGGCGGCCGGAGCGGCGGCGAGGGTGGCCAGAGTGGCGGCCGCGGCGAGGCCGAGGGGGCGGGGGGAGACGATGCGGCCGGGGGACAGGGACGTGCGCAGTCGCATGAACACATGACATGCCGGGTCACGCGCACGGCTCCGGGCCGCCACTCCGAGGCGGCCCGGATTGCCCTCGATCGGCCGAGGTGACCGGCCCAGGTGACCGGCCGAGGCGGTCGCTCAGGAGGCGCCGGCGCAGACGTGCTCGGCCTCGGTGGCCGTCGAGTTCCGCAGGCTCTCGGCCTGCTGGAGCTCCCGCCGCTGGGAGGCGTCGGGGTGTCCGCCGTCGGCGATGCTGCGCAGCAGGTCCGCCTTCATGGCGTTGTAGTCCCGGTCCGCCTTCTGGGCGGTGGCCAGCGCGGCGTCGCAGCTCGTCCGGGGGGCGGCGTGGGCCGCGGGCGCGGCGACGGAGAACGCGAGGAGCGCGACGGCACCGGCCGCGAACGGTCGCATGGACCTCATGGAAACCTCCGGTGTGCTCGGTCTGATCCGGTGTGACTCGCGTGGTGACTCTTCGGTGTGACGGCCCGTGAGTGCGACTCAGGAGGACAAGGTGACCGCTCGCCCGCTGTCCCGCACGTCCACGCACAGCTGGTACGGATTGGGGTCCCCCTGCCGTTCCCCGCACTTCCACCGGGCCCCGGCCGCCTGCACCTCGGCGCCGGACGTGCCCTGCCAGACCTTCGTATAGGCGGCGGCCACCTGCATGGCCGCGCCGCAGGCCACGCCCTGGCCCGCGAGCACGCCGAGCCCGGTGGCGGGATCGGCTCCGCAGTACCTGGCGCTCGCGTCCTGCGCCGCGACAGCCGGCCCGGCCCCCGTGACGCAGAGCAGACCGACCCCGAGCGCCCCAGTGACCACTCTGGCTTTCACCGACATCACCGCGCACCTCCTTCCCAGGAGCAACTTCCACCACATGAGTACCCACATCCGGGCAACCCCCGTACCCCTCACCCCTCCCCCCTCCCGAACACCCCCGCACCCAGCACCATCTCCGCCGCCCCCTCCGCCACCACGCGCTCCCCCTGCCGTACCACCGCCACCGCGACCCCCTCCCCCAGTCCCTCCCGGCGCGCCCGCGCGGCCAGCACGTCCGACACCCCGCGCACGAACGGCGCCGGATCCGCCAGCACCGTCCGCCCGCCGAGCAGCACCCGGTCGATGTCCAGCAGCCCCACCAGGTTCCCGGCGCCCACCCCCAGCACCCGCGCCGCCGTCGCCACCTCGCCCCGCGCCACGGCGGACAGGCACAGCGCCTCCAGACACCCCCGGTCCCCGCACTCGCACGGCGGCCCGTCCAGCTGGACGACCTGGTGCCCGAACTCCCCCGCCCCGGTCCGCGCCCCCCGGTGCACGCGCCCGCCCGTGACGAGCCCGGCCCCCAGCCCCGTACCGAGGTGCAGATACGCGAAGGACCCGCCCTCGCCCCCGACCGCGAGCCCGACCGCCGCCGCGTTCGTGTCCTTGTCCACGATCACCGGCACCCCCAGCCGCCCGCGCAACGCGTCCCGCAGCGGAAACCCGTCCCATCCCGGGAACCCTGTCACCCGGTGCAGCACCCCCCGCGCGTGGTCGAGCGGCCCCGGCAGGGCCACCCCCACCCCCAGCAGCGACCCGGCCCCGGCGAGCTCCTCGAAGGGCCCCAGACACGAGCGGACGAGCCCGGTCACCGCGTCCTCGACCACCCCGAGCACGGCCTCCGCCCCCGCCCCGAGGTCCAGCTCCCCCCGCCGCTCCCCCACCACGGCCCCGTCCAGCCGTATGAGCACCACGCGCAGCGCGTCGCGGTCGAGCTGCACCCCCACCGCGTGGCCCGCCTCCGGCACCAGCCGCAGCACCGTCCGCGGCTTGCCCCCCGTGGACGCCCGCCGGCCCGCCTCCGCCGCGAGCCCGGCCTCCCGCAGCCGTCCGGTGATCTTGCTGACGGCCTGCGGGGTCAGCCCGGTCCGCTCGGCCAGTTCCAGCCGGCTGATCCCCTCCGCCCCGGCCTCGCGCAGCAGGCCGAGCACGAGCGCGCTGTTGTGCGTCCGCACCACGCCCAGGTTCGCTCCGGCCCGCCCGCTGGTCACGCTGTCCTCGCTCACCCGCCCATTCTCCCCACCGCTTGCACTTTGGCAACAGCGTTGCCAAAGTGGAGGCCATGAGTACCTCCCTGCGCGTCGGCCTGATCGGCTACGGCCTCGCCGGCTCCGTCTTCCACGCCCCCCTGATCGCCGCCACCGAGGGCCTCACCCTCGACACGGTCGTCACCTCCGACCCGGAGCGGCGACGGCAGGCCCGTGACGAGTTCCCGGACGTGACGCTCGCCCAGGCTCCCGAGGAACTCTTCGCCCGCGCGGGCGAGTTGGACCTGCTCGTCATCGCCTCCCCGAACAAGACGCACGTCCCGCTGGCCACCGCGGCCCTCGACGCGGGCCTCCCCGTGGTCGTGGACAAGCCGGTCGCCGGCACCGCCGCCGAGGCCCGGACGCTCGCCGCCCGCGCCGAGGAGCGCGGCCTGCTGCTGTCCGTCTTCCAGAACCGCCGCTGGGACAACGACTTCCTGACCCTGCGCGCCCTCCTCGCGGACGGCGCGCTCGGCGACGTACGCCGTTTCGAGTCCCGCTTCGAGCGCTGGCGCCCGCGGCCCAAGGGCGGCTGGCGCGAGTCCGGCGACCCGGCGGAGATCGGCGGCCTGCTCTACGACCTCGGCAGTCACGTCGTCGACCAGGCCCTGGTCCTGTTCGGCCCGGCCGCCGAGGTGTACGCGGAGACGGACGTCCGCCGTCCGGGTGCCGAGACCGACGACGACACCTTCATCGCGCTCACCCACACCAGCGGGGTCCGCTCCCACCTCTACGTCTCCGCGACGACCCCCCAACTCGGCCCCCGCTTCCGCGTGCTGGGCTCCGAGGCGGGCTACGTGAAGTACGGCCTCGACCCCCAGGAGGCCGCCCTGCGCGAGGGCCTGCGTCCCGCGCCCGGGTGGGGCACGGAGCCCGAGTCCCTGTACGGCCGGATCGGCGCCGGCGAGTCCCCGCTGACCGGCGGCGGCACCCCCGTGCGGACCCTGCCCGGCGACTACCCCGCCTACTACGCGGCCGTCGCCGCCGCCCTCACCGGCGCGGGCCCCAACCCGGTGACCGCCCTGGAGGCGGCCGCTGCCCTCGACGTACTGGAGGCGGCCCGCAGGTCCGCCCAGGAGAAGGTGACGGTGACCCTCTGATGTCCGCACAGCAGAACTCCCCCACCATCGAGGAGCTAGAGGAGCAGGAGGAACGCCTGGTCTTCCGCCGGTTCACGTACGAGGACGCCTGGGCCCTCGGCTCCCTCCTCGTCGACCTCGCCCGCGCGCGCCGGGCGCCGGTCGCGATCGACATCCACCGCGCCGGACAGCAGCTCTTCCACGCCGCGCTGCCCGGCTCCACCCCGGACAACGACGCCTGGATCACCCGCAAGCGCCGGGTGGTCGAGCGCTACGGCGCCTCCTCCTACCTGGTCGGCTCCCGCTTCCGGGCCAAGGGCAGCACCTTCGAGGCGTCCTCCCGCCTCGACCCGGACGCCTACGCGGCCCACGGCGGCTCGTTCCCGGTCCGGGTCGAACACGCGGGCGTCATCGGCGCGGTGACCGTCTCGGGCCTGCCCCAGGTCGAGGACCACCGGCTGGTGGTGGCGGCGCTGGAGCGGTTCCTCGGCGACGCGCAGGGGTCCCCCGGCCGTTCGGCCGACTGAGCGAACCCGCGCATCGGACCGGGGAACCGGGGAATCAGCGGGAACGACCTCCGGTTGGCACTGGGAACGGACGTGATGATCACGACAGCACCGCCCCACCAACCGGAGGGACCGCACGCATGAGTGAGACCACAGGCAGCCTGAAGCAGCGCCTCGGCCGGTACGGCGTATGGGACGTCGCGCTGCGCGACGAGGACCCCGCCCGCCGCGGCGAGCAGGAGGACGCCGCCGCCGAACTGGAGGAACTCGACTACGGCGCCATCTGGCTCGGCGGCAGCAGCACCACCGCGAACGCCGTCCCGCTCATCGAGGCCACCCACCACATCACCGTCGGCACCAGCATCCAGAGCGTCTGGCAGCGGGACGCCGCCGCGACCGCGGACGACTTCGCCCGGCTGGAGTCGTCCCACCCGGACCGCTTCATCCTGGGCCTCGGCGTGAGCCACGGCCCCCTCGTGAAGGGCTACCAGCGCCCCTACTCCGCGATGGTCGACTACCTGGACGAGCTGGACAAGGCGGGCGTCCCCGCCGGCCGCCGCGTCCTCGCCGCCCTCGGCCCCAAGATGCTGACCCTGTCCGCCGAGCGCGCGGCCGGCGCCATCCCCTACCTCGTCACCCCCGAGCACACCGCCCAGGCCCGCGAGATCCTCGGCCAGGCCCCGCTGCTCGCACCGGAGTTCAAGGTCGTCCTGGAACGGGACCCGGAGCGCGCCCGCGAGATCGCCCGCGGCTACCTGGGCCGCTACCTCCGGCTCCCCAACTACACCAACAACTTCCTCCGCCTCGGCTTCACCGAGTCCGACGTCGCCGACGGCGGCAGCGACCGTCTCATCGACGCGGTCTTCGCCTGGGGCGACGACGACCGGATCCGCAGCCGCGTCCGGGCCTTCCACGAGGCGGGCGCCGACCACGTGGTGCTCCAGGTGGTGGCGGAGGACTCGGGCCACGCCCTGCCGAGGGAGCAATGGCGCAGGCTGGCCCTGCTGCTGCGGTGACCGGCCTTACCCCCGGTTATCACCCTTTTGATGCGTTTTCCCTGACAGCGGCCGGTATGGCGGCGTTCCGCCCCTAGCGTGGAGCCGACGTCGCCGACCGGGCCGGCCAGCGCGCCGGCCTTCGTGTGAAGGGGAATCCGTGATCTCGAAATGCAAGAGGGCCGCGCGTTCGGTGGCCATGACGCTCGCCGCGGCCGCCGCGCTCACCGTCGGCGTGCCGAGCGGCAGCGCCTTCGCCATCGACCACGTCCAGTGCGTCGGCGGGGAGAACTTCCTGAAGATCTGGTCGCACCTCGACGGCCGCGACAGCGTCGACTGCTACGCGAACGCCGGGAAGACCGACTTCGGCGGCTGGTGGGTCGACCGGATCTCCACGGGCAACAACGACCTGATCTACTACGACGCCAACGGCGACTCGGTGAGGATCGAGCGCTGGCACGACATCACCTTCCCGAACCGCCCGCCGCGGGTCGTCGCCATCCAGATCCTGTGACGCGCTGATCCTGTGACGCGCTGATCCTGCGACGCGCTGACGTCCCGTCGCGGGTCCGGGGAATCGACCGTCCGGGCCGTCCGGAGAAGTCGCCCGGAGCACGGGGGACCGCGCGGCACGCCGCCCGCGGACCCCCGGCGCTCCCGACGGAGCGGTTACGCGTCCGCGAACACCTGCCGCTGCCGTCCGAGCCCCTCGACCTCCAGCTCCACCACGTCCCCGGCCCGCAGATACGGCTTCGGCTCGGGCCGCCCCATCGCCACCCCCGCCGGCGTCCCCGTGTTGATCACGTCGCCCGGGTACAGCGTCATGAACCGGCTGAGGTAGCGCACCACTTCACCCACCGGGAAGATCTGCTCCGCCGTCGTCCCGTCCTGCTTCAGCTCCCCGTTGACCCACAGCCGCAGCGACAGCCGCTGCGGATCCGGCACCTCGTCCGCCGTCACCAGCCACGGCCCGAGCGGGTTGAACGTCTCGCAGTTCTTCCCCTTGTCCCACGTCCCGCCCCGCTCCATCTGGAACTCCCGCTCGGAGACGTCGTGCGCGACCGCGTACCCGGCGACATGCGCGAGCCCCTCCTCGGCCGACTCCAGGTACCGCGCCGTACGCCCGATGACCACGGCCAGTTCCACCTCCCAGTCGGTGCTGGTGGAGCCCCGCGGCACGAGCACGGTGTCGTCGGGCCCGATCACCGTGTCCGGCGCCTTGAGGAAGACGACCGGCTCGGCGGGCGGGGCGGCCCCGGTCTCGCGCGCGTGGTCGTGGAAGTTGAGCCCGATGCACACGATCTTCCCGATCCGCCCGAGCGGCGGCCCGATCCGCAGCCCCGCCGCGTCCAGCGCGGGCAGCGCGCCGGCGGCCGCCGCCTCCCGCACCCGTCCGAGCGCGGCCGCGTCGGCGAGCAGCGGCCCGTCGATGTCGTCCACGAGCGCGGACAGATCGCGCAGGGTTCCGTCGGCGTCGAGCAGCGCGGGCCGCTCCGCCCCCGCCGTACCGACTCGCAGCAGCTTCATGGTCGCCATCTCCCTCGCTCGCGGTCACCCGCCGACGGGTGCGGCCGCCGGAGGACCGGATGATCCTCCGGTTTCCGCCGGCCACCCCGCAAGCCCTTGTTCACGTACTGGACCGTGACCGTTGTACCGGCAGCGGCTACGGCCGCCGGTACAACGCGGCCCGCTCCACCGCGCTCCACGTCGTACTGGTGACGACGTACAACGCGGCGGCGAGCGGTACGACGGCCACGGTGACCAGCGTGAGGAAGGACAGGAACGGCATCACCCTGCCGACCGCGCCGAGCCCCGGCACCTCCTCGCCGCCACCGGCACCGGTCAGGACCGGGTTCTGTGCCAACTGGATTTTCGCGCGCAGGTAGTTGAAGAAGGCGACGCCCGCGACGAGGGCGAAGAGGCCCAGGTAGACCAGCCCGGCCCCGCCCAACACCCCGCCGTCGGCGAGCGCGTCGGCCCACCGTCCGCCGAGCGGCGCCGCGAACAGCCGGTGGGCGAGCAGCGAGTGGCCCGAGGCGCCGGAGAAGAGGTGGTAGAGCAGGAAGAACGCGGGGAGCTGGAGCAGGCTCGGCAGGATGCCGGACAGGGGCGAGACCTTTTCCACGGCGTGCAGTTCCAGCACGGCCCGCCGCAGCCGCTCGGGGTCCCTGGCGTGCCGCTCGCGCAGCTCGGCGATTCTCGGCTGGAGCGCGGCCCGGGCCCGCTGTCCCCGGGCTGCGGCGCGGGAGAGGGGGTGGACGAGGAGTCGTACGAGCGCGGTGAACAGGACGATCGCGGCGGCGGTCGCGGAGCCGTGACAGAGCGGTGCGAGCAGGTCGGCGAGCCGCTCGACCAGGTGCGCGAACAGGGAGAAGACGGACATGGGTGAGCCCTCCGGGGGTCTCGTCGTGCCGGATGACAGGTGAGGTCGGCAGGACGACCCGCGCGGGGGCACGGGGTGAGGTACGGGTAGGTGCCCTACGCGGTGGTCGCCGGGAGGGTCCGTCCGGGCGCCCGGGGCCTGCGGCGGCCGCGCGCGTCGGGATCACGCTGGGGCAGGAAGGCCGTACGCCGGGCCCGGTCGCGTATCGCCGTACGGATGCGGGTGGGCGGTACGACGGGGACGCGACCGGCGGCGATCAGGGTGCACAGGGCGAGCGCGGACGCCGCCGCGGCGGTCGCGGCGAGGGCGACGGCGGTGGTGAGGCCGCCGGCGTCGAGGAGCGCGAGGGAGAGCAGCACGAGCAGGGGAGCCAGCAGGAACGCGACGGCACGGCTGTGTGCGCGGCTCATCCTCATCCCCCTCCCCCGCCCGGCGTGCACCCCCGCCGGATCATGCCTGTTCGGTCTCCAACGGCTCCAGCAGCCGCTTCGGCTTGAGCAGGGCGCGGCTGACCGGATCCGCCGGGTCCGGATCGAGTCCGGGGCCCGGCTCCATGACAACGTCCGCGACCGGCACGATGGTTCCGCATCCGGCACATTCGCCGTACGGCCCGATCTCGGCGCCGCACGCCGCGTGCCGGAAGGAGCGCAGCCGACCGCCGTCGAGGTGGTCGCGGCCCCAGCTCCCGAGGGCACGCAGGGTGGGCCACAGGGCGATGCCGCGCTCGGTGAGGACGTACTCGTCCCGGGGCGGCGACTCCTGGTACCGACGCTTCTCCAGGATCCCCTCCGCGGTCAGCGTCTGGAGCCGGGCGGCCAGGACGGCGCGCGGGATGCCGAGGTGGACGAGGAAGTCGTTGTAGCGCCGTACGCCGTAGAGCGCGTCCCGTACGACGAGCAGCGTCCAGCGCTCGCCGACGATCTCGAGCGCGCGGGCGACCGAGCACTCCTGTGTCGCGTAGTCCTTGCCCAGTGCCATGCCCCCACTGTAGCCACTTTCCGACGTTGGGTTCAATGACCGAACCGACTGTGTTACGGTGGCCCGGACAGCTAGGTTCAATGACCGAACTGAGGATTGCCATGACCGGGCTCGAATCCGCCGCAGTGGACGAGGCACGAGGGACAGGCGAGGCGCCAGGGGCAGGCGAGACCCACGGGGCGCAGGACGCTCATGGGGCACGCGCCGGGGCGCTCGGCGCTCACGGGGCGCGCCCGGAGAAAGGCCCGCACGCCGGACCACCCGCTGCCGCCCCCGCGCGCCCCCGCGCCACCCTCGCCCTCACCAGCGCGGCGACCGCCGTGACCCTGATGAACTACACCGCCCCGATGGTCACGCTCCCCCAGACGGCGGCCGCCCTGCACACCCCGCTCTCCGGCCAGGCCTGGCTCCTGAACGGCACCCCGCTGGGCCTCGCCGCCCTCCTCCTGGTGGCCGGCAGCCTCGCCGACGACTACGGCCGCCGCCGGATCTTCCTCGCCGGCACCCTGGCCCTGGGCCTGACCACCGCGCTCGGCGCGCTGACCACGTCGACCTGGCAGTTCACCCTGGCCCGCATCGCCCAGGGCGCCGCCAGTGCGGCCCTGCTGGCCAGCGCCCTCGGCCTGATCGTGCACGCCTTCCCCACACCGCGCGGCCGCCTGCACGCCACCGGCGTGTGGGGCGCGTTCGTCAGCGGCGGCATCGCGGCGGGCCCCGTGGTCGCGGCCGCACTGCCGAACTGGCGCGCCGGCTACGGCGTCCTCGGCGCCGCGGCCCTGCTGCTGGCCGCGCTCGGCACCCGTACCCTCGCCGAATCCCGCGCCCCGCGCGGCGGCCGTCCCGACATACCCGGCGCGCTGACCTTCGGACTCGCCCTGGTCGCCCTGGTCGCGGCCCTGACCCTGGGCCGGGACGGCTGGCTGCGCGCGCCGGTGGGCCTGCTCCTGGCGGCGGCCGTGGCGCTGATCGCCGTCTTCGTGGCCGTCGAACGGCGCTCCGCCACCCCGATGATCGACCTGGGCCTGCTGCGCCGCCCCCGCTTCCTGGCCTCCTCGGCGGGCGGCCTGTTCACCGGCCTCTCGGTGATCGCCGTCTTCAGCTACCTGCCCGCCCTGGTCCAGCAGACCATGCGCCTCTCCCCGCTGGCCACGGCCGGCCTGCTCCTGCTCTGGTCCGGCCTGAGCTTCGCCGTCGCCCTCCAGGTCAAGCGCCTGCCCATCGCCCCACGCGTCCAACTGGCCCTGGGCTTCGCCCTGCACGCCGCCGCCGTCCTGACCATGCTCGGCGCCATCGGCTCCGGCTCCTGGACCCGGCTGCTGCCCGGTCTGGTCATCGGCGGAGTGGGCAGCGGTCTCCTCAATGGCGCCCTCCCCCTCCTCGCCGTCGACTCCGTCCCCCGGGAACGCGCCGCCATGGGCTCCGGCGCCCAGCAGACCCTGCGCTACATCGGCTCCGGCGTCGGCGTCGCCCTGACCATCGCCCTGGTCACCTCCGGCAACCACCTCGCCCACGGCACGAACCTCGCCCTGCTGGTCTCGGCGGCCCTGGCGACGGTGGGCGCGATCAGCGTCCTGGTGCTGAGGGAGGGGCGCTGAAGCTCACGGGGTGCGCGTCGTGGGCAGCGGAAGGGCGTCCTGGTAGCCGTTGACGGGCCGGGGGATCTTCTCGACCGTACGGGCGTCCAGCGCGACCGCCGCGGAACCGGTGCCCAGCGCCCCGCCGGGGTGCCAGGTCCCGGTGACCGAGACCCACGTGTTCGCGGGCAGCGCGGGTCCGCCGTAGACCCGTACCTTCACCGACTGGGCATCCGCCGCACAGCAGTTGATGATGATCCGGGTGAGATCCCAACCACCCTTCCCGTGCGGCGTGACGATGCCGGTCATCAGGACGGTGCGCCCCTTGATGGCCCGCGCGCGGTCCTGCCGGACCCGGCTGGTGAAGTCCGACAGGGTCATGGGCACCGGCGAGACCGCGGGCAACGGCGCGAACCGGCTCTGCTGAGCGACGGGTTCGGGCGGCTGCCGGGAGGCGGTGTACGCGCCGAGGGCGGGCGGCGCGTAGCAGAGCAGGCTCAGCGCGGGGACCAGCAACAGCCAGGCGACGCGGGGCACTTGGGAGTGGTCGTGCCCGTGGCCGTCGTACTCCTGCCCGCGCGTCTTCCTGTCGAGGAGCGCGCCGACGAGCCCGAGCAGCACCAGCACAACGCCGGAGACGATGAGCAGGGGCCGCATGCTCTCCTTGACGTAGCGCAGGCACAGGTCGGTGACGAGGGAGATGTGCAGCAGGCCGAGCCCGCACAGGACGAGCAGTCCCGACTGGAGCGTCCGTCTCACAGGAGGGCACCTCCGATCAGCGCGCTGCACGCGACGGCGACGACGAGGGTGGCGGCGGAGAACCGCACGGCGAAGGCCCGCCCGAAGGTCCCCGCCTGGAGGGCGATCAGCTTGAGGTCGACCATGGGCCCCACCACCATGAACGCCAGCCGCGCCACCGGCGGGAACCCGGTGAGCGAGGCGGCGAGGAAGGCGTCCGCCTCGGAGCAGACGGCGAGCAGTACGGCGAGGGCGGCGAGGAAGAGCACCGACAGACAGGGCGTCCCGGTGAAGGTGGCGAGCACGGAGCGCGGGACGGCGACGTTGAAGGTGGCGGCCGCCATCGCGCCGAGCACGAGGAACCCGCCGGCGTGCAGGAAGTCGTGCTGGAACCCGAGCCGGAACTCCTCCCACCGACTGTGCCCGGCCTGGTGCCCGGTGTGCCGTACGGCCGGCCGCAGCCACTCGTTCCGCCCGAACCGCAACCACAGCCACCCCATGACGACGGCCGTGGCGAGCGAGGCGAGCAGCCGGGCCAGCACCATGGCCGGGCTGCCGGGGAAGGCGATCGCGGTGGCGGTGAGGACGACGGGGTTGATCGCCGGCGCGGACAGCAGGAACGCGAACGCGGCGGCCGGGGTGACCCCCCGGCCGATGAGACTGCTCGCGACCGGCACGGACGCGCACTCGCACCCCGGCAGCACGACCCCCGCCACGCCCGCCACCGGCACGGCGAGCAGGGGCCGCCGGGGCAGCATGCGCCGGAACACCCGTTCGGGCACGAAGGCGTTGATCGCCCCGGACAGGGCCGTACCGAGCAGCAGGAACGGCAACGCCTGCACGGTGACCGCCAGACAGACCGTCCGCCACGCCTGCACGGCCGGGGCGTCGCCCCACCGCCCGACGAGGAAGAGAAGGGTGCCGGGCACGACGGCGGCACCGACGAGCAGCAGCGGCCAGTACCGCGGCAGCGCACCGGCACCCCCGGCCTCGTCCTCCTCCGCACCGGCCGCCCGGTGCCCCTCCTGACCGGCGTGGACCAGCTCCCCCGTCACCCGCATCCCGCCCCCGCGTCCGGTTGTCCACACGGACGGATGTCCGCCGTGTATGTCGCTGTCCGCACAGAAGATAGCGAGTGGTCCTGTGCGCCCGGGGGTGTGCCTCGCGGTATGCCCCTGACGGGCCGTTGTATGCCGGATGTCCCCCCGAGGGATCACCCCGCCGTACCGCCCTCACGTTTGTCGGCGCCCGGCAGTACGGTGTCCCCCATGCGCCCCGACACGCCTGCCGAGAACGTCGATCACACCGCCGAAGCGGCACGCCTGGAGCGGACCGCCGGCCTGTACCCGGAGGACGCCGAGGCCCTGCTCCTGCGGGCGGCGGCCCACCTGGAGCTGTCCGGCGACCGCCCCGCGGCCACCACCGTCTACGACCGCCTGCTGTCCACCCCGGCCGCCCTGGAGCACCCCTCGCTGGTACGGGCCCTGAAGGCGTCCAACCTCTGGGAGTACGGCCACGAGGCGGAGGCCAGGGCGATCATCGAGGGCATCCGTACGACGGCCCCGCGCGACCCCGGCCCCTGGGTGATCATCGCGGAGTCCCTGGAGGCCCACGACGAGCTGGAGGCGGCGGAGGACACCTTCACGCAGGCGGCGGGACTCCTGCTCCCGGACGCCGCGGAGCCCCCGCTCCCCCTCCACCCGCTCCTCTACGGCCGCCACCGCGTCCGCCGCATGCGGGGCCTGCCGCACGACGACTGGGACACCCTGGCCGACACCCTGCACACGGCCCCGGTCACCCTGGACGAACTCCACGACCCCAAGCGCGTCTGGTCCCTCGGCTCCGACAACCCCGCCGAGCTGGAGGCCGAGATCTCCCGCCTCCGCACCGAACTGGGCGCCTACCGCGAGGCCCTCTCCCGCCCCTTCCCGGTGGCCGTCCTCCACTGGCCGGCCGCGGAACTGGCGGAACTCCTCTCGGCCTACCCCACCCTCTCCACGGAGTACCCCTCCCACTCCTCCCACCTCGCGACCATAGAGTCCTCGCTGCGCGAACTCTCCACCTCCGGCACCGACAACCTGGGCATCGTCACCGGCACCGTCCCCTCCTACGAAGCCTTCGCCGCCTCCGAGGCAACCTCCCCGGACGACCCCACACTGCTGCCCCAGTACGCGACGACCCTGGCGGCGAGGGGACGTGCGGTGGCTTGGCCTCCGGGGAGGGGGGCGGGGTGTTGGTGTGGGGCGGGGAGGGACTACGCGGAGTGCCACGGGGCATAGCGCAGGACTTCCCGAGGGGCTCCACGCGGCGCACCTTCCCCTGGCAAAATGCTCCCGTGCCCCACGTCACCCCTTCCTCCGCCGCCGTCTCCGCCCGTATGAGCAGGCAGGTCAGCAAGGACACGGCGGCCGAGCTGGCCGTGCGAAAGCTCCTGCACGCGGCCGGGCTGCGCTATCGCGTGGAGTACCCGGTACCGGGCATGGCCCGGCGCCGGATCGACGTGGCGTTCACATCGACCAAGGTGGCCGTCCTCATCGACGGATGCTTCTGGCACGGTTGCCCGGAACACGCGACGCATCCGAAGTCGAACGCCCAATGGTGGCGGCAGAAGCTGGACCGCAACATCGCTCGCGACACGGAGACCACGGAGCACCTCGTGGCCGCCGGGTGGGAGGTGCTGCGGTTCTGGGAGCACGAGTCGCCCGTCACGGTGGCCCTGCGCGTCGAGGAGGCGGTCCGCCGACGCCGAGCGGCCATGGGACAGGGACGATCCAGGGGGGCGAACCGATGACCGGGCTGACGTTCGTCGACGTCTGTTCGGGAGCCGGCGGCCTGGCTCTGGGGCTGGAGCGGGCGGGCCTCACTCCGCGATTACTGCTGGACATCGAACCGTACGCCTGCGAGACGCTTCTGGCCAACAGACCGAAGTGGAACGTGGTGAACACGGACCTCCTCGACTTCGACCCCGTGGATCACCCAGAGGTGTACGACGTCGATCTGCTCGCGGCCGGTCTGCCCAGGGTGAAGTCGAACGCCACGGTGACGCGCCGCTCGTCGGACAGCGAGACCCGTCTGATCCGGGCGACCGCCTATCTCGTCCACGCCGTCCAGCCACGTGCGCTGATCATCGAGAACGTGCCCACCCTGGTCGACGAAGATTCCTTGGGGCCTGTGCGCGACTTCCTCCACGAGGAGTTGGAGCACCTCGGCTACCGGCTGACCTGGTTCGTGTTGAACGCCTGCGACTTCGGCGTCCCACAGGACCGTAGGCAGGGCATTCTCGTGGCCGTCAAACAGCGGTGGGCGGGCGCCTTTCGGCCGCCTCGGCCCACCGTTCACGAGCGCGTGTCGGTCGGCGAGGCGCTGGCGCCTTCGATGCGCTCGCGCGGTTGGCCGGATGCCGACCGCTGGGCGGCCCAGGCGACGAGCGTGGCCCCTACCCTGGTGGGCGGGTCCAAGACCCACGGTGGGCCGGACTTCGGGCCGAGCGGCACGAAAGCCAAGTGGCGCCGTATGGGCGTGTACACAAAATCGTTCGGGAACGAGCCGCCCGACGCCGACTTCACATGGGATCCGGCGCTCGGCGACGACGGCCTCGTACGGATCACGGTGGACCAGACCGCCCTCCTTCAGGGCTTTCCCGAGGGCTGGCGCTTTGTCGGCGGAAAGACCGCCCGCTACCGTCAGGTGGGCAATGCCGTGCCACCCGCCGTGGCCGAGGCCTTGGGCCGGGCCGTGGCAGACGCACTGCAAGAACCACGACTTTCCGCCGGCTACACTTCAAGCCCATGAGTCGCATCGTCAAGGAGGAGTCCTCACCTGTGGGTTTCCGCATTTTGGACCTGTTTGCGGGCCCTGGTGGGCTTGATGTGGCGGCCCATGTCCTGGGTCACGAGATCACCGGGATCGAGTGGGACGCGGGAGCATGCGCGACCCGTGGCGCAGCGGGCATGGACACCTTCAAGGGTGATGTCCGTCGATACCGCGCGGCTTTCTTCCCCCGGGCCCAGGTACTGACCGGCGGTCCTCCCTGCCAGACCTTCACCGTCGCCGGGCACGGTGCGGGCCGTAAGGCGTTGGATCAGGTACTCGAGTACATCAACCGTCTGCACAAAGCCGTAGCGGCCGAGGACCACGGGTGGGAGGAGATCTTCCGGACCTGGCGCAGAATCTCCGAGGAACTTCGCCGCAGGGAGCTCGAAGCCGGCAAGGTCAGGGCCGCGAAGCGCAAGGTCGACGAGCTCAGGACCGCGAAGCGCAAAGCCGTCAAGGGCCGGCTCGAACAGCTCGGGAACTCGAAGGACGAGGTCCGGAAGCTCCTGAAGCAGCTCAGGGACCCGAAGGAGCTCGATTTCTCTTTCGACGGCGAACTCAAGGGTCTGCTCAAGGAGTTCATCGATCTGGACGACGAGCACCACCGACTGCGAGAGAAGCTCGAAGAGCTGGGCGACGAACGCACGGGGCTGGTTCTGCAACCGCTGTGGTGGGTGATCGAGCGGAGCAAGCGACCCGGTTCGCAGCCCTATGAAGCCGTCATCCTGGAACAGGTCCGTGCGGTCATGCCGGTGTGGAGGGCCTACGCCGAGGTGCTCACCTCTCTCGGATACCGGACCCGGACCCAACTGATGCACACAGAGGCGTTCGGTGTCCCCCAGACCCGCCGGCGCGCGGTGCTCATGGCCCGGCTCGACGAGACCTCCCCCTCGAACGAGCTCTTCACCGACCTTCTCCCCGAGGTGCCCGAGACCCACGAGCATTACCAGACGAAGGGGCCCTCGAGCCCCTCGCCGAAGACACGTAGAGCGGGCGCTCCTGCTTCGAGGCCTCCGAAAGAGAAGTGGATCTCCATGGAGAAGGCCTTGGAAAGCGCCCGGATGATCTCACCGCAGAAGGTGCACAGGCGGCCCGCATACACCGTCATCTCGAACTACGGCACCGGTGGGGTTCCCGAGGAACGTGGCCGCCGCGACCACGACGATCCCTCCGCCACGATCACCGGGAAGGTGTCACGGAACCGTCTGGTTCACAAGGACACCGACGAGGACCTCGCCGACTTCGGCCGCTTCACCCACGCCGAGGCCGGCGTGCTCCAGACATTCCCTGTCGAATACCCCTGGTGCGGCAACGACGTTCCGCAGCAGATCGGCAATGCGGTGCCACCCAGGCTCGCCCTGCACGTGCTGTGCCAGGTACTCGAACCCGAACTGAGCGATGCGGAGGCCGAGGTACGGCTGGAACAGGCCGTCTCGGATCTGGAGGCGTGGAAGCCCGACGGGCCGGCGGAGATCTGCGGGCATCGCGACCTGAAGGGGCATCCGCTGGCGCAGACGCCCCCTCTTGCTCACTCCTGAGGCGTCTTACGACCTCTGACCGGGGCGGTCTCGAAGAGTTCCGCGAAGTAATCGGCGAGTACCGCGACGGACTTCTCCGGCACGGGCTCCTCATCGGGACCGAGCGGCAGTTCGTGTCGCGGCACCGGCAGCGCGGACTCGGCCTCCGCGATCCACGCGCGGAGCGCGACGGGGTCACGCGGCTCGTCCTCGGCCAGCGCGTCGTAGACCAAGGTCGCCCCGGCGGTATTGATCGCCGTCATGAGGCCATTGATCCCGCGCCCCGTACGGACGACGTCTCGGTCCAGGACACGTACCAGGGCCTGTGCGGTGGGACGGTGGTCGAGCAGATCGAGGCGCAGGGCGTTGTGGATCAGGTCCTGGTTGGCACAGGCCGCCACCACCGGCGCGTAGTCGCCGCCGTTGCGGAACATCTCCGCCGCCCACCACAGACGCGAGAAGCACTGACGGTCCGGTGCCCCCCTGAAGCGGTCCCTGTTGATGCGCGCCGGGCCCCCGCCACGCGGCGGCACAGGGGGATGCCGGAAGGCCACGTAGTCCGGGGCGACGGCCAGCGCGAGATGGTTCCAGATCCTCTGGTCCGCGGCTTCACGCCGGGTGAGGCGCAGGGCCGCGTGCAGCCGGGGCGCGAGCCAGCCGTCGGCGTCCGTCCGGTTCTCCCCGAAGTGGTGCATCGCGTCGACCAGCAGGTCCCTGAGCGGTTCGACCACCCACCGGGCGTCGTCCTCCGGAAGGGATTCGACGACCTTGGCGAGGTCGACGCCGCTGTGCCCGTGCACTCCCCTGAGAAGGTCCTCGGTGAGGAAGGGGTCGGCGGCCGTCGCGGACAGCAGGCCGAGCCGCTCGGGGAGATGATGCGGCTTCTCGATCACGCGCTGTCCTCTCGGTTCATCTTCTGCAGTGCGTGCAGGACATTGGCGAGCGCCTTGCTCGCGCCTGCACGGCGGACGGCGGCGTAGTGGACCCGGGTCTGGAGCTCCACCCATCCGGCGTCGCCGGTCCGACGGTGGTGAACCTGGCGGAGCGCTTCCTCGACATGCAGGCCCGGCACCACATCGGGGAGCATCTCGCGCAGGACCTCTCCTCGCCAGTCGGTGGGGAAGATCGGCGAACCGTCCGGTTCGATCTCGAGGTCGCCCACGGCGCTGTGGAACACCGCGGTCCAGACGTCGGTCGCCATCTGGGAGACCAAGAGCTCGTGGACCTTGTTCTCGATCCCACCGCTCTCGCCGCCGAGGAGATCGGAGAAGCCCTCGATGTCGGTGTTGACCATCACCAGGGGCAGCCGGCCCGAGGCATCGATCACCCAGGGCGCGTCGGCGTAGGGACGCAGCCATTCCCGCGCGCTCTTGGAGAAGCTCGCCTGTTTCACGTCCAGGCGCAGACCGCCCAGAGGCTCCTCGGCCGTCACGTCGACGGTCCAGTCGCCGTCCGTCTCCGTGATCGCGCGGCCCGGCACGTCGTCGACCGTGGCGACCGCGTGGACGGACAGCGAGGATCGACCCACATGGTCGTCGCGGAACAGCTCTATCTCGCCGGACCACTCCTTGCTACCCGGGGCGTCCTGACGTAGATCGACAGAGGTGCGCACATTGGTGGCGCCCTCGGTGAGCACCGCCAGCACCCGAAGATCACCCCACGGGGCGTCGGGATCGGTGGCGCCGGGCGGCAGAGTGGCGGACAGTCCGATCCGGGCCGACACCCAGTCCTCGTGCTGTGCCACGCCCAGGGCCACGGTCCGCTGGGGGACGGAGTACGCCGAGGTGTCCAGGTGATCACGAGTGCCGTCGGGCAACCTGAGGGAGGCCGCGGTCACCCGCAGGGTGATCGGACGGTTGAGTCGCTTGTACGGATAGAACTTCATGCCTCACTCCCCGCGCCGGCACGGAGTTCCAGGACCAGCCGCGTGAGCTCGGTGCGAACCGGATGGCTCGTGACATCTGTCGAGCCCCGGAAGACGGCTCGGCGCGCCCCGGGCGTGAACCGGAGCACGCCGTCCTCGACCTCACAACCCTCCACGGCGACGAGTTCCGCCCAGTCGAGCCTGGGTCGGCTGCCTGACCGCACATCGAGGAGCACCACGGGTGTCATGACGGGCAGTTCCTCCGCGCGGGGCAGTCTCACCTCGGCAGTGATCCGCCACTCCCTGCCGGCACCGATCTCGGCGTCCAGGCCGTCCAGTTCCGGCTTGCCCGGCCCGGGGACCCGCTTGGGAGCTGCGCTCTTGCGTGAGACGGTGAGCTTCTTGCGCAGCTTGGCATTCTCCTGCGACCCGGTGCTCCTCGGCCGTACGACCAGTTCCTTCACGGCCGCGTTGACCTCGGTGGTCAACCTGGCGATGCGGTGGTGCGCGCTGTGCGACCAACGGAGGGTCAGCTCCTCGGTCTGCCCCCAACGGTCGTGCTCGGGTGGTTCGGCAGCGCGCAGGAACTCCTCGGCCTCCTCGGCGAAGGGCGCGGTCTCTCCGGCGGCGCGGCCGACCAGAAGAACCGCCTGGAAGGGGTTGACACCCAGCGGCAGGTTCGCGACGCCCGACTTCTTGATCGTCATCCGGTTACCGCGCAACGAGTGGACCTGGTTGGGCACGTCGTCGCCCTCCGCATCGGTGACCAGGAGCACTCCGGGGTGTGTGCCGAGCGTTCCGGATCGCCCTCCGGACAGGGGCAGCCGGAGCGGAACCGTGCGGAGCGCGACCTGGCCGGCTTCGGTGAGCCGGTCCACGGTCGTCCCCTCGTAGAACGCGCGCAGCGCTCGGGCGCGCGAGGGCTGCTTGTCAGTGGGGTCGACCTTCTCCTCCTCGATGACGACCTCGCCGTTGCGCAGGGTACGGACCGAAGTCTCCAACAGCGGGAGCCTGCTGCCGCCTCCGGTCATGGCCGCCCAGAAGTCCCGGCCCAGCGCCTCGACCAGACGTCGGTGCATGACGCGGATGTCACGGGTTCCGTCGTCGCTTCCGCTCTCGTCCTCATCTGCGGAGTCCGGCCTGCTCTGGTCGAGGCTGGCCACGTCATGTGCACCCACGACCAGGAACGAGGTTCCCGCCTCATCGTTTTCGCGAGTGAGGTGAAGGCGTTCGACCGTCTCCTCGTCCGCCCACCAGGAGCGGACCACCTCCGCGCCGGGCGTCTCGGGGTCGGGGCGTCCCAACCAGGCCGGGCCCGCGTACGAGTTGCCGTCGACGACGCGCCACGGCAGCTCCAACCGCCCGATGACACGGCGCTCGGTGCGGCCCTCGTGAGGAACGGACAACGTGGAGTTGATCAGGACCATGCCGAGTGCGCTGGTGGCCCAGAGAGTGGCCTTGCCGAGCCCGTAGGAACCGCCCGCGTCTCGACCTGACTTGAGACTTTCCAACTGCCGGCGGACAACGGCCGCGAACTTGCCGTCGTCGTAGTCGTCGCCGGTGAGGCCGGAGGCGTTGTAGTCGTCGATCCGCAAGAGGATCAGTCGGCCCTTTTCGAACATGTCGCGCACCCCGGCGTCCACGACACGTCCCACCTTCTGATCGGCGGCCGACCGGGAGACCGCCTCGTAGTGGGGCTGCAGGTCGTCCCAGAGGATCGCGGCACGGAAAGCCTCCAGTGCCTCGCCGGTGAGCTCGTGGATCGTGTATCGCACGCGGACCGGGCGACCGTTCTCCACGAGCCGCTCGTCGAGACTGTTCTGGCACGTCTCCCTGGCGAGCACCTGGACATCCGCGTCGAAGGCGAAGGCCGCGGCGTTCCCGCCGTCGCGCCCGCCGTCCTGGTAACCGGGCCGGTGGTACCAGACGACGGGGAGTCCAGCCTGAGTGTCGGTGGTACGAGTGTGCACCGTGCCCAGGTCGGTACCGAGCGCCTTCGCGATCTCCCCCATGACGGTCGGACGCGGTACCGAGCGTCTGGTGATCCAGGCAGAGACCGCAGCCCGGGTCAGCCCCAGTTCCTCGGCCAGCTCCGCCTGTGTCTTGTGTGCGAGTTTGAGCTGGCGGGCCAGCCAGGGCCCGAACTCTTCACCGGCCTCCATGTGGCCTCCGCTCTTCGCCGTATGCCGTTGTGCCCACGATCGTGGACAGGCTAATTTGACAGCTGAGCGGACGTCAACTGACTCTTGACACAACCGGGGCGCCTCACCGGTGACCCGGTTGGCCGAAGTGTCAGAATAAGCGCCTTCGTCCATATACGGCGAGAACCCGGCGCGACCCGGCCGGACTCGATCGGAGACGCTCGGCACGACGGGCGCCGGAAAGCGGAGAGGTCAACTCCACTAATTCGTCCGGGAAATGGGCTGACACGAACGAGTGAAGCGCCCTACGATTATCCGCAGCGGAAGTGTCCGTCTCACTCGGGAAAACCCGTGTGGCAACGGGTGAGTTGTGTCTGCTTGCATTTTCATGGCCCTGAACGTGCACGCGACACAAGGATCCTCGACCGGACACGAAGGGAGCGGGATGCCATGAATTCCCCTCCTCCTTCCGCCGACTCCGACCACGGACGGAAAGCGGATTCTCGACGCCCTCGGCAGGTGATCGAGGCGTTCGACGAACTCTCCGGCCGGATCTCCGGTTTCTCCCATCGCCACGATCTCAAGACCCACGTAGCCACATCACCGCAGCTCAAGCCAAGTAGAGACACCCTCATCCGTTCCTCTCGTCCGCTTTTCGTCATACCGCCCATCGCAGGAGTCGTGAAAAGCAGTGCCCGAAACCTCGCAGTCGGTGATCCCCACCGTCCTCGAACAGTCCGCTCGTGTCCTGCAGACCTACGAAGTCGACCCGGGTCTGATCCCGGAACACGCGAACGGCGAACGGCGCATCACCCAGGGTGGATACGGCGACCGCCAGCTCTTCGAACTCGTACAGAACGCGGCCGACGAAATCGCCTGTGAACCCGGGGGAACGGTCCAGGTCGTCCTCACCGACACGCACCTCTACTGCGCCAACGAGGGCACCCCGGTGACCGCCGAAGGCGCCGAGACCATTCTCCGAATGAGCATGTCACGCAAGCGTGGTGGCCAGATCGGCCGTTTCGGTGTGGGCGTGAAGTCGGTCCTGGTCGTCACCGACACTCCGCAGTTCTTCAGCACCACCGGAGCCTTCGGATTCGACCGTGAATGGGCGTTCGAGAAGATCCGGTCGGTCCCCGGCGTCCGGGAGCGCCTGGGAGACCGGTTCGAGGCGCCGGTGCTGCGCATGGCGCGCCCCCTCGACACCGACGCCGAGCGGTCTCAGGACCCCATTCTGGACTCGCTGTTGAGCTGGGCCACCACCGTCGTCCGGCTGCCGCTGCTCAATCGGGCCGCCGATAAATTGGCGATGGACATGCACGGTGGGCGGACGACCGCCGGAACGGCGCGTGAGGAGTTCCCGCTGGGGTTCCAACTCCTCTCCCCGCACGTGGCGAAGGTCGTCCTCGAGGACCGTCGGGCCCGTCCGACCGTCCGGCGCGTGCTGACCACCGAGCAGTCCGGTGACCTGCACACCGTGTTGGAGGAGCGGACCGGGCGGTCGACCGTCAGTGCCCGCTGGCGGGTATTCTCCACGACGCACGAACCCGGTCCGGCGGCCCGAGCCGACGCCGGCGAACTGCACGACCGCCTCAGCCTCGAACTCGCCTGGGCCGTACCCGCGCTGGAGAAGGACCCGCCGAGCGGCCTCCACGTCAGCCCTCAGGCCCGGGGGCGTGGACGCTTCTGGTCCTTCTTCCCGACCAAGTACGAGATGTCCCTCAGCGGCATCCTCAACGGCGCCTGGAAGACCAACGAGGACCGACAGAACCTGCTCGACTCCTCGGCCTTCAACGAGGAGATGATCAAGGTGTCGGCGGCGTTGGTGGTCGACTCCCTCCCTCGTCTGGCCCCCGCCGAGGACCCCGCCGCCTACCTCCGCCTGCTGCCCGGCCGGGCGAAGGAGGCGATCAGTTGGGCCGACGAGTTCCTGACCCGGGAGATCTGGGAGCGTACGGCGGTCCGTCCGTCGCTGCCCGACCAGGAGGGCGTGCTGCGCGTCCCGGCCGAACTGCGCGTGCCGCCGCGTCTCGACAAGGAGCGCAACGCCAGCTGGATGCGGATGTGGCACGAGTCCCCGGGTCGCCCGTCGAACTGGCTGCACCCGAACGCCGAGGCCGACACGTTGCGTTCGGGCAAGGTCGAGCACATCCTCGGCGCTGCCGGGCAGCGGCGGGCCAGCGTACACGAATGGCTGGAGGCACTGGTCGAGTGCGGCACCGCCGAGGCGTCCGCGGCCGCGATCCGCATCCTCGCCGACCTGGTCGACAACATGTCTCCGCACGCCGAGGAGGCCCGTCGGGCGAAGGTCGTGCTCACCGAGGAGCACGGCTTCGTCGCCCCCGTACCCGGTCAGGTGTTCCGGCGCGCCGACGAGGACGGGCTGCGTGAGTCACTGACCTACGTGGTCCGCGAGATCGGGCAGGACCCGAGCCTCGCCTCCGCGCTCAACCTCCTCGGTATCCGCGAGGCGGATGCCGAGGGCCGGTTCATCAGCGTCCTCGACCGGGGCTTCGCCGGCTACACGCACGTCGAATGGGAGCGCTTCTGGGACCTGTTCCGCCAGGCCGGCGGCCACCGCCTGACCCACACGGTGCTCCGGCTCGTGCCGGACGCCCGCGAGACCCTGCGGGTACGGACGGCGGACGGGAAGTTCCGCCCGGTGCGCGACTGCATGCTGCCGGGTGTGGTGGTCGACCCGCGGCGCGATGCGAACATCGCCGTCGACATGGCGTTCCACTCCGACGACCTCGCCTTCTTCCGGGAGATCGGCCTGCGGGAACGGCCGTCGACCTCGGTCCGCCCTGAGGGCGAGGCCTGGTTCGAGGAGTACCGGGAGGCCGTCCACGCCTCCTATCTGCGCGGACTGGACCAGAGTGCGCCTCGCACCAGCCTCAACAGGATGAAGGTGGAGGGCTCGCCGATCGGTGGTCCGCTGCATCTCTTCCGGTCGCTCTCGGCGGAGTCCCGCGCGGCTTTTGTGAAGGCCCTTCCAGACGAGTCCGTGGTGGACAACTGGACGCGACAGATCGGCGCCCAGACCAACACCCGTCGGGCCGTGTCGTCGCCCATCCGTTGGATGCTCAGGAAGTACGGAACCGTCGCCACCTCCCAGGGGATCAAACCGCTGGGCGAAGCCGTCGGGCCCCAGCTCGCCGCCTACCGGGACGTGCTCCCGGTCGCCGACATCTCCCCGGAGAAGGCTCGCAAGCTGCGCCTGCCCACCACGATCGAGGAAGTCCCCGCCGAACACTGGGAGACTCTCCTCTCCGAGGTGACCCGCAGCGAGGACGACGCCTTCGTCGGCAACACCTACGTGATGCTGACCCGGTTCGGCGCGGACTTCCCCGAGGACTCGCTGACCCGGTGCCGGATCGGCGACACCTGGGACACCCGCCCCGACGACGAGATCACCGTCGCGGCCGGCACGACCGAGTACCGGGCACTGCGAGCGGAACAGCTTCCCGCCCTGCTCGTGGCGACCCCCGAGGACGCCGAGCTGATGGCGGACAAGTGGGGCATGAGGCGCTACGCCGACGCCATCACCCGGGAGACCCGCGAGGTCCCGGACGGCGACCCGGTTCCGCTCATCGAGCTGTACCCCGCCCTGCGCGGGCGGCTGAACAGCGGCAACCGGAACACCATGGTGCAGCGGTGTACCGAGCTGGAGGAAGTGACCCGCACCCAGAACGGCACCAGGCCCCGCCCGCTGGACGCGGTCCGCCAGGGCGACACCGTCAAGGTCCGCGTCCCCCTCGCCCTCGAGGCCACGCTGCGGCTGGTCGACCGTGAGCTGGAGCTCGGGCTCGGCGCCGCCGGCTGCCGGGCTGTGCTGGAGCACCAGGAGCGCATGACCAGGGACGGCGAGACGAAGGCGGCCCTGAAGGCCGTACGCGACACCGACGACGTGGTCGCCAAGATCGAGCTGTTGATCGGTGCGGAGGCCCTGCGCACGGGGCTGCCCGACGGGCTGCTGGAGGCCGAGTCGCACGAGACCGGCGGCGCGGAGCCCTCCGGGCACCGGATCGCGCAGATGGCGTTCAACGCGCACGGCGACGGAGTGCTCCAGCAGCATGCCCGCGACATCCAGGCCCGGTTCCCCAACGCACCGGTCGCTTACGGGGGTTCCTCGGCCGCCGTGGCCTTCGTATCGGACCTGCGGCTGCCTGTGGCGTTCGCGGGCTCCAGGACACCGTCGCCCCCCGCCTTCGAGACGGTGGACGGACCGCGGGACTTCCCCCACCTCCACGGCTATCAGGAGGACCTCGTCCGCAACATCACCACTCTGCTCGACCGCCTGGCCCCGCAGCGCGCCCTGCTGTCGCTGCCCACCGGCGCTGGCAAGACGCGGGTCACGTCCGAGGCCGTGATCCGCTGGGTGAAGCGGGTGGGCGATCTGGGCGGCCCGCTGCTGTGGATCGCCCAGACCGAGGAGTTGTGCGAACAGGCCGTCCAGAGCTGGAAGTTCGTGTGGAGCAAGGTGGGCGCGGAGCGCCCTCTCACCGTCAGCAGGCTGTGGAGCAGCAACGAGGTGGGCGACGTCGTCGAGCACCCGCATCTCGTGGTCGCCACGGACGCCAAGCTGGAGCGGTGCCTGGGAACGGACCAGTACGCCTGGCTGCGCCGGGCCGCCCTGGTGATCGTGGACGAGGCCCATACCGCCATCTCCAAGCGGTACACCGAGATTCTCACGCACCTGGGGCTCACGGCGTACGAGACCGAACGGCACCTTCTCGGGCTGACGGCCACCCCGTTCCGCAACACCAACGAGGAGGAGACACGTCGACTGGCCACCCGCTTCGGCAACCGGCGTCTGGACGAGGGTGTCTTCCCCTCCGGTGATCCGTATCGGGACCTCCAGGAGTGGGGAATGCTCGCGCAGGTGGAGCACCGCACCCTGGAAGGCGGCGAGATCGAGCTGAAGCCCGAGGAGAAGGCGCAGGCGGTCCGGATGGCGACGCTCTCCCGTGCGGCCGAACAGCGTCTCGCCGACGACCACGCGCGCAGCCGCCGCATCGTCGACGAGGTAGCCGGTCTGCCGGAGGACTGGCCGACCCTCCTCTTCGCGACCTCCGTCGATCACGCCAAGTACCTGGCCGCCATGCTCAACGACCGGGGAATCCCGTCCGCCGCGGTGGACTCGACGACCAGCGCGCAGGACCGGCGCAGGCGCATCGAGGACTTCCGGGCGAACCGCATCCGGGTCCTCACCAACTACGGTGTTCTGACCCAGGGGTTCGACGCTCCCGCCACGCGCGTCGTCGTGGTGGCCCGCCCCGTCTACAGCACCAACGTCTACCAGCAGATGATCGGTCGAGGTCTGCGCGGCCCGCAGAACGGCGGGGCCCCCACCTGTCTGATCCTCAATGTCAGCGACAACATCGCCAACTTCGACACCCGCCTCGCCTTCACCCAGTTCGAGCACCTCTGGAGCCGTAAGTGACCGACGTCTACCAGGACAGCCCTCCGCTCACCGCAGAGCAGCGGGCCGTGGTCGACCAACCGTGGGACGCGCGTGTGCTGGTCACCGCCGGGGCCGGGGCGGGGAAGACGCACACCCTCGTACGTCGGCTCGACGCGCTGTGTGGCCACGAGGACCCGGAGGAGGCGCTGGAGGCCGCCGAGATACTCGTGCTCACCTTCTCCCGAGCCGCCGCCCGGGAGCTGCGTGAACGGATCTCCCGGCGCGGGGAACGAGCCCGCCGGGTACGTGCCCGTACCTTCGACTCATGGGCCTACGAGGTACTCCTCCAGGCACATCCGGACGGCGATTGGGCAGCGGCCCGGTTCGACGAGCGGATCGCCGCCGCGGCCCGTGCGGTCGAGAAGGGCGCGCTGGAGATCGGCGACGCCGTCCCGCCCGCGCATGTGGTGATCGACGAGGTGCAGGACCTGCTCGGCGGGCGCCGCGAACTGGTGGAGACCCTCCTCGACCGGTATCAAGACAGCTGCGGCTTCACCGTCGTCGGCGACGCGGCCCAGTCCGTGTACGGCTTCCAGATCGAGGACCTCGTCGAACGCGCAGACGAGACCGGCCGGTTCTTCGACTGGCTGCGCTGCTCCTACCCCGACGATCTGGTGGAGCTGCGTCTCACCCAGAACTTCCGGGCCACCACACCGGAAGCCCGGGTCGCCCTCGCTCACGGCCCCCGTCTCCAGCGGATCGGCGACGCGGACGAGGCGGAGACGCTCTACGACGAACTGCGTGACCGCCTCCTGGACCCGGCGAACGGCGTGGGCGAGCTGAGCGACGAGTTCACCCTGGAGGGCCTGCGGTCCCTGACCGACACGTGCGCGATCCTCACCCGTGACAACCAGGAGGCCCTCGTGGTCTCCGGCCTGCTGCACGCGCACGGTGTCGAGCACCGGCTGCGGCGCCCGCTCGAAGAGCGTCCGGTGCCGTACTGGGTCGCCGAGTTGCTGCGCAGCACGGAGGCGACGGGCCTCACAGAGGATCGCTTCCGTTCCCTCCTCTCGCGGATCCCGCTGCCGTACGAACCGAACTTCGACGCCCTGTGGACCGTGCTGCGTCGGGTCGCGCGCGGAGCGGTCCGCGGTGTCCTCGATCCGGAGCGGCTGCGCCGCGCGGTCGCCGAGGGCAGGTTTCCCGACGAGGCGGCCGACCCCGAAGGCGCGCGGATCGTCGTCTCGACCGTGCACCGGGCCAAGGGCCTGGAGTTCGACCGGGTGATCGTCCTCACCCCACCGACGGTCGCGGAACTCCACAAGCGGTACGAGGACGAACTGGACCTCCCCGCGGAGGCCCGTGCCCTGTACGTGGCGATGACGCGCGCCCGTCAGGACCTCTACCACGTCGCCACTCCGGAACTGCCGCTGTTCAGAAGGGCGGGACACCGGCGCGACGGCCGTCGCTATCTGGGCTCGTGGCGGTCGTACGACAGGTACGGGATCGTCGCCGAGGCGGGCGACGTGTGTCGGGACAACCCGCCCGGTCGCGAGGGGGACGCCGTAGCGACCCAGGCGTACCTCCTGGAACAGGTCCGTCCCGGCCAGGAAGTGCTGTTGCTCAGACGCCACGGCCTGCCGATGGGCGAGACGCAGAGCCCGCCGTACGCCCTGGTGCACGACAGTCGGGAGATCGGCGAGGCGTCGCGGCGGTTCCGCGAGGAGTTGTTCCAGGTGCAGAAGGTGAACCGCGCATGGGACCCCTGGTGGCCGGACGAGATCCACGGCCTGCGGGTCGACACCCTGGAGACCGTGACGGGCAGCGCCGCCGCCGGTGCCAACGCCGGACTCGGTGAGCGAGGCATGTGGATCGCTCCGCGGATCACCGGCATCGGCCGGTACCGCAGCACCCCCAACGACGAGGAGCAGCGCGCATGACGTACGTGGCCGGCCGACACTCCGAGCACTACCGGGTCCGGGACGAGGAACTCCTCGCGGGGCTCCGGCGGGAGCTCCTCGGCCCTCCGGAGGGCGCCGGGTCGGACGACCGGGACGAGGTCCTCACCCAGGACGCGCCGATCGACCGCTACCTGACCGGCGTGCTGTACCCGCGTGCCTCGAAGGAGCGGGGGGCCGAGTGCGCCGCCGAACAGAGCGGCCTGGACGCCCCTCCTCTGCGGGCCCACGACGACGGCGAGGAGGATTCCGGCGCCGCGCCGGAGACCGACACGGCGGGGGACAGGCGTCCCTCGTCGATGGGACTGACCTTCGCGGTCGCCCAGGGCGTGAGCGAGATCGTGGTCTCGGCACGTGCTGCCATGTACAAGCCCGTCGACGCGGAGGGCAACCCGGTGGAGGCCCGCCGCGCCGAGGCCCGTACCACCGCTGACCAGCGAGAACTGTGGCAACGCAGGGAACTCGCCCTCCCGGACCAGAACATCGACGTCACCCGGCCGGCACCGCGGCGGGTGATCGAGCTCACCCCCGAAGTCACGTTGCACGTCAACGTCCGGCGTCCCGATCCGGACAGCGGCACGGTCACGATCACGGCCACGCTGATCAACGCCCAGAAGGTGGGTGAGTGGGACCTCCAGGACGCCTTCTCCCTCTTCCAGTGCGGTCTGACGGTCCGCGCCGCCGACGGCTCCGCGGCGTTCGTCGAGCGTCCCGCGTCGAACGCCGCCCACGATCCGGAGATCGCCACGAGCCGGCTGTTGCACCGCCACGTCCCGACCTTCGCGGTCGGTCACGGCTGTGCCGCCGAATGGGATTGGACCCCGCCGCCGATCGGCATGACCGATGTCGCCGACCGCGCCGCCGTCGCCGAGGTGCGGAGCCAGTTCGTGCCCACCGTCGAGGTGCTGCTCACCGACTCCAACCCGGAGATCGACAGCTCGGCGCTGTCCATGCTGGGGTTGGCGGAGAGGACCGACGCCGAGGTTCTGGCCGCCCTGGCGGAGCTCGCCGCAGGTTATGAGGCCTGGATCGACCGCAAGGCCGCCGAAGCGGCTGCCTTGATGGGCAGCCTCCATGAGAATTCCGCTCAGGACCAGGTGGAGGCGTGCCGCGAGGCCCTCGGTCGGGTCCGTCAGGGCATCGAGCTGTTGCGTGCCAAGCCGGACCTGATGAAGGCGTTCCGGCTCGCCAACCGCGCCATGGCCGTCCAGCGGGCCCGCAGCTCATGGGTGAAGAACGGACGTGCCGGAAGCCCCGACCCGGCCGCAGGCCGTTGGCGCCCCTTCCAGATCGCGTTCATGCTGCTCTGCCTAGCCGGCATCGACGACCCGAAACACGACGACCGGCGGATCTCCGACCTGCTGTGGTTCCCTACCGGCGGCGGCAAGACGGAGGCGTACCTCGGGCTGATCGCCCTCACCGCGTTCCTGCGTCGCCTCCGCAAGGGCGCGGACGGCGGAGGCGTCACCGTCCTCATGCGTTACACGTTGCGTCTGCTCACGCTCCAGCAGTTCGAGCGCGCGGCGATCCTGCTCTGTGCCATGGAGGAAATGCGGCGGCACACACCGGAGTTGGGGCGTGAGGAGTTCTCCGTCGGCATGTGGGTGGGTCGCTCGGCCACCCCCAACACGCTGGCCCAGGCCGACCGCAGGCTGGACGAACTGCGCGCGAATCTCGACAAGCGCCTGGCCACCGAGAACCCCGTTCAGTTGCACGCCTGCCCCTGGTGCGGGACCCGCCTCGACGCCCGGGACTACGAGGTCGACGAGGACGCCAAGCGGATGCACGTCCGCTGCCCCGGCACGGACTGCGACTTCGCCGAGGGCCTGCCCGTCCACCTGATCGACGAGGCGGTCTACGACGCCCGACCCACGCTGGTGATCGCCACCGTCGACAAGTTCGCCTCGATGCCGTGGCGCCCGGCGACCTCGGCGCTCTTCAACCTCGACGACCCGGCGGACCGCACCTCGCCCCCGGAGCTGATCGTTCAGGACGAACTCCACCTGATCTCGGGGCCGTTGGGGACGCTCACCGGTCTCTACGAGACCGCTGTGGACGCGCTCGCCGAACAACCCAAGGTGATCGCCTCGACGGCCACCATCCGCCGCGCCGCCGACCAGGGACGCCACCTCTTCGCTCGCGCAGTACGACAGTTCCCGCCCGCCGGTCTGGACGCCCGCGACTCGTGGTTCGCCGTGGAGACACCGCGCGAGGAGAAGGCGAGCCGCCGCTACGTCGGCCTCTTCGCCCCCGGCACCAGTCAGTCCACCCTGCTGATCCGTACGTACGCCACCCTCCTCCACCGGGCCGCGCAGGCGAAGACGGAGGACGAGGTCCGCGACGCGTACTGGAGCCTCGTCGGCTACTTCAACAGCCTCCGGCTGCTCTCCGCGGCCGAACTCCAGGTCCATGACGACGTGGTGGCCTATCTGGAGCTGCTCGCCGAGCGTGAAGGGGTGAGGGTCCGCTCCGTCGCCAACTACTCGGAGCTGACGAGCCGCGTGGACGCCAGCGAGATCCCCACCCGGCTCAGGGGGATCGAGAAGAGGCTGCCCGACGAGGACACCGTGGATGTCCTGCTCGCCACCAACATGATCGCGGTGGGCGTGGACGTGGAGCGGCTCGGGCTCATGGCAGTGATGGGACAGCCACAGACGACCGCCGAGTACATCCAGGCCACGAGCCGGGTCGGGCGCGCGCACCCCGGGCTGGTCGCCGTCATGCTCAACTCCGCCCGTTCCCGCGACCGTTCCCACTACGAGAGTTTCCAGCACTTCCACTCGGCTCTCTATCGCGAAGTCGAGTCCACCTCGGTCACGCCGTTCTCCTCCCGCTCCCGCGAACGGGCCCTGCACGCGGTGATCGTGGCCCTCGCCCGCATCCTGATCCCTGCCGCCCGGCCCAATGAAGGTGCCGGCGAGGTCGAGGCCTACGAGCACATCCTTCGGGGCCGGATCAAGGAGGTACTCCTTGATCGTGTCCGTGAGGTCACTCCGGAGGAGGCCGATGCCGTGTCCCAGGACTTCGACGAATTCGTCGCATGGTGGTGCGCCGCGGCTGACATCCATGGCGGCCTGCTGTTCGAACCGCGCAGGGGCAGCCGTGTCCCCGCGCTCCTGAAGTCGTTCGACGACGAGTCCGAGGACGGCAAGGCGTGGTCCACGCTGTGGAGCCTGCGCGATGTCGATGCCGAGTCCGCCCTGTTCATGGAGGGAACCCGATGACCCCGCCCCCCGCCCGTCGCCGCCGGACCGGCGCGAACGGCGCCGCTCCCGCTCACAACCTCCCGCGGCGCGGCGAGGTCCGCCGCGCCCAGGCGATCACCACGTACGGCGTCGGGGCGCTGATCGCCGTCGACCACGAGTCCTTCGTCGTCTCGGGTCTGGACGAGGCCGACAGCAGCTGGAGCCCCGACGAGTCCCCCCGCATCCACGAACGGCGTCTGGCCCGAGTGCTCGGGGTCGACTACTTCCGGCTTCCGCCGGCATCCGACGACACCAGCAAGGACGGCCTGCGGGTTCGTCGTTTCCCCGTGATGCACTCCTGCCCGGAGTGCACCGAGTTGCAGCGGCACCGCGACTTCAACCCGCCCGCCGGTCGCAGCGTGTGCGGGACGTGCGAGGTCGACCTCGTACCCTCCCGTTTCGTCGTCGCCTGCGAGAACGGGCACCTCGGCGAGTTCCCGTACTGGCACTGGGTCCACCGCTCCGCCGACCGCGGTGCCACGAGGCCCGGGCAGTGCGGGGGCAAGCTCAAGCTACGCTCGTCCGGGCGCACGGCCTCGCTCCGCTCGATCCTCATCTCCTGCACCTGTGACCGGGCTCCCGAGGTGTCGATGGAGGGATCCTTCCGCAGGAACGCGCTCAAGGATCTGGGCCTCACGTGCCGAGGTCCGCGCCCGTGGCTCGGCACATCCGCCCCCACGCAGGACTGCGGACTCCCCCTGCGCACGCTCCAGCGCGGTTCTTCGGCGGTGTGGCAGCCGGTGCTGAAGTCGGCGCTCTCCATCCCGCCGTGGAGCGACGGCCGGGCGGATCCGCTCGCCGAACACTGGCCGAAGCTTCGGAAATACACCGATCGCACGGCCGTCGAGGGCTTTCTCGACGCCATATTCGACGACGAGTGGCCCGTTTCCCTGGACGAGGTGATGGAACTGCTCGACGCGGAGCGCGAGGAGGACCCCGACCTCGAAGGCGAAGCAGCCCCGGACCATCGCTACCGAGCCTTGCGGAACATGGAGTATGAGCGTCTGCGCGCCGGCAACGACGAGCGGGAGCGCTCCCGCGACGAGCAGTTCGTCTGTGAGAGTCCGCTGGGTGACCAGAGTGTGCTGGATCCGCTGGGCGTCACCGGACCGATGCTGGTCAAGAAGCTCCGCGAGGTACGCGCCCTGAAGGCGTTCACCCGGCTCGCCCAGCCCGATGCGGCGACCGAACCGAAGGAAATGCCGCTCTCCGACACCGCCCTGCGTTGGCTGCCAGCCATGGAGGTGCGGGGCGAGGGTGTCTTCCTCCGCCTGGACGAGGACCGTCTCGGCACCTGGGAGAAGGCCCCGGCGGTGGCGGCGCGGATCGAGCGGATGCGCACCGCTCACCAGCGGATGCTGGACCAGCGGGCCGACGACCCGAGCGGGGCCGTCCCCTCTCCGGCCACGCCCCGGATGGTGCTGCTGCACACCCTGGCCCACGCCCTCATCAACGAGTGGAGTCTGAAGGCGGGCTACCCGGCCGCGTCCCTGCGCGAGCGCCTGTACGCCGCCGACGACATGGCAGGCGTGCTCGTCTACACGGCGACGAGCGACTCGGCCGGCAGCCTCGGCGGTCTCGTGGCGCAGGGCGAACCGGAAGCCCTCGACGACGCGATCCGTTCGGCCGTCCATCGTGCCGAGTGGTGTTCCTCCGACCCACTGTGCGTCGAATCCGAGGCGTCCGGCACAGGCGGAACGAATCTCGCGGCCTGCCACGCCTGCGTGATGCTCCCCGAGACAAGTTGCGAGCACAACAACATCCTGCTCGACCGCGCCCTGCTCGTCGGCACCCCCGAGGGCCCCGAGGCGGGATTCTTCGCCCACGTCCTGAATCCCTGACGTCCGGCCGAGTGTTCTCCTCCGCCTTGGTCCAGCGCGCCTTCGAGGAGCTGTGAATGCCTGCGGCCCTCAGCCCTCCCCCCAGCTGCGATGGTTCAAGTCGTCGTACAGCGGCGGTAACGCGATCGAGTGCGCGGAAAGCGCGTCCGCCGCGATCGCCAGTACGTGAACTACTTGGCTTCCCCTTCGAAGTGAGTCAGAGCACGGTCCAGCACGTCGTCCGCATCGCGGCCGTGCGCCTGCATCCAGCGGAGGAGGTCGGCGATGATATCGGTCGCCGCCTCCTCTGCCGCGGCGAGAGCCAGCGGTTCCGATTCCGCACCAGCCGGGCCCAGTCCCTTCTTTCCCTGTAGCTGTTGAGTAGCTCGTCGACTCCGACAGTCAGAGGGCGGACCGTGTGAGTACAGGTCGCGGGCAGCCCAGTGGCCATCTCGCACCATGTCACCTTGCGGTCAGCACGCAGCTCGACACCCCACCGGTCGGCCATGGCACCGATGAGTGCCATCCCGCGGCCGGCTTCGCTGTTCAAGTCCGCCTGGACCAGAATCGGCAGGGCGCGGGTGTCGGGGTCATGAACCTCGACACGCAGGTAGCTGCCGTTCATGGAGACGACGAGGGTGGCCGGGGTTCCGAGACCAACGTGGGTGATCACGTTTGGTAACCAACTCGCTGACGCAGACCTGCGCCACGTCGATCACATCGGGCAAGTGCCACCCGTCCAGGTGGAGCCGCAGGGTACGCCGCAGGGCCGCCAACTCCCGAGGTTCCACGAGGAAGGGCAGGTCCCACGGCTTCCTCGGCATGCAAATGATGCAGTCCATCCTTCAACTCCCTGCGCCAGACGGTAGGTTGCGGTATGCGATGCACCGAACACTCAGAGTTGCACTGAAACTCTCAGAATGAAACTCTCAGACAGAGAGGATGGGAGCACGGCAACAACTGTGCGCCCCCGGCGCGCGCTGGCTTGCTACCACGGTGGGCAGGCCAAGACCATCTGGTTGGATCAACATGAAAGGTCACCGCATGCCAGTCGGGCCCACGACTCGCCGTCGCCAACTTGGCTCTGATCTACGTCGACTTCGTGAGCTCAAGGGCCTGTCCCTTGAGGAGGCGGGGACGCGCGTCGGCATCTCCAAGGCGACGCTCAGTCGCTACGAGACGAAGGAGGCCACAGTCAAGTGGCCGATCGTTGAGGCGCTGTGCCGGGAGTACGACACATCCGGCGAGGAGCGCCACGCCTTGGTCGAGCTGGCGAAAGGCGCCAAGATTCAAGGGTGGTGGAGGTCGCTCGCCGACCCCATCCCCGAGTCTATGAACCTCATGCTCACCCTCGAAGACGAGGTAGTGCGCGAAGACCACTACGCGTGCGTGTACGTCCCCGGGCTGCTACAGACACGCGCCTACGCAGAGGCTGTGCACCGCACGTCCGAAGTGGACTGTGCTGAACGGGAAGTTCAGCACATGGTCGACATCCGCATGAAGCGGCAGGAAATCCTTCAGCGTGACGAACCTCCGCGGATCTGGTGCGTGGTCGACGAGGCAGCCCTACGACGTCAGGTCGGTGGAGCCGAGACCATGCGGCGGCAGCTCCAACATCTCCTTGCAGTCTCGGATTTGCCCCACGTCAACATCCAGGTGTTGCCCTTCGCGACAGGTGCGCACGCGGCAGCGGTGGGCAGCTTCGCCATCCTTCGGGGCCCTTCTCCCGAGCTGGACGTGGTGTACATGGACCTTCTCGGCGGCGGGCTTTTCATGGAGAAGCGGGCGGAGTTGGATCGTTATAGGTTGGCGTTCGAATACCTCAGTGCGCAGGCGCTTGATTTCGAGTCCTCGACTGAGCTCATCGACCGTATGAGCAGGCAGTCCAGATGACCGCACCTTCGACGCCCCAGTGGTTCAAGTCCTCATACAGCGGCGGCAGTGGAACCGAGTGCGTGGAGTGTGCGTCCGTCGACGGCGATGCGCTCATAAGGGACTCCAAGCATGCAAGCCGCTGGCCCGTCAGGCCCGGCCGGCGCAAGCCTGTTCATGTCGATCGTCACCCATCACCACGGAGGGCACATGGCGCTGCACCGGCTGGGCAAGGACCCCGGCCGGCTGGCACAGCTGGACGTCCCCGATCACGGAACGGTGATCGAGTTCCCGCGGCGCATGACGCCGTTCTTCCCGGAGGTGAACAGCCTTGTCCGAGACCGCGTTTGAGGATCTTATCCGCTCGGCTCGGCACAGCGCCCGCCACCTTGAGACGCGGGACGCGTACGCGCTCGACGAGGACTACCGGCAGTGGACCGCGGGCGACCGGTTCGATCCGGTGGAACGCTGGCCCTGGTGGTTCGAGCTGGTTTCCGCCACCGTCGCCCGAGGTGTGTCCGTGCGGCGGGCCCGTGTCGTCTCGGAACCAATCTCGCCCTATGTCCGTTACGAGTACGAGCTCACCAGCCCGCACAACGTCAAGGCCGGCGAAGAGGTCCGCTGGCTGCCCCGCAGGCATGCCTCCGCCCTCGCCCTGCCGGGGAACGATTTCTGGCTGTTCGACAACGAGTCCGTACTGTTCAATCACTTCGCCGGGGACGGGATGATGACCGGCGAGGAGCTGGTCACCGACCCTGCCGTCGTGAAGCTGTGCGCCTCGGCCTTCGACTCCGTATGGGACCGGGCTGTCCCCCACGAGCGCTATCAGCCGCTTGGATAGAAAGTGTTCGCATCACCGAACCTTGTCGTCCCCGCCTCTCAGAGAGGACAGGACCAATCGCCCATACCGCGTGGTGAGGGCTCCCGCCGTGGCTGCGACCGACAATGTCAGGGCGATGAACAGGTGTGCCCAAGAGTTGTCACCGAGGACCTGGAGGATGCTGAGGGCTGTGCCGAGTGGCAGGCCGAGGATGGTGAGGACGCCGAGGGCGCCGCTGATCTGCTGACTTTCCTGGTTCTGTACGAGTCTGCTGTAGTCGGCCGCTTCGGCGAGGATCTCGTGGAAGCGGGCAGGCAGCCGGTGCTGGTGCTGGAAGGCGAGCAGCAGATCGTTCGCCGGTCCGTGCGCGGTGAGGTGCTGTCGCCAGTAGGTGCTGCGGAAGACGGCGATGTTCCTCTCCAGTGCGGCGACCCGGCGGGCCAGCTGTGACGTGTTGAACACCTCGGAGAGTTCGTCGGTGAGCTCGTCGATGTGATCGCGCTGGAGCGCGCCGAGAAGCAGGGCGTCGAGGTAGACGGTGCGGGAGTGCAGCGCGGCGAATTCGAAGAAGTCGCCCGCACCGGTGTCGGCCCGGTGACCGAGGAAGGCTGCCCCTTGACGCAGTACGAGCGCGCTCCAGTCCGCCGAGATCCTCACCGTGTCCTTGAGCTGTTCGCCGGCGGTCTCCGGAGGCAGCGGGAAGTCGTCCGGGGTGGAGCGGGACGCCAGTTGCCACAGCCAGCGGTCCGCGCTCGGCGGCAGTGTCCCCTCCAGGCCGGAGCGCAGGGCAGCAGTCTGCTCTGACGTGGGGGTCATGAAGGCGATGGTGTATGGCTGGGCTATGGCGAACGGTGCGCCGGGGTGGTGAACGTCGGCGATGCCAGCGAGCAGACCGGTCGGGTCGAAGGGGCCGGTGAGCGGGTTTTCCCCGGAATCGCGCCGCCCGACCAGGGCCCTCAGCAGGGGCAGCAGTGGCCCCTCCGCGCTCAAGTGCAGCACGGCGAGGGCATGTTCCTGATTGTGGGCGATGGCCGCGTGGAGGAGTTCCATGCCCAGCAGGCGCAGCCCGTCCTGCTTGATGTCCAGCGGCAGGTGCCAGCGTCGTGGCCGCCCGGGTGCCCCGTAGAGCGCGCGGGCAGAAGCCGGGGCGAAGTAGGTGGACCGAGTGGCGGCGTCGGTGCGGCGGCTGCCCAGCTCGAAGGGGAAGGGGCCTTCAGGCCAGTCGGGGACGCGCAGCAGCCGCACCGGCAGGACGACGGTCAGTTCCTGGCGTGCGCCCGTGACGTGGTCAAGCGGTGGGGCCCCATGCCTGATCACCGGTAGTACTCGGACGGGTCCGGCTGGTCGAGGCGGATGACGAACTCCGCCCGGTCGGGGCTTTCGGCGCTGACGTGGAAGCGAACGCGCTCGCCTGTGCGGATCGTCCGGAACCCCTCGGTCACGATCTGCCGGTAGTCGAAGCTGTAGTACCGCTCGTCTTCCTCGTCCTGAACCACGTAGGTGCCCAGTGCGCCGCTCAGTCCCCCGCCGCTCGGACGCCTGTCCACAATGATTCCTTGACGCGGCCCGCCGCCACTCATGCCGTCGTCTCCTCTGCCGATGACGCGCCGAGGTCCTGGACGCACCGGAAGCCGACCGCGTTGCTCGTGCCGCGCTTGCGGTAGACGCCCTTGCTGCCGGCCTGCACCGCGCGCATCGGGTTGTCGTAGCTGCCACCGCAGATAACGGCTTCGCCAGGGTCGCCCAGACTGGTGGACGTCCATTCCCAGCAGTTGCCCACCATGTCGACGACACCGAACGGGGAGCGGTTTCCGGGCCGCTCGTCGACGGGTTTCACCCCGGCCCCGCGCACGGCGCCGCCCGCGAAGTCCCGGTACCACGCCTGATACGTCACCACGGGGCGGCCGACCCAGGTGTCGGCACAGTTGATCCGGGTGCCGTCGGGGTCATCGCCCCATGGGAACAGGCGACCGTCCGCGCCACGTGCGGCGGCCTCCCACTCAAGGGAGGTCGGCAGGCGTTTGCCCTCGAACGCCGCGAACGCGTATGCGCTCCACCAACTGACGCAGATGGCCGGGTGGGCGTCGTAGCGCGGGTTCTCGTAGTAGTCGCGCCGCTGTAGCCGGTCGGTCCAGGGGCGGTGGGTGACACCGGCCGGCTGGTCCGGGTGGTCCCACTGCGAGGTGCCGTCCGGGTCGAGGGCGTCAAGGAAGCGGCGGTAGCGCGCCACGGTCACCGCATGGCGGTCGAAGCGTACGGAATTCCCCACTCGGCGGATCAGCAGCCGTTCTGCCGGCCCGACCAGGTACGCCCCGGCGGGAAGCACGCAGTCGTCAGTCTCCGGGCTGCTGGGCATGGCGGCGAGGAACGCACGCACCTGCTCGGTGAGGAAGGCGCCGCCGGAAAGGTCGGCTGCCACGTCCCGGTTCGCCGGCTCGGTCAGAAATCTGGCAGCCAGGAGTTCCTGGTAAGCCGTGTGTACGAAGGCTACGTGTTCGGGGCCGACCGGCCGCACCAGCGGAGCGAGTACGCAGGCGTCGAGATCGAGGCGTCCGTCTCTGAAGGCGTCGGCTCCCAACTGCCGGTGCAGATCGGCGAGGGAGAAAACGGTGCGGTCGGTGAGGAATGCGTGTCCCAGCGCGGCGGGGAGCCGCTGCTCCAGACCGGGTTGTCCACGATCGGTCAGCGTACGGGTGATGTGCGTGCCCAGGATGTCCGCGAGCGGCTGCCCGGGCGGAAGGCTCAGTGCCGCCGCGAGACGCTTTTCCAGAGGCGTCGCCTCGGCTTCGGCCAGGCGCACGACATGGAAGTGCGGCACCCGGGACGGGTCGAGGCCGTTGGCGTACATCTGCTCGACCAGTTGCTCGGAGCGGCCCGCGCCGCTGTCCAGCAGCTGACGCACCTGGGGCGAGTCCGCGAGGAAGGACACCCGTGAGCTCATCACCACGGTGGATTCAGCGGACAGGACAGCGGCGAGATCGGTGAAGAGCCGCAGGAATCCGGCGGGGCTTGATTCGTCGACGCCTTCATCGACGGCATCGAGCACGCACAACGCGGTCCCCGAACGGATCAGGTAGAGGAAGAGGTCGTAAGCGCGTGAGCGGTCCGATGTCATCGCCGGCGCGAGGAGGCGGGCCACGTACTCGGAGAACGGTTCGTCCTTCGGTTTGAGCCCGAGGTCGAAGTAGAAGCGGAAACGGCGGAGTTCCGGGTTGGCGGCCAGCGCGCGCAGCAGCGTGCTCTTGCCGCTCCCTGGGCGGCCGGTGACCAGGATGTTCGCGCTGCCGTGCGCCAGGCGGGACAGCAGCTCCGCCACATCGTCGCACTGCTCCATCCGCGACTCACCGGTCCGCGGGTCCATGGTCAGCGCTGCCCCCGGGACAGCGGCCCTCGGTTCCGCCGGGTTGTCGGCGGAACCGAGGTCGGCAAGGTGCGTATCGAGATTGACGACGGTGTCGACGAAGCCGTCGTAACGCACGATCCGGAAGTCCAGCCCCAGCATCCGGTGGAGGGCACCGGGCTCGGCACCTCCGTCGTCGTCCAGCACGACGAACCGGGTGAGCTTGGGCAGCCGGGTGCGCAGCAGTTCCCCGCCGCTGGACGCGAGGACGGCGCTCAGGTCTCCGGCGTCCCTGGAGAGCATCAGCTCGACGTACTCCAACCGCATCCCCGACTCACGGCAGAACAGCTGGTACACGGTGTCCGGGCTGAGGACGAACCGCTTGGCCTGCCGGTATCCGAGGGTGACGTACAGCCCTGCGAGGAACTCGCAGCGGCGGGCCACCTCGGGCGCCACGTCGGGCTCACCGCCAAGGAGTGCCGCGCTCCCGGTGTCGGTGAACCAGACCAGCACGTCGACGAGTCTGCGGACCGCCAGCAGCCCGTCCTCGTCGCTTATGTCGTATCCGTCATGGGTGGACCGGTTGCGGAGCCGCCGGATGTCGTCGAGCGCGTCCAGCACCGTGCTGCTGCGAATGTGGGGACGACAGCGCTTGACCAGGTCGTTCAGCGCCTTCGTCGAAGGGTCGCCCTCGACGCCGTGATGGCGCCACAGCTCCTTGAGAAGCTTCTCGGTCAGTTTCCCGACCAGGGCCACCGCGTTCTCGGGGTAGCCGTCATTGAGGGACCGTAACGGACGCTCCAGGTCGAGCCCCAGTCGATCCGCGATCCGCGAGTGGTCGTCGAGCTCACTCCGCAGTCGCCGCAGCCGTTCATCGACCATCGTGCTCACTCGGACTCCCCAGGTCGCCGACCGAGGACGAACGCGAACCGGTCCGGGAACACCAGAACAGGTTCCGGATGGGCCAGTCGCATCTCTTCGATGCCCTTCTCGATCTCGCTGTCGCTGAAGGTCGAGAGCAGGGACATGTAGCGGGCGCGCACCATGCCGAGGTACTTGTCCCGGTCGATGCGCAACTCATGCTCGACGTAACCGAGGCTGGCTTCCAGCCCAGCCGCGCTCAGGTGTCTCTCGATACCGGCGGGGTCGGGCTGCAGCTCCTCGAACCGCGCGAGGGCCGCCTTGAACAGCGGGTACTGGATGGTGGCCGGAAGCATCACCACCAGCAGCCGGCCGCCGGGCGCGAGCCGGTCCGCCAGGCCGCGAAGCGTCTGCGCCTGATCGGCCACATGGTGCACCGACTCTTTCAGCCACATCGCGTCGAGCTGCTCGTACGGCAGAGGAGTGCGTCCTTCCGCGATGTCCTCGGCGGAAGCGACGATCGGCGTCAGATCCGCCGGAGGCGGCGTGCCGAGCTGGCCGAGCATCGCCTCGGAAGGATCGATGCACAGAATGGGGTGGCGAGGCTGAAGCTGGTTCGCCACTTCTCTGGCGAACAGCCCGGTACCGGAGCCGACGTCGGCGATCCGATCCGTGGGGACGAGCCGCAACGCCTCGGCGATCCGGCCGGACATCCAGGGAACGTAGTGCGGACCGTAGACCCAGTGCTCGTCGTACTCGTCTGCCAATTCCTCGTAATGACCTCGCACTTCGCGCCGCTCCACGATCCCCCTCGGTGCCCCTCGTGTGTGTCCGGTCATGCTGGACAAGGCACAGGCAGGTTATCTCAGGTGTTCGTTCGGCGACAGCCTGTAATTGCCCGCGCGCATCTCGTTTCGAGCGCCTGCACGGCAAGCTGACGACGTTGTCCTTGAGCACGCGAGCGGTCCCGGCCGACGGGGCGCCGCAAGGTGTACGGCGCCCGGATCCCGTGACGTGTCAGGCCATAGACGCCAGCTCCGCCCTCCCGAACAACAACGCGTAGCCAGGGGGAAGTTGGGCCAGTACCCGCGTGGTCAGGGCCGCGCCGATCTCCGTCGCGACCACACTGAGGACCGAGCTGACGTCCCAGCGGGCCGTTGCCGGGGTGGAGTTGTCGAGGGTGGTGGCGACCGAGTCCACGAATTCCCTGGCTGTCAGGGGGTGGGGGACCGGGATCTGGGCGGCGATCACGCGGCCGGCCTCGGGGGGCAGGGACTGGGCCAGGGCGACGCGTTCGTCGCCCGTCACATGGCTGCCGAGGGCCGCGAGGACGACGCGGGTGATGCGTTCGGCCTCCGCGCTCGTCGGGTACTGGCCCGCCTCGCGGACGGCCTCGGTCAGGTCCTGCCAGCGGGGCGACGGGGTGGGGGCGGTCGTTCTCGGGTGCGGCTCTGTCGCCGTCGTGGTCATCTTGGGGGCTCCTTCTGCGGGGCGCATCCGTACGTCCAATGGCCGGTTACCCCGCAGGGCGGCCGGCAGCCGGGACGGGTGGGCAGGGTTGGGGGCCGAACGGCCCTGCGCGGGGCGGGACTTCGGGTATCCCGCCCCGCGCCGCGCGTCAGCTGCCGAGCTGCTTGCGCGAGGGTGCCCCGCCGGTGATCTGGATGCGCCGGGGCTTGGCCTGTTCGGCGACCGGGATGCGCAGGGTCAGGACACCGGACTCGTAGGAGGCGTCGATGCGCTCCGTGTCGAGGGTGTCGCCGAGGAAGAGCTGGCGGGTGAACGTGCCCGTGGGCCGTTCGGCGACCAGCGTCTGCGCGCCCTCCGGGGCGGGACTGCGGCGCTCCGCGCGGACGTTGAGGACGTTGCGCTCGACGTCCAGCTCGATCGTCTCCGGGTCGATGCCCGGGAGGTCGAAGTGGACCAGGAAGTCGTCACCGGCGCGATAGGCGTCCATCGGCATCGCGGACGGACGGGCGGCGTTGCCGCTGACCTGCTGCACGAGTCGGTCGAATTCGCGGAACGGGTCGGTACGCATGAGCATCACGGGTCACTCCCTTCTTCAGGTGCTGGGTGCGATGCCCTACGGCTTCTTATATAGCTCGAAGCCGGAAACTTGACAAGCCTCGACTCAGGTCAGGTCGGCCCGCGCGCCTGCGCGTTAGCCTCGGCATCCTCTACGACATACGGAGGCATTCATGGCCAAGGTTCCCAGCGCCGTCGTCGCCGCGAGCGGGCTCGTCGGCGGGTACGGGGTGGCCCGGTGGACGAAGAAGCGGCCGCTCGGCGGGGCCGTGCTCGCCGTCGCCGGTGCCGTCGCGGCGCAGCAGTGGCGCAAGCGGGCCGGGAACACCGCCGCGGGTGTGCTGACCGCCGCCTATGTCGGCGGCTTCGCCGGGTCCCACCCGCTCGCCAAGAAGGTCGGCGCCTGGCCCTCCGTCCTCGGTGTCGCGGGCGCCGTCGCCCTCGCCTCCTGGGCCGTCGCCGACCGCAAGGCCTGATCGGGAGGCGGGGAGGCGAGGGCAGGGCAGGCAGGAGGCAGGCGAGAGGGCCGGACACGCCGAGACACGCCACGCCAACCCAACCCAAGCCAAGCCCACCCAAGTCAAGTCAAGCCGCGCCAAGGCGAGAAGAGCCGAGCAGGCCGAGGGCCCGCCAGGCACGGCCCGGCCCCACCAGGCCCCACCCCGGCCGGGCACGGCCCGGCCCCACCAGGCCCCACCCCGGCCAGGCACGGCCCGGCACCGCCCGGCCCGGCACCGCACGGCCCCGCCCCGCCCCGCCCGCCCCTCCCCGCCGAAGTCCTACGGCCTGCTCGCCGCCGGTGGCGACGGCGGTGCCGACGGGCCCTGGGTGCCGGGGGGCGTCCCCGGAGTGCCGGGTGGCGTTCCCGGAGTGCCGGGCCCGCCCCGGCCCGGGGTCCGCGTCCCCTCCCCCGTCCCCTCCCCCGACGCCTCCCCCTCGTCCACCGCCGTCAGGGGCCTCGCGATGTCCTCCAGGGAGCGGCGTTCCGCCCGTACGGCCAGTGCCGCCGCCACCAGCCCCGCCGCGCACATCAGCGCCGCCCCGATGGAGAAGGCCAGGACCGTGTCGCCGACCCGGCCCGTGCCGGTGAGGTCGGCGAAGAGCAGGGGGCCGCTGATGCCGCCGGCGGCGGTGCCGAGGGCGTAGAAGAACGCGATGGACATCGCGCGCGTCTCCATCGGGAAGATCTCCGACACCGTCAGATACGCGCTGGACGCGCCCGCCGAGGCGAAGAAGAGGACCGCGCACCAGCAGGCCGTCAGCGTCGTCGCGCTCAGCGCGCCCCGGTCGAACAGCCACGCCGTGCCGAACAGCAGCAGGCCCGAGATCAGATACGTCGAGGAGATCATCACCCGGCGCCCGACCGTGTCGAAGAGCTTGCCGAGCAGCAGCGGGCCGCAGAAGTTTCCGACGGCGATGACCGCGAAGTAGTAGCCCGTACGGTCGGTCGGCACCGCGAAGAACCTCGTCAGGATCGCGCCGAAGCCGAAGGTGATCGCGTTGTACAGGAACGCCTGGCCGATGAAGAGGGAGAAGCCGAGCACCGCACGCCTGCGGTAGCGGCCGAAGACCGTGCGGGCGATCTCCCGGAAGGTGATGCTGCCGCGCCGGCGGATGGCGAGGCGGACGTCCGTCGCCGGCAGCCGGGTGCCCTTCTCGGCCTCCACCTGCCGTTCGATGCCGGAGACGATCTCCTCCGCCTCCTCCTCCCGGCCGTGGATCAGCAGCCACCTCGGGCTCTCCGGGACGTGCCGCCGCACGAGCAGGATGACGAGCGCGAGTACGGCGCCGAGCGCGAAGGTCAGCCGCCAGCCGACGTTCATCGGCAGCAGGCCGGTGTTCAGGGCCACGATGGACAGCAGCGAGCCGCCGACCGCGCCCAGCCAGAAACTGCCGTTGATGATCAGGTCGACCCGGCCGCGGTAGTGCGCCGGGATCAGCTCGTCGATCGCGGAGTTGATCGCCGCGTACTCGCCGCCGATGCCGAAGCCGGTCAGGAAGCGGAAGAGGAAGAACCACCAGGCCTCCCAGGACACCGCCGTCAGGGCCGTCGCCACCAGATACACCGCGAGGGTGATCATGAACAGCTTCTTGCGGCCGTAACGGTCGGTCAGCCGGCCCCAGAACAGGGCGCCCACACAGGCACCCGCCACGTACAGCGCGGCCGCCACGCCCGTGATCTGACCGGACGTGATCGACAGACCGCTGCCCGGTTCGGCCAGTCGGCTGGCGATGTTGCCGACGACCGTGACCTCCAGACCGTCGAGGATCCACACGGTGCCCAGGCCGATCACGATCGTCCAGTGCCAGTGGGACCACGGGAGGCGGTCGAGGCGGGCGGGGATGTCGGTGGTGATGGTCCTGCCGGTTTCCGGCGACGCCTTCTCGGCTGCTGTCATCGGCTCCCTCCTCGTCGAAGGACGCCCCCCTTGCGTGGAGGACGGCATGACGACGGGTGCCCCGCTCTCGCCGATACAGGCGCCGGGTGACCGGCCGTCAGCCGCCCACCGCCCGCGACACCGTGAAGATCAGCAGTCCCGCCAGTGATCCCACCACCGTGCCATTGATCCGGATGAACTGCAGGTCGCGGCCGATGTGCGCCTCGATCTTCCGGGTGGTGTGCTCGGCGTCCCAGCCCGCCACCGTGTCCGTGATCAAAGAGGTGATCTCCGCCCGGTAGGTGGTCACGACGTGCACCGCCGCGCCCTCCAGCCAGTTGTCCACCTTCTCCTGCATCTTCGGCTCGCTCGCCATCCGCGTGCCCAGCGACAGCAGCGCCGAACGCAGCCGCGTCCGCAGCTCGCTGCGCTCGTCCTCCGCCGCCGCGACCATCATCGACCGTACGGCCGTCCAGGCGGACGCGATCAGCTCCTGCACCTCGCCACGGCCCAGCACCTCGCCCTTGAGCCGCTCCACCCGCGCCCGGGTCTCGGTGTCCGACTGGAGGTCGGAGGCGAAGTCGTTGAGGAAGCGGTCGAGGGCGCCGCGCGCCGGGTGGGACGGCATGTCCCGCATCTCCGCGCAGAAACGCAGCAGCTCCTTGTAGACGCGCTCGCCGACCTTGCGGTCCACGAACCGCGGGGTCCAGCCGGGCGCCCCGCCCTGCACGGCGCCCATCACGCTGTCGCCGTGCAGCACCAGCCAGTCGTGGGCGCGGGTGACCACCAGGTCCACGGCCCGCTTGTGACCGCCGTCGGCGACGACCTTCTCCAGCATCTTGCCGAGGCCGGGCGCGATCTCCCGGGCGCCGGCCCGCCGGGTGATCGCCTCCCCGACCACCGCCTGGACGTCGGAGTCCCGCAGCACCGTCAGCGCGCCGCGCAGCGCGGTCGCCAGCTCCGCCGTCACCCGGTCCGCGTGCTCCGGCTCGGCCAGCCAGGCACCCAGCCGGGCACCGACGCCGACGGCGCGCAGCCGTTGCCGTACGACGTCCTGGGAGAGGAAGTTCTCCCCCACGAACTCGCCCAGCGAGACGCCGAGCTGGTCCTTCTTGGTGGGGATGATCGCGGTGTGCGGGATCGGCAGGCCGAGGGGGTGCCGGAAGAGCGCGGTGACCGCGAACCAGTCCGCCAGCGCGCCCACCATGCCCGCCTCCGCCGCCGCGGAGACGTAGTCCGCCCAGGCGCCCGCGCCCGCGTTGCCGGCCAGCTTGGCCAGGACGTAGACCACGGCCACGAACAGCAGCAGGCCCGTCGCGGTGAGTTTCATGCGCCGCACCCCGCGCCGGCGCTCCTCGTCGGCCGGGGTGAAGGCCGTCATCGTCCGGTACGACGCGGCCGGTCCGGCCGTTCCCGTCTCGATAGGTTCCATCAGCTCCACCCGTTCGGTGATCCCGCGCACAATTGTCCCCTCCTGACCGACTCCCGGAACGGAACAGGAGTTCCCGGCGTCTGTTCCGGCGGGGGTTCGGACGGGGCCCCACCCGTTCGCCCCGGCCCATGAAGCATCATGAACTCATCAAGACCGGAGCCCGGGGCTCCCTCGCCCGAGGAGAACGGCACAAGCGTGACCAGCCGGCATCACGGGGCCCCTGAGGTGCCCCGCGCACAGCACCGCGCGAAGTACCTCGCCCTGCTCGGCGCACTCCTCGCCCTCGTGGTCGTCGTGTGCGCCGGGATCTACGTCACCGCCGCGGCCGGCGACCGCGCCACGGGCGGCGCCGTCGCCGACGGCCGCCCGCACCGCGACTCCTCCGCCGCGCCCGTCTCCACCGGCACCTGGGTCGGCTCCTGGGCGAGCGCCCCCGCCGGCGGCGAACCGGGCACCGAGACGGCCGGCCTCGCGGGCCACTCCGTGCGCAACGTCGTCCACGCGGACGCCGGGGGTACGAGTGCCCGGATCACGCTGTCCAACCTCTACGGCCAGACACCGCTGGACATCACCCACGCCACGATCGCGCTGTCCGCCGGGGACGCCGGCGCCGCGGCCGACGCGGAGACGATGCGGCGCCTCACCTTCGGCGGCGCCACCCGCGTCGTCATACCCGCCGGCGACCAGGCCGTGAGCGACGCGGTGCGGCTCCTGGTGCCGCACGACGCCGACGTCCTCGTCACCACCTACTCCCCCACCCCGTCCGGGCCGGTCACCTACCACCCGCACGCCCAGCAGATCTCCTACGTCGCCACCGGGGACCGCACCGAGGACACCACCGGTGCCCCCTACACCCAGCGGACGCCGTACTGGCGCTATCTGACCGCGCTGGACGTGCTGAGCAACGAGGCCGACGGCACGGTCGTCGTCTTCGGCGACTCCCTCACCGACGGCATCACCTCCACCGTCAACGCCAACCGCCGCTGGCCCGACGTCCTCGGCGACCGGCTGCGCTCCGCGCTGGCGAACGGGCAGCGACTGCCCCGCTACGGCGTCGTCAACGAGGGCATCAGCGGCAACCAGGTCCTCGCCGACGGGCTCGGCCGCCCCGCGGAGAACCAGAGCGGCCTCGGCCGCTTCGGGCGCGACGCGCTCGCGCGCACCGACGTCAAGGTGGTCGTCGTCGACCTCGGCATCAACGACATCCTGCGCAACCCCGAGGTCACCGCCGACCCCGACCGCCTCCTCACCGGCCTGCGCACCCTGGTCCGCGAGGCCCACGCGCGCGGGCTGCGGGTCGTCGGGGCGACCCTGATGCCGTTCCGGGGGCACCGGGGCTGGACACCCGCCCGGGAGGCGGTGCGGCAGCGGGTCAACGCGCGGATCCGCGCGGGCGGGGTGTACGACGCGGTGGCCGACTTCGACAAGGCGCTGCGCGACCCGTACGACCCCCGCCGGCTGCGCCCCGACTACGACTCCGGGGACCATCTGCACCCCAGCGACCTGGGCTTCGCCACGATGGCCGGGGCGTTCGACCTGCGGACGCTGAAGGGTGCGGGGCAGGCGGAGCTGTGAACCGGGGGCGAGGAATACTGGGCGGCATGACCCGCTTGATCCTCGCCACCCGCAACGCCGGAAAGATCACCGAGCTGAGGGCCATCCTGGCCGACGCCGGACTCCCCCACGAACTGGTCGGCGCCGACGCCTACCCCGAGATCCCCGACGTCAAGGAGACCGGCGTCACCTTCGCCGAGAACGCCCTGCTCAAGGCGCACGCCCTGGCGCAGGCCACCGGGCTGCCCGCGGTCGCCGACGACTCCGGCCTGTGCGTGGACGTGATGAACGGCGCGCCGGGCATCTTCTCCGCCCGCTGGGCCGGCCGCCACGGCGACGACCAGGCCAACCTGGACCTGCTCCTCGCCCAGCTCTCCGACATCGCCGAGGAGCACCGCGCCGCCCACTTCGCCTGCGCCGCCGCCCTGGCCCTGCCGGACGGCACGGAACGCGTGGTCGAGGGCCAACTGCGCGGCACCCTGCGCCATGCCCCGGCCGGCCCGAACGGCTTCGGCTACGACCCGATCCTCCAGCCGGACGGCGACAGCCGCACCTGCGCCGAGATGACCGCCGAGGAGAAGAACGCCATCAGCCACCGGGGCAAGGCCTTCCGGGCACTGGTACCGGCGGTACGGGAACTGCTGGGCTGAGCTAGCACAGCGGCCCCGCACCTTTGAAACGAAGGTGCGGGGCCGCTTCCGCTTGTGCGCCCGGTCGGATTCGAACCGACAACACCAGACTTCTAAGGCCTGTCTCTCTGCCGTTGGAGTACGAGCGCAAACCGTGCCCTTACTTTACTGGGGGAGAGTATGCCTTCGCCGACCACCTCGGCACCAGGTGCTCGTCGTTGCGTGGCAGTTGGGGCACAGCAGGCGCAGGTTCTCCCGCCGGTCGTCGCCCCAGTCCCCGTCGATGTGGTCGACCTCCAGCGTCATGGGCTGCCCGAGCCACTCGGTACCGATGCCGCACTCGGCACATCGCTCCGGTACGCCCACCTCGCGGAGCGCACGGCGTAGCAGACGTGTTCGTGTCCGACGCACGCCGTCGTGCTTGACCAGGATGTCCTCGGGGCGCTTCGCACGGGCTGTGCCGGTCTTGCCACGCTGGTGTGCCCGCCCCAGGAAGCGCGCGGTCGAGACACCCGCTTCCGCGACCCACCCACGCAGCAGCGCGCGCTGCGTTCCGGTATCGGGGCGCCGAAGACGACGCAGCGTCTCCGCTATGGAGAACGACTCAAGGACGGCGGTACGCACCTCGTCGGGCCCGGGGCGGCCGGCGTCGGCGAACCGCTCGCGCGTGCGCCGTACTCCGCCGCTCATGCTCCACCGGACCACGCATGACGCTTCTTGCCCCGCCCCCGGTAAGAGTCGGTGACCGAATGGCAGTTGGGGCAGAGGAAGCGGAGGTTCTCGATGCGGTTGTCACGCCAGTTGCCATCGATGTGGTCGACCTCCAGCGGGAGCGGACGGCCCCGCCACACCGGCTCCGTGCCGCACCGCGCGCAGCGTTCCTCCACACCCAACTCGTTCATCGCCCTCTTGAGCCGCTGTCCCGGGATACGCGCGGCCTGCGCCGACGTACTCTCGACCAGGATCTCTTCGGCGGTTCGGCGGCGCTGGTTGTATCTCATCCGCTCAGTTCGGATCACGGACGTGAAATGCGAGGTGTCGAGTCCGTACGCCTTGATCCGCCGGGCGATGTTGGTCTGGTGACCGCCCACGGAGTCGAGTCCGAGTCGACGCACCACCTCGTTGACGCTGACGGATGCCGCCACCACCGGCTCGAGAATGGCACGCGTCCATTTCGCCCCCTCCCGTTCGAAGTGCGACGTATCCACCCCGAGCTTCTTCATGCGCCGCGCGATGTAGCCCCGCGTCGAACTCTTCGGATCCACCCCCAGCCTCTCCAGGGCCTCCGACAGCGTCCGTGCCCCGCGAGCCGCCTCTTCCAGGCGGTCCTTGTCGTATGCGCTGGCCCCCATCGAACCCCCTCCGGTCCGGGCGTGCGTTCGTAGCCCGCACTGGTCAACGAACCGGTTGCCGGACAGTCACGCACGGAACGTGAAGGCGGCCCGCACCATGTCGTTCCGGTGCGGGCCGCCAGCGGTGACAGAGGGGCTCAGATGCCCAGATCCTTGATGATCTTGGCTACGTGGCCGGTGGCGCGGACGTTGTAGAGGGCGTGGGAGACCTTGCCGTCCTCGTCGACGACGATCGTGGAGCGGATGACGCCCATGTAGGTCTTGCCGTAGTTCTTCTTCTCGCCGTAGGCGGCGTAGGCCTCGGTGACCTTTTTGTCCGGGTCGGCGAGGAGGGTGACCTTGAGGGACTCCTTCTCGCGGAATTTGGCAAGCTTTTCCGGGGTATCCGGGGAGATGCCGATGACGTCGTAGCCGGCGCCGGCCAGCAGGTCGAGGTTGTCGGTGAAGTCGCAGGCCTGCTTGGTGCAGCCGGGGGTGAGGGCCGCGGGGTAGAAGTAGACGATGACCTTGCGGCCCTTGTGGTCCGCGAGGGAGACCTCGTTACCGTCGGCGTCCGGGAGGGTGAAGGCGGGGGCCACGTCCCCCGGCTGGAGTCGCTCGCTCATCGGACCAGCGTAACCGGGGGCCCTTGCGGTGCGGCGCGGGCGGGAGCTGACAGACTGTCCGGGAACAGGACAGCAGGATTTCGGCAGACTTCGGAGGCCGTACGGTGGCGGACACGGCGGACACCAGAACCCCGGCGCAGATCGAGGCGGACATCAGGCGCCGCCGCGAAGTGCTGGCCGAGACGCTCGACGAGATCGGGGTGCGGGTGCATCCGAAGACGATCGTCGGGGATGTGAAGGCCAAGGCCGTGGCCAACATCGACCACACCGTGGGACGTGCGTACGTGCAGGTCAACCGGATGGTGAGTGATGTCAGGGCGCAGTTCACGGACGAGGACGGCCGGCTGCACGTGGAGCGGGTCGTGCCGGCGGCGCTCGTCGTGGCCGGGGTCGTGGGTCTCGTCGCCCTGTCCCGCCGCGGCGGGCGGAGCGGTCGGCGCGGCCGGCGCTGACCCGACGGCCACCCGGGGGACCACGGGCGCGGTGAAGGCAGGTAGGTTCGAGACGTGAGCGCCAACAGACACGAGCAGAGCACCCCGCAGCACGACAAGCTGCCCATCCGGATGCTGCACGACCGGGTGCTGGTCAAGCAGGAGACCGGTGAGGGCGAGCGGCGGTCGGGGGGCGGCATCCTGATCCCCGCCACCGCCGCGGTCGGACGCCGGCTGGCCTGGGCCGAAGTCGTCGCGGTCGGCCAGAACGTACGGACCGTGGAGCCCGGCGACCGCGTGCTGTTCGACCCGGAGGACCGGGCCGAGGTCGAGGTGCGGGGCGTGGCCTACGTCCTCATGCGCGAGCGCGACCTGCATGCCGTGGCCGCGGACCGCTTCGAGGGCTCGGAGGACTCGACCGGGCTGTATCTGTGAGGCCGTGACGGTCGTGAGGCCGTGGCGGTCGTGAGGCCGTGGCGGTCGTGAGGCCGTGGCGGTCGTGAGGCCGTGGCGGTCGTGAGGCCGTGGCGGTCGTGAGGCCATAGCGGTCGTGAGGCCATAGCGGTCGGCAATGACGACGAAAGGGCTGGTGACAGTGGTCACCAGCCCTTTCGTCGTGCCTTTGCTACCTTCGAGGACGAGCCCGACGAGACGCGCCGTACCGGGATGCAGGCAAAGACGACGCACCGGAAGTCAGACGCCGTTCGTCTCGGAGGTGCCGTCGTGGCCTGGGTTCTGCTTGTCGTGGCCGGTCTGCTGGAAGTGGGCTGGTCGATCGGCATGAAGTACAGCGAGGGTTTCACCCGGCCGGTGCCCAGTGTGCTCACCGGTGCCGGGATCGTCGCCAGCATGGTGCTGCTGTCGTACGCCGCCAGGTCCCTGCCGATCGGCACCGCCTACGGGGTGTGGGTCGGTATCGGGGCGGCCGGGGCGGCGGTGCTCGGCATGGTGGTGCTCGGTGAGCCGGTCACCGCCGCCCGGGTCTTCTTCGTGTGCCTGCTGCTGGTCGCCGTGGTGGGGCTGAAGGCGACCAGCGGCTGAGCGCGGCTCAGAGGCCGGGGCCACCGCCCGGCCCGCTGCCCGCGACGGTGCCGGTGCCGGTGCCACCGCCCGCGCCGCCGCCCGTGGCCGTGCCACCACCGCCGCCCGGGGAGCCGCCCGCGGCGCCGCCGCTCGTCGTGGTGTCGCCGCCGGTCGCGCCGCCGACGGTGGCCGGGTCGGCGCCGGTCGTGCCGCCCGTGGTGGTGTCGCCGCCGGTCGTGCCGCCGGCCGTCATGCCGCCGTCGGCCGGGGTGCCGGTGGTGCCGCCGTCGGTCGGGGTGCCGCTCGGGGTGCCGCCGGGCTGGGTGGCGCCGCCGGTGTCCTGGCCGTCGGTGCTCGCGGACTCGCTCGGCACGCCGGGCGCGGGCGGCTGCGGCTCGTCGGCCCCCGGCTGGAGCTGGAGGTCGAAGGAGGCCACCGGGGCGTTGCGCAGCGCGTCGTGGGTGTACTGGGCCCAGATCTGGGTGGGGGCGCCGCCACCGTTCATACGGGCCTGGCCGAGCGCGCCGTACAGCGGCATGTGCTTGGCCGTCACCGGGTCCTGGCCCATCACGGAGACCACCGTGGCGAGGTCCGGGGTGTAGCCGGCGAACCAGGCGGCGGTGTCGTTCTCCGCGGTACCGGTCTTGCCGGCCGCCGGACGGCCCGCGGCCTGCGCGGCGGTGGCGGTGCCGCCCTGGACCACGCTCTTCAGCATGGAGGTGGTGGTGTCGGCGGCGCTGCGGCTGACGACCTGCTTGACCGACGCGTCGGGCAGCTTGACCTCGTCGGTGCCGTTCCGGGTGATCTTCTGGACCAGGGTGTACGTGCCGTGCTTGCCGTGGTTGGCGAGCGTGGCGTATCCCTCCGCCATGTCCAGGACGCTGGCGGTGGCGGTGCCGAGCGCGATGGACGGGTACGGCTGGAGGTCGGGGGTGTCCGCGGGGAGGCCGAGGTCGATCGCGGTCTTCTTGACCTTGCTCGGGCCGACGTCGACCGCCATCTGCGCGTACACCGCGTTCACCGACAGGTCGGTGGCCTTGGTGACGGTGATCTGGCCGTACGACTTCTGGTCCTCGTTCTGCGGGGCGTACGTGCCGCCGCTCCAGCCCTGCACGGGGCGCTCGTTGGTGCCGTCGTACTGGGTGTTCGGGGTGATCCGGCGGCCGTCCTCGGTGGTGGAGCCGTTCTCCACCGCGGAGGTGAAGACGAACGGCTTGAAGGTGGAGCCGACCTGGAAGTCACCGCGGGTCGCGCCGTTGGTGTACTGCTTCACGTAGTCGATGCCGCCGTACATCGCGACGACCCTGCCGGTCTTCGGGTCGACGGAGGCACCGCCGGCCCGGACGTAGCTGTCGGCCTTGTTGTTCTTCTTGTCCAGCTTGGAGACGAGCTGGTCGTCGACCGCCTTGACGAAGGCGTCCTGCTTGTCCTTCTGGATGGTGGTCGTGATGCGGTAGCCGCCGGCCGCGAGCTGGTCGGCGCCGATGATGTCGTTGGTGGTCAGGTAGTGCTTGACCGCCTCGACGAGGTAGCCGCGCTGGCCGGACATGCCGGTGGAGCTCGTCTGCTCCTTCGGCATCGGGAACTTCATCCCGGCGCGCTCGGACTGGCTGAGCCAGCCCTTCTTGACCATGCCGTCCAGGACGTAGTTCCAGCGGGCCACGGCCGCGTCCTTGTTCTCCGGGTGGGCCACGACGTCGTACTCGCTCGGCGCGTTGACGAGCGCGGCGAGGTAGGCGGCGCGGGCCGGGTCGAGGTCCTGGGCGTCGCGGCTGTAGTAGGCCTGGGCGGCGGCCTGGATGCCGTAGGCGTTGCGGCCGAAGTAGCTGGTGTTGAGGTAGCCCTCCAGGATCTCGTCCTTGGACTTGTTCCGGTCGAGCTTGATCGAGATGAAGAACTCCTTGGCCTTGCGGGTGACCGTCTGTTCCTGGGCCAGGTAGTAGTTCTTCACGTACTGCTGGGTGATCGTGGAGCCGGACTGCTTGCCCTTGCCGGTGGAGGTGTTCCACGCGGCGCGGATCATCGCCTTGGGGTCGACGGCCGACTCGGTGTAGAAGTCGCGGTCCTCGGCGGCCAGTACGGCGTGCTGGGCGGCCTTGGAGACCTGCGCGAGCGTCACGTTCTCGCGGTTGATCTCACCGTCGCGGGCGAGCTGGGAGCCGTCGGCGTAGAGGTACACGTTGCCCTGCTGGGTGGCGAGGGCGTTGGCCGGCGGGATGTTGACGAGCGAGTAGCCCACGAAGAACAGCCCGATGACGGCGAGCAAGGCGACGATGAAGGTGCCGAGCACCATCTTCCAGGTCGGCAGGAGCCGCCGCCATCCGGTGCGCTTGGGCTTCTTGGCCTTCTTCTTGCCCTTGCCGCCGCCGGTGTCGGGGGGCGTCTCCGGGGCGGCGGCGAGGACGGCGGTCTCGGGCCCGGCGCTCGGGCCGGTGCCGGTGCCGGTACGGGGGCCGGGGGTGGCGGCGCCGGCGGTGTTCGCGGCACCGGCGAGGCCCGCGGCGCCGACGGCACCCGCCACGCCCGCCGCACCAGCCGCGCCCGACACCTTCGCCGCGCCGACGGCGCCTGCCGCACCGGCACCTGCCGCGCCCATGCCGGGAGCGGAGGGGCGGGGGCCGCCCGGCCGGGAGCCGGTCGTGTGGGCGGTGGGGCCGGTCGCGTTCGGCCCGGCCGCGGGGGAACCCGCCTTGGCGGCGTCGCCGGGTTCGCCCTTGCGCGGGGCGTTGACGCGGCGGAGTACCTGGGTGGTCTCGGGTGCCGGGGTCTCCTGACCCGGCTTGCCGGCGTCCTTCGCGGAGTCCTGGGGCTTCCGGGGCGGCGTGACACGGCGCAGCACCTGGGTGCTCTCGGCGGGCTGTTCGGGTGCGCGGGCGCCGGGGACCTGTGGCTTGGCGGAGCCGGCGGTCCGGTCGGCGGTGCCCTCGCCCTCGGCGGCCGTCGCCGCGGCCTTGTCCGTACGGGCGTCCCGTGCCGCCTGCCGGGCACGGGCGACGGAGGCCGTACGGTCCTGGGGTGCGGGCACGGAACGGCGAGCCGTGTCGGCCCCCGCCGTACCGGTCTCCCGGACACCCTCGGTCCCCCCGGCACGCCCGCCCTCGCGAGCACCCTCGGAGTCCTCGGCCCGGCCGGTCCTGCCCCCGCGCGCGTCCCGGTCGGCACCGGCACCGCGACCCGCGCCGACGCCTCGGTCCGCGTCCGCGGATCGCCCGGCGCGTTCGCCGCGACCGGCGTCCTCGGCCTCCCCGGCCTTTCCGGCGCCCCCGGCCCGCGTCTCGGGCCTCACGGGCTTCTCCTGCCCCTCGGCCCCCTCCGGCTTCCCGGCGCCGTCCGACTCCCCGGTGTCGTTCTCCTCGGTGTCCTTCACCCGGCCGGTTCCCTCCGGAGGAGTGGTGGGGGATCCCGGCGTCGGGGTCCCGGGCCTCGCAGCCGGCAGCGGCTTTTCCGGTGCCACGCCTTCGTTCGGCTGCTGCGGCTGTGGCTCGTCGCTCATCTCGTGCACGGACTCCTGTTTCGCGTCGTACGTTCCCGTACGCCTCGTACGCCTTCTGCGTCCCCCGTTTGAAGACTCTCGCACCTGGCGTTCCGTTCCCGGATTCCGGCACGCTTCCGGCACAAAATGCGTGGCCGGCCACCGGGCCTCCGGACTAGGCTCCTGCGCTTCGGTGTCGAGTGGTCCGAGGAGGTCGACTGACGTGGGCGCGGGACGGTTGTACGCGGCCGTCGCGTTAGGGGGGTTCAGACGGTACGCGACGTACAGGGCCGCGACTGCGGCAGGGGTCTTCACCAACACGGTCTTCGGGCTGATTCTCGTCTACACCTACAAAGCCCTATGGGATCTGAAACCGCATCTGGGGGGATACGACCAGGCGCAGGCCATCACCTACGTGTGGCTGGGCCAGGCGTTCCTGTCGACGCTGGCGATCAGCGGCGGGGGCGTCGAGGACGAGCTGATGGAACGCATCCGCTCGGGGGACGTGGCCGTCGATCTGTACCGGCCCGCCGACCTCCAGCTGTGGTGGCTGGCCGCGGACCTGGGCCGGGCCTTCTTCCAGTTGCTGGGCCGGGGCGTGGTGCCGTTCGTGTTCGGCGCGCTGGTCTTTCCGGCGTACCTGCCGGCGGACGCGGGCACCTGGGCCGCGTTCCTGCTCGCCGTGCTGCTGGCCATGCTGGTCGGCTTCGGCCTGCGCTACCTGGTGGCGCTCAGTGCGTTCTGGCTGCTGGACGGCACCGGGGTGAGCCAGATGACGTGGCTGCTCGGCTACTTCTGCTCGGGGATGCTGCTGCCGCTGAACGTGTTCCCGGGCGCGCTGGGCACCGTCGTACGGGCCCTGCCCTGGTCCTCGCTCCTCCAGGCGCCGGCGGACGTGCTGCTCGGGCAGGGGGACCCGCTGCGCACCTATCTGTTCCAGGGGGCGTGGGCCGTGGTGCTGCTCGGTGCCGGGCGGCTGCTCCAGTCGGCGGCGACGCGGCGGGTGGTGGTGCAGGGTGGCTGAGCGCGGGCGGCTCGCGGAGGGCGTGCGGGCGTACGGGCTGATCGCCGGGATGTGGATCCGGTCGACGATGGCGTACCGGGCGTCGTTCGTCATGACCACGTTCGGGAGCTTCGCGGCGACCTTCTTCGACTTCGTCGCGATCATGCTGATGTTCTCGCGGGTGCGCGCCCTCGGCGGCTGGTCGCTGCCGGAGGTGGCGTTCCTGTACGGGCTGTCGGCGGTCTCCTTCGGCCTGGCGGACCTGGTGATCGGTTCGATGGACCGGCTGGGGCGGCGGCTGCGGGACGGCACGCTGGACGCGCTGCTGGTGCGGCCCGCGCCGATACTGGCGCAGGTGGCGGCCGACCGGTTCGCGCTGCGGCGTCTGGGGCGCCTGGCGCAGGGCTCGATGGTGCTGGGGTGGGCGCTGACGCGGCTGGACGTCGACTGGACGGCGGACCGGCTGCTGCTGATGCCGCTCACGCTGCTCAGCGGCTGCGGGATCTTCTGCGCGGTGTTCGTGGCGGGGGCGGCCTTCCAGTTCGTGGCGCAGGACGCCGCCGAGGTGCAGAACGCGTTCACGTACGGCGGCACGACGCTGTTGCAGTATCCGCCGACGGTGTTCGCGAAGGACCTGGTGCGCGGGGTGACCTTCGTGCTGCCGCTGGCCTTCGTCAACTGGCTGCCCGCCACGTACGTCCTGGGGCGGCCGTATCCGCTGGGCCTGCCGGGCGGGCTGGCCTGGGCGACCCCGCTGGTGGCGGCGGGCTGCTGCGCGCTGGCCGGGCTGGCCTGGCGGGCGGGACTTCGTTCGTACCGGAGCACAGGGAGTTAGGACCTCATGGACGACTTCATCGCGCTGGAGAAGGTGGAGAAGGTCTTCTCGGTGCGCCGCAAGACCGGTTTCCTCAAGCGGGAGCGGCACGAGGTGCGGGCGGTGGACTCGCTGTCGTTCACCGTGGCGCGCGGGGAGATGGTCGGTTACATCGGGCCGAACGGCGCCGGGAAGTCGACCACGATCAAGATGCTGACCGGCATCCTGACGCCGAGCGGCGGCCGGCTGCGGGTCGCGGGCATCGACCCCTCGCGGGAGCGCTCGCGCCTCGCGCACCGCATCGGGGTGGTGTTCGGGCAGCGCACCACGCTGTGGTGGGACCTGCCGCTGATCGACTCCTACCGGCTGGCCCACCGCATGTACCGCATCCCGGACGCCCGTTACCGGGAGAACCTGGACCGGCTGGTCGAACTGCTGGAACTGCGCACCCTGTTGGACACCCCGGTGCGGCAGCTCTCGCTGGGCCAGCGGATGCGCGGGGACATCGCGGCGGCGCTGCTGCACGACCCGGAGGTGCTGTACCTGGACGAGCCGACGATCGGCCTCGACGTGGTGTCCAAGGCCAAGGTGCGGGGTTTCCTGCGGGAGTTGAACGCCGCGAGCGGCACCACGGTGCTGCTGACCACCCATGACCTCCAGGACATCGAGCAGTTGTGCTCCCGGGTGATGGTGATCGACCACGGCCGTCTGGTGTACGACGGCGCGCTCACGGGGCTGCACGAGGCCGGGGAGAGCGAACGGACCCTGGTGGTGGACCTGGAGCGGGAGCTGCCGCCCGTCGAGGTGCCGTCGGCGCGGGTGGTGCGGGTGGAGGGGCCCCGGCAGTGGCTGGCGTTCCCGGCGGGGCAGTCGGCGGCGCCGGTGGTCGCGCATCTGGCGGCGGAGTATCCGCTGGTGGACCTGTCGGTGCGGGAACCGGACATCGAGGCCGTCATCGCCAAGATGTACGCGGAAAAGGCGGTCTCGTAGGCTGCCGCCATGACCGACGACGCACGTCCGGACCTCCGCGCCTCCGACGCCGACCGGGAACGGGTCGCCGAGGTGCTGCGCGACGCCCTCGCCGAAGGGGCCTCGACATGGGCGAGTTCGAGGAACGGCTGGAGGCGACGTACCGGGCGCGGACGTACGGCGAGCTGACCCCGATCACCCGGGACCTGCCTGCGGCCCCCGCGCCGGTCTCCTTCGCCAAGGCGCCGGTCCGGGACGGCGGTTGGGCCGCCCGCGTGGTCGGCGGCGAGGGCTCCTCCACCGGTGGCGTCGCCATCCTGTCGGGCTTCGAGCACAAGGGCCGCTGGACCATGCCCAGGCGCTTCGACTGCCTCACCTTCATGGGCGGTGGCGTGATCGACCTGCGGGACGCGGACTTCGCCGACCACGAGGTGGAGATCAACGTGGTGGCGGTCATGGGCGGCGTGCAGGTGATCGTGCCGCCGGGCGTCGAGGTCGTGGTGCGGGGCGTCGGTGTCATGGGCGCCTTCGAGCACCCGAGGGACGACGGCCTGCCCGAGCCGGGTGCCCCGCGGGTGGTCGTCGGGGGTCTCGCGTTCTGGGGCGGGGTCGGGGTGACCCGCAAGGCGAGCAAGGGCGCGCTGCGGCGGGCCCGTGAGGAGCGCGGGGCGGCGTAGGCACCGGCGGCTACTTGCTGCACACCTTCGTCAGCTCGCCCGCCGCGTCCGTCACCGGCCCCACGTCCGGTGTCCGATCGCCGTCGCGCAGCGCCGTGCGGACGTCGCCCACGGCCTTGTCCAGGTCGTCGACGGCCTTGTCGAGGTCGGCGTCGTCGGTGCTGTCCCCGATCTTCCGCAGGTTCTTCTCGATGGCGTCGAGCGCGGAGTCGGCCTGCCCCGGGTCGTTCGCCGCGTTCTCCACCGCCTGCTGGAGGTCCGTCACGCTGTCGGCGATGGTGTCGGCGGTGTGCACGCAGTCCATCGCCTTGTCCACGGCGTCGCAGCCGCCGACGAGGCCGGCGGTGAGCACGGCGGTCGCCACGATGACGGCGAGACGGCCTCTGGTGGCGGCCATGATGATGTTCCCCTCCCCGGACGTCCCTCATCTCATGCGTAGGGGTAGGACGCGGGGAGGGGCCGCCGGGTTGCCCGCTACGAGGCGAGCGTGGCCTCCAGGGCCGCCCGCTGGTGCGCGGCCAGCGCGTCGCAGCCGCCGACCGCCAGGTCGAGCAGCGCGTTCAGCTCGTCGCGGGCGAACGGCTCCGCCTCCGCGGTGCCCTGGACCTCGACGAAGCGGCCATCACCGGTGCAGACGACGTTCATGTCGGTCTCGGCGCGCACGTCCTCCTCGTAGCACAGGTCGAGAAGGGGGACGCCGCCGACGATGCCGACGGAGACCGCGCTCACCGTGCCGGTCAGCGGCTGCCGGCCGGCCTTGATCAGCTTCTTGCCCCGCGCCCACGCGACGGCGTCGGCGAGGGCGACGTACGCGCCGGTGATGGCCGCCGTCCGCGTGCCGCCGTCGGCCTGGAGGACGTCGCAGTCGAGGACGATGGTGTTCTCGCCGAGCGCCTTGTAGTCGATGACGGCGCGCAGGGAGCGGCCGATGAGGCGGGAGATCTCGTGCGTACGGCCGCCGATGCGGCCCTTGACCGACTCGCGGTCGCCGCGGGTGTTGGTGGCGCGGGGCAGCATGGCGTACTCGGCGGTGACCCAGCCCTCGCCGCTGCCCTTGCGCCAGCGCGGCACGCCCTCGGTGACGGAGGCGGTGCAGAAGACCTTGGTGTCGCCGAAGGACACGAGGACGGAGCCCTCGGCGTGCTTGCTCCATCCGCGTTCGATGGTGACCGGTCGGAGCTGTTCGGGAGTACGGCCGTCGATGCGAGACATGGCATGGAGCCTAGCCGTAGATACGGAAGGGGCTCCTCCCGCCTCGGGAAGAGCCCCTTACCGGTGAATCCCGGTCCGGGTGTCACATCATGTCTTCGATCTCCGCGGCGATCGGGTCGGCGTCGGTGCCGATGACGACCTGGATGGCGGTGCCCATCTTGACGACGCCGTGGGCGCCGGCGGCCTTCAGGGCGGCCTCGTTCACCAGCGCGGGGTCGGACACCTCGGTGCGCAGGCGGGTGATGCAGCCCTCGATCTCCTCGATGTTGTCGATCCCGCCGAGGCCGGCGACGATCTTCTCAGCCTTGGTGGCCATGTTCCTTCTCCCCTGATCCGAACCGCTTTGTCGCAGTAACCCACAGTTGGCCCATCTTCGCGAGCGGTCATGCCGCGCGTGCCGAATGATGGCGATCACGACAGCGGAACCGTCCGGGCAACTGGTCTACACCAGCGAAGGGACGGTCGCCAAACCGCGTCCGAGTCGAGTGGCCGGAGGACGCCCATGAGCGAGGGGAGTCCGGCGCGGGAGCGCTGGGGCCGGCTGTTCCAGGGGCTGCAGAAGATGGGGCGCAGTCTCCAGCTTCCGATCGCGGTGCTGCCGGCCGCGGGGCTGCTGATCGGGCTCGGGCAGCCGGGCGTGGTGGGCGCGGACGGTCTGGGCTGGACGACGGTCGCGAAGGTGATGCGGGGCGCGGGCGGGGCGCTGCTGGACGGTTCGCTGGGGCTGCCGCTGCTGTTCTGCGTGGGCGTGGCCATCGGCATGGCGAAGAAGGCCGACGGCTCGACGGCGCTCGCGGCGGTCGCGGGGTTCCTCGTCTATTACGGGGTGCTGCACCAGTTCCCGCAGGACTGCCCGGCCGGTTCGACGGCGCTGCCGGGGGTGGGCTGCCGGGCGGGGGACGGGACGGTGGCGGCGTTCACCTTCCAGAACCCGGGGGTCTTCGGCGGGATCGTGGTGGGTCTGCTGGCCGCGTTCCTGTGGGCGCGTTTCCACCGTACGAAGCTGGTGGACTGGCTCGGCTTCTTCAACGGCCGCCGCCTGGTGCCGATCCTCATGGCGTTCACGGCCATCCTCTTCGCGGCGCTGTGCCTGTGGGTGTGGCCGCCGGTCGGGGCCGGGCTCGAGAGTTTCAGCCGCTGGCTGCACGCGGCCGGGGCGTGGGGGGCGGGGCTGTTCGGCGTCACCAACCGGGCGCTGCTGGTGGTGGGCCTGCACCAGTTCCTGAACGTGCCCATCTGGTTCCAGTTCGGCAGTTACACGCAGCCGGACGGGACCGTGGTGCACGGCGACATCAGCATGTTCCTGGCGGGCGATCCGCACGCGGGGCAGTTCACCTCGGGCTTCTTCCCGATCATGATGTTCGCGCTGCCGGCCGCGGCGCTGGCGATCACGCACTGCGCGAAGCCGCACCGCCGCAAGGAGGTCGGCGGTCTGATGCTGTCGGTGGCGCTGACGTCGTTCGTCACGGGGATCACCGAGCCGATCGAGTACTCGTTCATGTTCATCGCGCCCGTCCTGTACGCGGTCCACGCGGTGCTCACCGGGGTGTCCATGGCGGTGACCTGGGCGCTCGGGGTGCACGACGGCTTCAGCTTCTCGGCCGGTCTGATCGACTACGTCATCAACTGGCACCTGGCGACCAGGCCCTGGCTGATCATCCCGATCGGCCTGTGCTTCGCGGCCGTCTACTACACCGTCTTCCGCTTCGCCATCACCAGATTCGACCTCAAGACCCCCGGCAGGGAGCCGGAGGCGGAGGTCGAGGACGTGACGGGACTCTGACGACGGCACGCGGGCCGGCCCTGCACGGGGCGTAGCGTTCCGGTCGCGAAATTCGTGGTTCCTTACGGCACCTTCATCGTGCTACAACAGGTCTACACCAGTGAGTGGTGTAGACCACCACCCGATGGAGGACGACGTATGAGCACCGCCACCGCCACGGCGGCCCCCGCGAAGAAGCGGGGAGCGGGCCTGTTCCAGGGCCTGCAGAAGGTCGGCCGGAGCCTTCAGCTCCCGATCGCCGTACTCCCGGCCGCCGGCATCATGGTCCGGCTCGGCCAGGACGACATCTTCGGCAAGGACGGCCTGGGCTGGGACAAGGTCGCGACGGTCTTCAACGCGGCCGGCGGTGCCCTGACCGGCTCCCTCCCCCTGCTGTTCTGCATAGGCGTGGCCATCGGCTTCGCGAAGAAGTCGGACGGCTCCACCGCCCTCGCCGCGGTCGTCGGCTTCCTCGTCTACAGCAAGGTGCTCCAGGCCTTCCCGCTGACCGCGGAGCACGTCGACCACGGCAAGATCGTGGCGGCGTCCTACAACGACCCCGGTGTCCTCGGCGGCATCATCATGGGTCTGCTGTCGGCCGTGATGTGGCAGCGCTTCCACCGCACCAAGCTGGTGGACTGGCTCGGCTTCTTCAACGGCCGCCGCCTGGTGCCGATCCTGATGGCCTTCGTCGGCACGCTCGTCGGCGTCTTCTTCCTCCTGGTCTGGGAGCCCGTCGGCAAGGGCATCACGCACTTCGGCGAGTGGATGACGGGCCTCGGGGCCGGCGGCGCCGCGCTGTTCGGTCTGGTCAACCGCGGCCTGATCCCGATCGGCATGCACCAGTTCGTGAACACGGTGGCCTGGTTCCAGCTCGGCGACTTCAAGAAGGCGTCCGGCGAAGTGGTGCACGGCGACATCAGCCGGTTCCTCGCGGGCGACCCGTCCGCCGGTCTCTTCCAGTCCGGCTTCTTCCCGATCATGATGTTCGGTCTGCCGGCCGCGGCCCTCGCGATCGCGCACTGCGCCCGTCCCGAGCGCCGCAAGGTCGTCACCGGAATGATGGTCTCGCTCGCCCTGACGTCCTTCGTCACGGGTGTCACCGAGCCGATCGAGTTCTCGTTCATGTTCATCGCGCCGCTGCTGTACGTCGTCCACGCCGTGCTCACCGCGGTGTCCATGGCGGTGACCTGGGCGCTCGGGGTGCACGCCGGCTTCAACTTCTCCGCCGGCTTCATCGACTACGCGCTCAACTGGCATCTGGCGTCCAAGCCATGGCTGATCATTCCGATCGGACTGGTCTTCGGCGCGGTGTACTACGTGGTGTTCCGCTTCGCGATCCTCAAGTTCGACCTGAAGACGCCGGGACGTGAACCCGAGGAAGAAGTCGAGGACCTCACGAAGGCGTGAGACCCACCGGCACGAAGAAGACCCCGGAACCGTCAGGGTTCCGGGGTCTTCGCGTGCGTCGCGTGCCTCAGATCTCGTACACCGCGCCCCGCACCGCCAGGTCCACCGGGCCCGGGAACGCCTCGCGCGCGTCGCGGAGGTTGATCTCGGGGTCGGTCCAGGGGGCGATGTGGGTCAGGACCAGGCGGCGGGCGGCGGCGCGGGCGGCGGTCTCGCCGGCCTCGCGGCCGTTGAGGTGGAGGTCGGGGATGTCCTCCTTGCCGTACGTGAACGCGGCCTCGCACAGGAACAGGTCGGTGTCCCGGGCCAGCTCGTCCAGTACGGGGGTGACACCGGTGTCCCCGGAGTACGTCAGGGACCTCCCGCCGTGCTCCAGCCGGACGCCGTACGCCTCCACCGGGTGGCGGACCCGGTCGGTGTGCACCGTGAAGGGGCCGATCTCGAACGTGGCCGGCTTGACGGTGCGGAAGTCGAAGACCTCGCTCATCGAAAAGGCCGAAGGGGTGTCGCCGTGCGCCGTGGTCAGACGGTGCTCGGTGCGCTCGGGGCCGTAGACCGGCAGGGCCTCGCAGCGCCCGCCGTCGTGCCGGTAGTAACGCGCGACGAAATAGCCGAGCATGTCGATGCAGTGATCGGCGTGCAGGTGGCTGAGGAAGATCGCGTCGAGGTCGTAGAGACCGCAGTGGCGCTGCAGCTCGCCGAGGGCGCCGTTGCCCATGTCGAGAAGCAGCCGGAAGCCGTCGGCCTCGACGAGGTAGCTCGAACAGGCCGAATCCGCGGACGGGAACGACCCCGAGCAGCCGACGACGGTGAGCTTCATGAAGCAGAAACCTCCGTAGGCGAAAGACGGGTGGGCAAAGGATCCCCACAGGGACGAGGACCCTCGGAACAAGGGCTGACGGGGGTCGTGCGGTCCGTCGAGCGTACGGCGCCGCGGCGTGGGCCGCGCCTCTGCCAGGGGCCGTTGTGGGCGAACTCACCTGTGCTGTCACCGGTTCGGCTGGCCCCCGGGGCGCACGGGATCCGCACAAGGGCGCGCGGCCCGCGGCGCGCGCCGGTAACGTCGTCGTATGGACACGTCCTGGTGGCTGGCGCTCGCGGCGGTGGTACTGCTCGCGCTGGTGGCCACGGGCATCGACGGCTGGGGCCGCGGGCGCCGGCCCGGCGGGCGGCGGCTGCGGCCACCGGGCCGGGCGGGCGCGCGAGCGGCGCGGGCGCGCGGCCGGCACCCGGCGCCGGGTGACATCTGGTGGGCGAGCGTGCCCTACGAGGACCGCGCCGACGTGAAGGACCGGCCCTGTCTGGTGCTGGCCGTGCGGGGCGACCGGGCCACGGTCGCGAAGATCACCAGCAAGTACCACGACGAGCGCGCCGGGGTGATCCCGCTGCCGCCCGGCGCGGTCGGCGACGCGCGGGGCCGGCCGAGCTTCCTGCGGACCGACGAGCTGCGCGAGGTGCCGCTCGGCGACTTCCGCCGCCGGGTGGGAGTGGTCGACCCGGTCCTGTGGGACCAGGTGCGCCACCTCGCCCGGTGAGGCTCCGTCAGTTCTTCACCGCCACGTCAGTTCTTCAGCGGCACGTCAGTTCTTCACCGTCACGGTGACCGTCCATTCCTGGATGGCCTTGCAGGACATGTGCCCGGGGGTGGTGGCGCACATGGGCCGGGCGGACGTCAGCTTCCCGGTGCCGGCGGCCTTCGCGCGGTAGGCGGCCTCCGCGTCGCCCGGCCGGATGACGAGGCCGGAGTTGATCGCCTCCAGGGCGCCGCCGGTGACGGTGAGCGGCTTCCAGGGGCGGTCCTTGGTGCCGCCGAGGCCGATCCGCACCTCTCCGCCCTTGGCCACGCAGACGGTGCGCCCGCTGTCGGCGGCCGTCAGCCGCACCTGGTTCATGCACACCGGGGCCTGGTGCCCGGGGGCCGGGGAGACCTTCTGGCTCGCGGTGGAGCTGGAGTGGGTGCCGCAGCCCGCGAGGAGCAGCGAGGTGGCCGCGAGGGCGAGGAGTGTCGTACGGCGCATGAGGGACCGCCTTTCCGCGGGCCTCCGGTCGGCCCGCCTGGTACGGGTGTGACGTACCGCGGCCGTGAACGGATCCCGCCATTGGGCAAAGTACCGGCCAACGAACGGATCCCGCACGCGGAAGGCTTCCGCGTGCGGGATCGCAGGTGGTGCGGGTGTTTCAGGCGGTGCGGGTGATCAGCTGGTCGCCACGGACGTGTCGTCCACGAGGAAGCTGGTCGCCAGCGAGGAGTCCTCGACGCCGTTGAACTTCAGGGTGACCGTCTGGCCCGCGAGGGACGAGAGGTCGAGGCTCTTCAGGACGTAGCCCGAGCTGGCGTTCAGGTTCGAGTAGGTCGCCAGGGTGGTGGAGCCGGCGGTGACCGTCAGCTTGTCGTACGCGGTGCTCGTGCTGGTCTCGGCGGTGTCGACGTACAGGTAGAAGGACAGGGTCGCCTTGCAGCCCGTGGGGATCGTCACCGACTGGGAGATGCTGTCGGTGTGCGAGGTGCCGTAGCCGTCCATCCAGGCGTAGTACGAGCCGCTGTGGGCCGGGGCGCCGGTGTCGTTGGTGATGACGCCGCTGCTCGCGGTCCAGCCGGTGTTACCCGACTCGAAGCCCGGGTTGGACAGCAGCTGGGACGAGGTGCAGCCGCTGCCGCCGCTGGTGCCCACGGTCCAGGTGAAGGAGGTGGAGCCGGTGGCGCCGGTGGAGTCCTTCGCGGTGACGGTGACCTGGTAGGTGCCCGCGGTGGACGCGGTACCCGAGATCACGCCGGTGGAGCTGTTGATCGACAGGCCGGTCGGCAGGCCGGAGGCGCTGTAGGTCAGGGCCGCGCCCGCGCTGTCCGAAGCCTTGATGGAGAGGCTGACCGAGCTGCCGGTCGTGGTGGACTGGCTGCCCGGGTTGGTGACGGACACGGTGTTGCCACCGGTGGTGCCGCCCGAGGTGAAGGCGGCGGTGCCGTTCGGGGTGCCCCAGCCGGTCGGGCCGTCGTAGCCGGCCGCGGCCTTGCAGAAGTACGACGTGGTGCAGGAGCCGTTGGAGCCGCTCGTGACGTCGTTCAGGTTGCTGGTGTGGCTGTAGGGGTACTTCGCCGGGTAGTCACTGGTGCCCGGGGTGCCCGCGAGGGCGTAGGTGCCGGCGATGATCGGCGCGGAGGCGCTGGTGCCGCCGTAGACCGCCCAGCCGCCGCTGCCGTAGGAGTCGTAGACCGCCACACCGGTGGCCGGGTCGGCGACCGCGGAGACGTCGGACTCCATGCGCTTGGAGCAGCCGGTGTCGGTCTGCCAGGTCGGCTTCGGGTCGTACGCCGAGCAGCCGGAGCCGGTGCCCTCGGTGGAGCTGGTGTTCCACACCGACTCGGTCCAACCACGGGAGTTGGTCGAGGTGTTGAGGGCGGTACCGCCGACGGCGGTCACGTACTGGGAGGTCGCCGGGTACTCGGCACCGTAGCCCGAGTCACCCGCGGAGACGGTGATCGCGACACCGGGGTGCTTGAAGTACTGCGTGTCCAGCGTGGTCTCCGAGGAGTCCTCGGAGCCGCCCCAGCTGTTGGAGACGAACTTGGCGCCGAGCGCGACGGCCTCGTTCTCGGCGGCGCCGAGGTCCGCGTCGGTGGCCGAGCTGGCCTCGACGAGGATGATGTTGCAGTTCGGGCAGATCGCGCTGACCATGTCGACGTCGAGCATCTCTTCGCCGGCCCAGCCGCTGTCGTTGGTCGGCAGCGAGGTGGTGGAGCCGGTCTGGCTGACCTGCTTGAAGCAGCCGTTGGCCTTGGTGCACGAGGAGAGGCCGTACGTCGACCGGTACGTACCGAGGTCCGCCTCGGCGTTCGGGTCGTTGTAGGCGTCGACGATGGCCACGGTCATGCCCGAACCGGCCGTGGTGGGCAGGTTGTAGGCGCTGTGCAGGTTGGCCGGGGAGAGGCCGGAGGGCGTGGCGTTGGGCGTGATCGCCGAAGCCAGCTTGCTCGCGATGTCCGTGCGGCGCTGCGCGAAGCAGGACATGGTGCCCACGGAGTGGTCGGTGCCACAGACGTGGGTGGTGGGGACCTTCTGGCCGGCCTTGCCGGTCGAGTGGAAGGTCTGCCGCGTGGGGTCGGTCAGCGCCTTGTTGTTCTGGGTGACCTTGCTGGTCTGCGGGTGGGCCGCGACAGCGGGCTGGGCCGCGCCGGCCGTCGGCGCGGCGGCGAATCCGGCGACGGTCAGGGAGAGAGCGGGAAAGGCGACGGCCAGAAGTCTGCGCACACTTCGGGTTCGCCCGCTCGGGCGTGACTCACGCATGTGGGTACTGCCTCCATCGGGAAGTGGGGTTTCTCGCACTGGTTGGCAGGCACGTGACGCGCGTAGCGGCGGCAACGCAGTCATGAGCATGACACCTCAGACACCCCGCCGTGCCGCGTGAACGTGACATGACAGGGTGCGGGAGGAACCTAGCCCCGCACCCAGTTCACCCGGCAGTACCGGAAGGAATTCTTTGCTTGTCCATAGGATGGGCTTAGCCCCCTCGTGAGAGGGGGCTGGCGATCGCTTGGGACGGAAAGCGGGCGAAAACCGCGCTCGGGACTAAGCCCAGAGCTGGCCCTGCAGCGTCTCGATGGCGGCCTCCGTGGTAGCGGCCGTGTAGACGCCCGTGGAGAGGTACTTCCAGCCACCGTCGGCCACCACGAAGACGATGTCGGCGGACTCGCCCGCCTTGACCGCCTTCTTGCCGACGCCGATCGCGGCGTGCAGGGCGGCGCCGGTGGAGATGCCCGCGAAGATGCCTTCCTGCTGGAGGAGCTCACGGGTGCGGGTGACCGCGTCGGCGGAGCCCACGGAGAAGCGGGTGGTGAGCACGGAGGCGTCGTACAGCTCGGGGACGAAGCCCTCGTCCAGGTTGCGCAGGCCGTAGACCAGGTCGTCGTAGCGCGGCTCGGCGGCCACGATCTTCACGTCCGGCTTGTGCTCGCGCAGGTAGCGGCCGACGCCCATCAGGGTGCCGGTGGTGCCGAGACCCGCGACGAAGTGGGTGATGGAGGGCAGGTCGGAAAGGATCTCCGGGCCCGTGGTGGCGTAGTGGGCGCCCGCGTTGTCCGGGTTGCCGTACTGGTAGAGCATCACCCAGTCGGGGTGCTCGGCCGACAGCTCCTTGGCCACCCGCACCGCGGTGTTGGAGCCGCCCGCGGCCGGCGAGGAGATGATCTCCGCCCCCCACATGCCGAGCAGGTCCCGGCGCTCCTGGGAGGTGTTCTCCGGCATCACGCACACCATCCGGTAGCCCTTGAGCTTGGCCGCCATGGCCAGCGAGATGCCGGTGTTGCCGGAGGTCGGCTCCAGGATGGTGCAGCCGGGGGTGAGCCGGCCGTCCTTCTCCGCCTGCTCGACCATGTGCAGCGCGGGCCGGTCCTTGACCGAGCCGGTGGGGTTGCGGTCCTCCAGCTTGGCCCAGACGCGAACCTCGGGGGACGGCGACAGCCGCGGCAGGCGCACCAGAGGGGTGTTGCCCACCGCGGCCAGCGGGGAGTCGTAGCGCATGCTGTTCAGCGACCGATCAGCGCTTGCCGCCGGCGACGGCCGGCAGGATCGTGACGTTGTCGCCGTCGGACAGCTTGGTGTTGATGCCGTCCAGGAAGCGGACGTCCTCGTCGTTCAGGTAGACGTTGACGAACCGGCGCAGCTGGTCGCCGTCCACGATGCGGGCCTGGATGCCCGCGTGCCGGCTCTCCAGGTCGGTGAACAGCTCGGCGAGGGTGTCCCCGGTGCCCTCCACGGCCTTCTGGCCGTCGGTGTACGTGCGGAGGATGGTCGGGATGCGGACCTCGATGGCCATGATTGCGGGCTCCTGTCGGAAGGGTCTTCGGGGGCTGCGGGCTCGGTACGTCAGCCGAGGGGCGCGCCACCGTCAGCGGCCGACGGCGCGCACCACAGTCGTAACCATGGGCTCATCGTAACGATTCCCGGTCCGCGGACCGGGGTGTGATCCCACCTGGCGGACGATTCCCGGTCGGATGCTGAGATCAGTAGCTCTCGACGACCCGGACCTCCTCCTCGGTGACCTCTCCGTCCACGATCCGGAAGGAACGGAACTGGAAGTCGCCGAGGCCGTCCGTGTCCGCCGTGGAGACGAGGACGTAGTGGGCGCCGGGCTCGTTGGCGTAGGAGATGTCCGTGCGCGAGGGATATGCCTCGGTCGCGGTGTGCGAGTGGTAGATGACCACCGGCTCCTCGTCCCGGTCGTCCAGCTCGCGGTAGAGCTTGAGCAGATCGCCGGAGTCGAACTCGTAGAAGGTCGGCGACATGGCCGCGTTCAGCATCGCGATGAACCGCTCGGGGCGGTCCGAACCGGCCGGGCCCGCGACGACACCGCACGCCTCGTCAGGGTGGTCCTTGCGGGCGTGGGCGACGATCTGGTCGTGGAGGGCCTGGGTGATGGTCAGCATGACAGCCAGGATAAGCAAGGGGCCGCCTCGTACCGAGGGGTGGTACGAGGCGGCCCGCATGCTGGACGTCCTGAGCGGCGGTCGCCGGGGGCACCACGAGTGCTCCCGGCGGCCGGACGTCCGGGGAGTGGCCGGTGCCCCGGCGTCAGCGCTTGGCGAAGGCCGCGGCCTCCGGGTTGCGGCGCTTGAGCACCAGGTAGGAGACGCCGAGGATCAGACCCCACAGCGGCGCGCAGTACAGCGAGACACGGGCGTCCTTGTCGATGCCCATCAGCACGATCACCATGCCGATGAACAGCAGCGCGAAGACGCTGGCGTACGGGGCGCCGGGGGCCCGGAACTCCGAGCGGGGCAGCAGTCCGCGGTCGGACGCCCTGCGGTAGCGGAGGTGGCAGACGAGGATGACGATCCACGCCCACATGCCGGAGATGGTGGCGAAGGAGACGACGTAGTCGAACGCCTTGCCCGGCCACTGGTAGTTGATCCAGACGCCGACAAGCATCAGCGCGGCGGAGAACGTGGTGCCCACGAGCGGGGTGCCGCTGCGGGTCAGCCGGGTGAACAGCTTGGGGCCCTGGCTGTTGAGGGCCAGGTCACGCAGCATCCGGCCGGTGGAGTACATGCCGGAGTTGCAGGAGGACAGGGCGGCCGTCAGCACCACGAAGTTGACGATGCCGGCGCCGACCGACAGGCCCATCTTCTGGAAGGCGGCCACGAAGGGGCTCACCCCGGGGTGGAACTCGGTCCACGGCACCACCGACAGGATCATGATCAGCGCGCCGACGTAGAAGACGGCGATCCGCCACGGCACGGTGTTGATCGCCTTGGGCAGCACCTTGCGGGGCTCCTTGGACTCGCCCGCGGTCACACCGACCAGCTCGACGGCGAGGAAGGCGAACATGACCATCTGGAGCGTCATCAGGGTGCCGCTGACGCCGTGCGGGAAGAAGCCGCCCTCGTTCCACAGGTGGCCGACCGAGGCGGTGTCGCCGGCGTCGGAGAAGCCGACCGTCAGGATGCCCAGGCAGATCAGGATCATGCCGATGATCGCGGTCACCTTGACCATGGAGAACCAGAACTCCAGCTCGCCGAAGAGCTTCACGGAGATCAGGTTGGCGGCGTAGAGCACGATCGTGAAGATCAGCGCCGAGGCCCACTGCGGTATGTCGAACCAGTACGTCATGTACGCGGCCGCGGCCGTGACCTCGGTGATGCCGGTGACCACCCAGAACAGCCAGTACGTCCAGCCGGTGACGAAGCCCGCGAAGGGGCCGATGAACTCGCGCGCGTACTCCGAGAACGAGCCGGAGACCGGGCGGTACATCAGCAGCTCGCCGAGCGCGCGCATGATCAGGAAGATGACGAGGCCGGCTATGGCGTACGCCAGGATGAGGCTGGGACCCGCTTTGGAGATGCCCTTGCCCGCGCCGAGGAACAGACCGGTGCCGATGGCACCGCCGATGGCGATCATCTGGATCTGACGGGAGCCGAGCCCGCGCTGATAGCCCTCGCCGTCACCGCCCTCCGCCCCCTCGGGCATCGGGCCGTCGGGCCGCTGGTCGACCTGCGCTGAGGTCATGGTGGTGCGCCTTTCTCCATTCCGGCCCCGGCCTTTCGTCGGCCGCGGACCGGGTTTCGAATCCCCCCGGATTGATGGAGTCGGTGCCTGGCCGGCGGTTGCCGGCTCGGTGGCGCACCCGGCCGAACATGGGTGGTGTTCGCCGGGCGGTCGTGAAGATTTATCACGGCCGCAACACTGATCGCGGGAAGGGAGTGTGGCGCGCTCCACAGGAAGAAGCGGACAAAGAGCGAGCGAATATGACAGAACAGGCCGCAAGGGTGACGGGATCGTTATCCGGATTTGAGCGTCCGCTGAGCGGACGCTCAAATCACGGAAATCACGACATAAGGGTCGTCACCAGGGTTTCCTGGAGGCCGCCCAGCCACAGATAGGCCATCACCATCGGCTTGCGCGGGTCCTCGTCCGGCAGCCGGTAGAGCAGCTCGGTGTCGTCGTCGTCCGTGATCTCCAGGCGGGAGCCGATCGCCAGCCGGAGGTCGTTGAGGGAACCGAGCCAGCGCCGGGACTCCTCGGTCGACAGCTTCAGCACCGCGCCGCCCTCGTCCACCGGGGCCAGCGCGTCGAGGCTGCGGATCACCGCGAGCGCGTTCTCCCGCTTGCCGGCCCTGAGGTCGTTCTCCGTGAAGCGGCGGAACTCGGCGGAGTGGGCGCGCCGCTCCTCGGCCTGGGCGGGCGAGTCCGGGGCCTTCTCCGGGTCGCTGTACGCGTCCGGGAAGAGCCGGCGCAGCACCGGGTCCGAGGGCGGCTCGCTCGGCCCCTCCGCGAACAGCTCGGCGAGCGGGTCGCTGGGGGCGTCCTCGCCGGGGCCCGGCCCGATCAGCTCCAGGAGCTGGACGGCCAGGGAGCGGATGATGGAGATCTCGACGTCGTCGAGCGCGACGGCCGCGCCGCCGCCGGGAAGCGGTTCGAATTGTCCGGGCATGGAATTGGGTCGCTACTTCCGGTCCTGCTGGAGGGTGGCCCACAGGCCGTAGCCGTGCATCGCCTGCACGTCGCGTTCCATCTCCTCGCGCGTTCCGCTGGAGACGACCGCCCGGCCCTTGTGGTGGACGTCGAGCATGAGCTTGGTGGCCTTGTCCTTGGGATAGCCGAAGTACGTCTGGAAGACATACGTCACATAGCTCATGAGGTTGACCGGGTCGTTGTGCACGATGGTGACCCAGGGGACGTCGGGTTCGGGTACGGCGAAGACCTCCTCCGCCGACTCGGTGCGTTCGATCTCTACGGGCGCGGGTGACGTCACAGTGCCCATGCTGCCACGCGGGCCGGAAATCGTCACACTGACGAGATGGGGGTACGCTACTCGCCATGAACACAGCGGACCTTGGGCTGCCGGTGGACGTTCCCTCGACGGCGCTCTTCACGGACCAGTACGAGCTGACGATGTTGCAGGCCGCGCTGAAGGCCGGCACGGCCGAGCGGCGCAGCGTCTTCGAGGTCTTCACCCGGCGGCTGCCGGACGGGCGGCGCTACGGCGTGGTCGCGGGCACCGGACGCGTCCTGGACGCGGTGGAGAACTTCCGCTTCGACGAGGGCGTCCTCGGCTTCCTGCGCGAGCAGCGGATCGTCGACGAGGAAACCCTGCGGTGGCTCGCCGGCTACCGGTTCAGCGGGGACATCTGGGGCTACCCCGAGGGCGAGGTGTACTTCCCCGGCTCCCCGCTGCTGCGCGTGGAGGGCAGCTTCGCCGAGTGCGTGCTCCTGGAGACGGTGATCCTCTCCATCCTCAACCACGACTCGGCCATCGCGGCCGCCGCCTCCCGGATGGCCGCCGCCGCCGGTGACCGGCCGCTGATCGAGATGGGTGCCCGCCGCACCCACGAGCTGTCGGCCGTCGCCGCCGCCCGCGCGGCCTACGTCGGCGGTTTCGCCACCACGTCCGACCTCGCGGCCGGCTTCCGTTACGGCATCCCGACCGTCGGCACCTCCGCGCACGCCTTCACCCTGCTGCACGACCGCGAGCGGGACGCCTTCCAGGCGCAGGTGGACACCCTCGGCCCCGGCACCACGCTGCTGGTGGACACGTACGACGTCACCGAGGCGGTCCGTACGGCGGTGGAGGTGGCCGGGCCCGGGCTGGGCGCGGTGCGCATCGACTCCGGCGACCTGCTCCTGGTCGCGCACCGGGTCCGCCAGCAACTGGACGAGCTGGGCGCGACCAGCACCAAGATCGTGGTCACCTCCGACCTGGACGAGTACGCCATCGCCTCGCTGGCGGCCGCGCCGGTGGACGCGTACGGCGTCGGCACCCAGCTCGTCACCGGTTCCGGGCACCCGACCGCGTCCATGGTCTACAAGCTGGTCGCGCGCGCCGAGACGGCGGATCCGGGGGCGCCGCTGGTGCCGGTCGCGAAGAAGTCCAGCGGCGGGAAGGTGTCGGTGGGCGGCCGCAAGTGGGCGGCCCGGCGGCTGGACGCGGACGGGATCGCCGAGGCGGAGGTCGTGGGCACCGGACCGGTGCCGCCGGAGCTGGCGGACCGGCAGCTACTCGTACCGCTGGTCGAGGGCGGCCGGGTGGTGGCCCGCGAGCCGCTGGACGTGCCGCGGGACCGCCATATCGCCGCCCGCGGGAACCTCCCGCTCTCCGCGACCCAGCTCTCGCGCGGGGAACCCGTGCTTCCGACGGAGTACGTCCACGAGGGCTCGGGTAGCTAGGGGCTGTAACTCCCTGGGCTCGGATACCTCACCACCAGCAGAAGGACACCATCATGCGCCGCGCCTTGATCGTCGTAGACGTGCAGAACGACTTCTGCGAGGGGGGCAGCCTCGCGGTGGCCGGCGGCGCGGACGTCGCCGCCGCGATCACCGAGCTGATCGGACAGGCGGCGGGCACCGGCTACCGCCATGTGGTGGCCACCCGTGACCGCCACATCGCGCCCGGCGGCCACTTCGCGGACGACCCGGACTACGTCCGCTCCTGGCCGGCGCACTGCGTCGCCGGCACGGAGGGGGTGGGCTTCCACCCCAACTTCGCCCCCGCGGTCGCCTCCGGCGCGGTCGACGCCGTCTTCGACAAGGGTGCCTACGCCGCCGCCTACAGCGGCTTCGAAGGCGCCGACGAGAACGGCACCCCGCTCGCCGACTGGCTCCGCGCCCGCGGTGTCGAGGAGGTCGACGTGGTGGGCATCGCCACCGACCACTGCGTCCGGGCGACGGCCCTGGACGCCGCGCGGGAGGGCTTCCGCACCCACGTCCTGCTGGACCTGACGGCCGGCGTCTCCCCGGGGACGACGGACCGGGCCCTGGCGGAGCTGAAGGCGGCGGGCGTGGAACTCACCGGCAAGGCCGTGGTGGGCGGCTGATCGCGGCTGGTCCCTACCGCGCCATCGCCGAGCCGCGCAGCAGCGCCCGGATCGGGTGCCACAGCTCGGTCATGACCCCGTCCCCGGGGGCGGGGGCGGTGCGCCATATGAGGCCGTCGGGGTGGTGCAGGACCGCCGTGATCTCGTCCGGTGTCGGGGGCGCGGTGTTGCCCCGCAGGTAGATCGCGCGCAGGCCCAGGTTGCGCAGCCGGGTCAGGGCGCGGGCGCGGTTGCGGGCATGGACCAGGACGCGCACGCCGGCGGCGTCGTACGGCAGGTTCAGCGCGACGACGACGCTGCCGTTCGGCAGTTTGCAGAAGCCTCCAGCGGCCATGCGGTCACAACCCCGTTCCGTTCGGTGTCAATAAGCGAGCCACAGAACGCACCTAAACACGATCGGCGGCGACCCGCCAGGGGTTGCCGCCGATACGCGTCTGACCTGCGAAGTCGTGAACTACTTCACCGCGGGTCCGACCTGGAGCGAGATCGTCGAGCCGTCCTTGGCCTCCTTGACGATCGCGATCTTGGTGTTGGTGTCAGTTACCTTCACACCGCTGGACGGGTTCGCCGGGTCCCAGTAGGTGTTCGCGTGGTCGTCGAAGACCGGGACACCCTTCGAGGAGGGGATCACCGTGGCGACGTCCGCCTTGTGCAGCGTGATGCCGTCCGTGCCGTACAGGCTGAAGGGGGAGTCGTACGCCTGCATCCGGCCGCGCATCAGCGTGCCGTCGGACCACCGCAGGGCGGTCGGGTGCGAGTCGATCGGCAGGATCTGACCGGTGCCCGGGTGGTCGTTGACGTTGGTGTTGTTGTCGACCTGGGAGGTGTCCCACTTCCAGATCAGCAGGCCGTTCTGGTACGGGTAGTGCTCGACCCAGTCGGGCCGCGCCGCCGAACCGAAGTTGTACGGGCCCGACTTGAGCGTGGCGTCGTACGACACGTACTGCCGGTTCTCGGCGACGTAGTACTGCGGGTAGTCCTTGGTGAAGGACGCCCCGATGCGGGTGAACCCGCCGGTGGTCCACGCGTCGTCGGCCGACTCGGCGTCGTCCGAGAAGACCTGGCTGCCGTCGGCCGTCACGGCGATCTCGTCCGCGGTGAAGCCGCTCTCCGCGACGCCGCCGTCCGTGAGGTAGCGGAAGCGCAGCTGGATCTTCTGGCCGGCGTAGGCGTCCAGGGAGTACGACAGCTTCTTGTTCGTCTCCGAGGCACCGGTCAGCGCGGGGTTGCCGCTGCCGTCACGCGGGATGGCCTGGCCGTCCGCGGTGCCGTCCAGGGCGGTCCAGTTGGCGCCGCCGTCGGTGGACACCTCGGTGTAGAGGTAGTCGTAGTCGGTCTCGATCGCCCACCAGCCGTCCAGGCTCAGCGTGGCCGAGGACTTGCCCGTGAGGTCGACGGACCGGGTCAGCGTGTTCTTCAGGTCGTTGCCGCTGCCGCTCCACCACTGGGTGGCACCCTGCGCCGGCTCGGTGACGGTGGTGGTGACCGCCTTGTCGGGCAGGCTGACGACCAGGCCCTGCTTGTTCTTGGTGTTGTACTCGGCGACACCCAGCTTGTGCGCGGACGCGGTGCCGGCCTTGGCGACGTCGTAGTTCAGCCAGCCGAGCTGGAGCTTGTCCCACGCGTTCATGTCGTCGGGCAGGTCACCGATGGACTCCTTGCCGGTGCCCATCCAGGAACCGGAGGACATCAGGGTCCAGAAGCCGGTGGAGTTGTCGCCACCGTCGGTGTCGTACTCGTCCGGCAGACCGAGGTCGTGGCCGTACTCGTGGGCGAAGACTCCGAGTCCGCCGTTCTCCGGCTGGATGGTGTAGTCGCCGACCCAGACACCGGTGTCACCGACCTGCGCGCCGCCGAGCTTGTTGGCGTCGGGGCCGGTGGCGCCGGCGTCGGTGCCGTAGGCGTACCAGCGGTGGGCCCAGATCGCGTCCGTGCCCTGGACGCCGCCGCCCGCGGACTCGTCCTCGCCGGCGTGGACCAGCTGGAAGTGGTCGATGTAGCCGTCGGGCTCGTTGAAGTCGCCGTCGCCGTCGTAGTCGTAGCGGTCCCACTGGTCGTACTTGGCCAGGTCCGCCTTGATGTCGGCGTCGGACTTGCCGGCCGCCTTCTGCTGGGCGACCCAGGCGTTCAGACCGTCCTTGACGACGTTCCACACGCTGGTGCAGTTGGTGGAGCCGCAGGCGTCGTTGCCGTAACGGGCCTCGTTGTAGGGGACCTTGACCCAGTCCGAGACCTCGCCGTCCACCGAGTAGCGGCCCGAGGACTGCGTCTCGTAGTACTTCTTCAGCGACTCGGTGCCCGAGCCGGTGCCGAAGTAGAGGTCCTGGTAGTGCTTCTGGTCGTAGTCCGCCTGCCAGGCCGTGGAGTTGTCCTTGGCGCGGTCCGGCGCGGCGATCTGGTTGTGCAGCGGGCCGGGGGTGCCGCCGTACCGGGAGTCGGTCTGGTCGCCGAACTCCACCAGGATGGTGAAGATCTTGTCGGTCTTCTCGCGGCTGAGCTCGACGTACTTGCTCTTGCCCTTGCCGCTCTTGAGCTTGACGACCTTGGAGCCGTCACGCTCCTGCGGGCTCGCCTCGCCCGCGATGAGCTGGTTGAGGGCCTCCGTGCGCTGGGCCCGCTGGGTCTTGCTCAGCGGCCCGTCGAGGTCGTGCGACTGCTGCCCCACCGCGGCGGGGTCGTGCCGGTTCACGGCACTGGCCGGGGCCTGCTGCGTGCTCGCCTCCGCGACGGCGAAGGTGGCGAACGTGGCGGAGGCCGCCGCGAGCGTCACGCCTATCGCGGCCGCTCTGAACGTCCAGGATCTGCTGGTCACTTGAGTTCCTCCCCCGCGCCCCGCGCGCGGACAGGGGGTTCCTGGGTTCGGAAGTCCGTGCGCGCATGACAAGCGCGTGTTCAAGTGACGTAATTTGACTAGAGGTTTAGGAGAAAAGACAGATCTTGACTCGGAAAGGTCTGGTGGACTATGCAAAGTTGACGCCTGTTTTAGACAGACCGTGCTTCCTGTGCGCCCCCCGTGCATCGGCACCGTGGGTTAGGTCACGCTTACCGGGACGTCCGGTCGGGCATGCAGCCGAGGAGAGAGAGTCGAACGGCCACCCGATACCCGAAGACCTCCGAGGACACGATCGCCATGCCTCGTCCGACCGTCGCCCAGTTCGCCTACGGTGTGAGCACCGTGATCGTCTCGACCCTGGCCATGCTGCTGCTGTCCCAGACGAGGTCGGGCCTCGGGATCCTGGTCATCGCCCTCGCGGCGCTCGCGCTCGGCCTGCTGGTCGCGATGACGGTCCCGGCGCCGGGCGGCCGCGGGGCACAGCGGGAGGCCGCCGGGACGGCCTCCGAGGAGGAGCGCGTCCCGACGGCCCTGTGACGCCGTCCGGGCGGTGCGGTTATTCGGGCGGTGCGGTTCTTCGGCCGGTGCGGTCCTTCGGTCAGCGCGGACGTTCGGTGTCGGTGCTGACCACGACCGTCTTGGCCGCCTTGTCGTGCAGGCCCTGCTTGTAGGGCCGGTCGAAGAAGCTCCAGCCGCCGCAGATCACGGTCCAGACACAGGCGCAGCAGAAGGCGAACGGCAGCCACAGCACGAGGGCGCGCAGGAACGCGGTCTGCGTGCCGGGGGTGGCGCCGTCGGACAGGTTGGCCACCCGCATGCGCAGCCACTTCTTGCCGGGCGTCTGGCCCGTCTTGTGGGTGAAGAAGGTGTCGTAGGCGATGTAGAGGACGGCGGCGATGACGGACTGGGCGAGGGAGCGCCCGGCTTCGACGCGGCCGGTGTTCACGTCGTACTCGCGGACGTTGAACGCCCAGGTGAGCAGCCATACGACGATGCCCACCAGGATCATGTCGATGATGCGGGCGAGGGTCCGCTTGGCGCTGTCGGCGAGCGGGGGCATGCCGGCGAGGGGGTCGGCGGGGTAGCCGCCGGAGCCTCCCCCGTAGGGACCGCCCCCGTAGGGGCCGCCGGGGGGTGGCGGCCGGTCGCCGCCGTAGGGGCCGCCCTCGTGGGGGCCGCCGGGCGGCGGGGAGTCGTACGGTGAGCCCTGCCCCTGGCTCGGCGGGGGCGGCTTCCTGAACGGGTCGTCCTCGGGTGGCTGCTCTCCGGAGCCGGGGGGCGGTGCGCTGCTCATGGCCCGAGTGGATCGCGAACGCCCCGGCTCCGCACCCGGCGGAGCGCCGTCCGGCGGACGGCCGTCCGGGCGACGGCCGGGTCCGTCGTCCCCGCGTCAGCCCGCGACGAAGGTGTGGGCCGCCTTGTCGTGCCAGCACTGGTGCCAGGGCCGGTCGAACAGGCACCACAGCACGCCCACGATCCCGATGCCGAGCAGGCCGGGGACGCTGTAGACCAGCCAGCGGCGCAGCGCCGGGGCGAAGGCCGGGGGCTCGTGCCCCTCGATGTCGCGCACGTCGAGGCCGCACAGCTTCTTGCCGAGGGTGCGGCCCCACTTGACGGTGGGCAGGACCTCGTAGACGACGCCGAGCACGAGCAGGACGGCGACGACGATGCCGAGGCTGGTGCCGGTGGTGCCGTCGAGCAGCCAGACGGTGACCTCGTGCCCCGACTGCCTGGCCACGTCGATCTTCTGCTGGACGTGGTCGAGGGCCCGGATGCCGAGGGGGACGGCCACGACGGCGGTCACGGCGCCCACCACCACGGTGTCGACCAGCCGGGCCGCGAACCGCTTGCCCAGTCCGGCGGGGCGGGCGGCGGCCTGCCTGCGCGCCGCCGCCTGGAACACGTCCTCCACCGGCGGCTTCCACGGCGCCACGGGCGGCTCCTCCGCGCCGCCCCCGGCCAGTTGGTGCACCTGCCGCGCCCAGGACCCCTGTCCGGGCCCGCCCTGCTGCGGCACCTGCGGGGCCGCGGGTGCCGGCTGCCGGTTCCGGGGCGGCTGTACGGCGCCGAAACCGGGCTGCGGGGAGGGCGCCTGGGGCGTGGCGGGCGGCGCGGGAGTGGGGGTGGGGGTGGGCGTGGGCGCGGCGACCGGGCCCTGGGTGCCGAAGCCGGGCGCGTCGGGCTGCTGCGGCGGTACCGGGCGCATCGTCATCGTGCCGTCGTCCGTACGGCTCGTGACCGGGCGCCGGAAGACGAAGGTGCCGGGGTCGGGGGCGTCGTGCTCGGCCGGCGGGATCGTGGCGGTGCCGTCGGTCCGCTCCGCCCGCCCGTCGGGCTGCGCCGGCTGCTCCGCGGGCATCCTCGGGTCGGTGCCCCAGGCGCCGCCCTGCGCGGGCACGGAGGCTTGACGCGGGTCGGCCTGCCCGGTCGCGGAGGAGGCCGGCGCCCCGGACGAGGCCCACTGCCCCGGCTGCCCGTCGGAGCCCGGCTGCCCGTCGGATCCCGGCCGCCCGTCGGAGCCCGGCTGCCCGGCGCGCGGGTCCGGTCCGGACGCCCCGGACCCGTCCCACCGCCCGCCCGGTCCGGGCCGGCCCCATCCGCCCGCCTGGTCCGCCCGGTCCGCCGGCCGGCCGGGTTCGTGCCGATCGGAGCCGCCCTCATGACCGGAGCCGCCCGCGTGACCGGGGCCGCCGGCCGCGGGCCACTGTCCCGCCGTCCCCGAACTCCCCGCGTCCCCTGCGGAGTCGCCCGTGACCGCCGGGCCGAAGGCCGAGGGGCCCCCGGGTTCCTCGTCGAAGAAGAGCGGGCCCGTCTCCTCCACGGCCGGGGTGACGCCGGGTGGTGGGGCGAGCGTTTCGCCGTCCTTCGGTGCCGGGCGGCTGGTGCCGGGCACCCAGGCGGCGCCGCTCCAGTACCGGACGTAGCCGGGGATGGACGGGTCCGGGTAGTAGCCCTCGCGAGGCCGGTCGTCACCGGGGGCCGGGGTTGGGGCGCTCATGTCCGTCGTCCCGTATCTGCTCGTGGGTGGGATGGGCCTCCCACATCTATCAGACCCGGGCACGCGCCACCGCAAGTCCCGCAGGTCCCACTCCATCCGGGCAACGCCGCGCCTGCTTTCCGGCCCGGTCCGAAAAAAATTTTCCGAACCCGCGTAATGCCGGGGCCGTTCCCCTCTCTGGGTAGGGGACCGCACCGAGCGGTCCCGTGCGGTTCCCGACACGAAAGGAAACCCAGGTCATGCGGCTCACCGTGGTGGAGCGGGAACTCGAACTCAAGCTGATCCTGTCACCTGAGCGGAGCATCACCGTGCCGGCCCGGCTCGGCTACCGCTCCGACGACCCGTACGCCGTCCACATCGTCTTCCACATCAACTCCGCGTCCCCGGTGCACTGGACGTTCGCCCGCGAGCTGCTGGTGGAGGGGGTGTTCCGGCCGTGCGGGCACGGGGACGTGCGGGTGTGGCCGACGAAGGCGGAGGGGCGCAGCGTGGTGCTGATGGCGCTGAGTTCGCCCGGCGGGGACGCGCTCCTGGAGGCGCCGGCCGCGCAGGTCTCCGCCTGGCTGGAGCGGACGCTGCGCGTGGTCCCGCCGGGGACGGAGGGCGGGCAGCTCGGCATCGACGACGCCCTCGACCAGTTGCTCGCCCGGTGAGCCCCCGCGGGCCGGGGCCGGGGCGGGGGTCCGCCCGGCGGTCTCAGAAGAGCTTGCCCGGGTTGAGGATGCCGAGGGGGTCGAAGACCTGCTTCACCGCCCGCTGCATCTCCACCCCGACCGGCCCGATCTCCCTGGCCAGCCACTCCTTCTTCAGCACCCCGACGCCGTGTTCCCCGGTGATGGTGCCGCCCAGTTCCAGGCCGAGCGCCATGATCTCGTCGAAGGACTCGCGGGCCCGCCGGGACTCGTCCTCGTCCTGGGCGTCGAAGCAGACGGTGGGGTGGGTGTTGCCGTCGCCCGCGTGCGCGCAGACGCCGATCGTCAGGCCGTACTTCGCGGCGATCCGGTCGATGCCCTCCAGCATGGCGCCGAGCCGGGAGCGGGGCACGCACACGTCGTCGATCATCGTGGTGCCCTTGACCGCCTCCAGCGCGGGCAGCGAGAGCCGCCGGGCCTTGAGGAGCATCTCGGACTCGGCGGCGTCCTCGGCGGGGACCACCTCGGTGGCGCCCGCGGCCTCGCACAGGGCGCCGAGGGCGGCGAGGTCGGCGGCCGGGTCCGGGGTGTCGAAGGCGGCCAGCAGCAGCGCCTCGGTGGTCTCCGGCAGGCCCATGCGCGCCATGTCGTTGACCGCCTTGACGGTCGTACGGTCCATCAGTTCGAGCAGGGAGGGGAGGTGGCCCCGCTCCATGATCCGGCAGATGGCGTCGCAGGCGGTCGCGGCGGAGGGGAACTCGGCGGCCAGCACGAGCTGCGCGGGCGGCTTGGGTTTCAGGCCGAGGACGGCGCGCACGACGATGCCGAGGGAGCCCTCGGAGCCGACGAACAGCCGGGTGAGGTCGTAGCCCGCGACGCCCTTGGCGGTGCGCCGGCCGGTGGACATGAGGCGGCCGTCGGCGAGGACGACGTCCAGGCCGAGGACGTACTCGGCGGTCACCCCGTACTTCACGCAGCACAGGCCGCCGGAGCCGGTGCCGATGTTGCCGCCGATGGTGCACATCTCCCAGCTGGAGGGGTCCGGCGGGTAGTACAGGCCGTGTTCCTCGACGGCCCGGGAGAGGGTCGCGTTGATCACGCCCGGTTCGACCACGGCGACCCGGTCGACGGGGCTGATCTCCAGGATCCGGTCCATCTTGGTGAGGGACAGCACGACGCAGCCGTCCGAGGCGTTGGCCGCGCCGGACAGGCCGCTGCGGGCACCCTGGGGGACGACGGGGACGCGCAGTTCGGTGGCGGTGCGCATGACGTGCTGGACCTGTTCCACGGTGCGCGGCAGGACCACGACGGCGGGGGCTCCGGCGGGGCAGAAGCTGGCCATGTCGTGGGCGTAGGCGGCCGTGACGTCGGGGTCGGTCAGCACGGCCTCGGGGGGCAGTCCGGCCAGGAGCCGGTCGGTGAGGCTGCCGGTTGCTGCGATGGCTTCATCGCGACGTGCTTCGATGCGGCTCATGATCACAGGTTCGCACTCACGGCCATCGGTGTGAAGCCGTCAGCCGCCTGCCTCACCCGGCGCGATCTTCTTGTCGTATTGACGCACAGTGAGCGCCATGGACAACCGAGTGAGCGAGCCGGGTACGTTCCCGAGCGGCGCGCCGCCCGCACCGCGCCGTTCCCGGCGGCTGCTGCGGCGGGTGCTGGTCACCGCGCTGAGCGGCGGAGTGGTCGCGGGCGCGGTTCTTGCCGTGTGGCCGGGGCTCGGACCGGGGGCCGCCAGCGCGCCCGCCCCGGGACCGCGGGCGCACCGGGTGCAACTGCGCGCCCCGGCGCGGGCGGCGCAGGCGCTGACCGCGGTGGCCTCCGGGGTGCCGGCGGCGCTGCCCGCCCTGACGGCGCTGATCGGGCAGCAGGAGCAGCGGGTGCGGGCCCAGCCGCGGGACGCGAAGGCGTGGGCGGTGCTGGGCACGGCGTACGTCGAACGAGGGCGCGCCACGGCCGCGGCGGCGGACTTCCCGCGGGCCGAGCAGGCGTTGGAGACCTCGCTCCAGGTGCTGGACGAGGAGCAGAACCTCCAGGCGCTGGACGGCATGGCCGCGCTGTCGCTGGCGCGCCGGGACTTCTCGGAGGCGAAACGTTACGCCGAGCAGGCCCAGGAGCTGGCGCCGGACCGGTGGTCGTCGTACTCCCGGCTGATCGACGCCGACACCGGGCTCGGCGACTACGAGGCGGTCGGCGAGTCCCTGGAGAAGCTTCTGGCGCTGAAGCCGGGCGCGGCCGAGCGGCCCGCCGTGATGGCGCGGGCGGCGGCGGTCTACCGGGACCGGGGCTGGCGCGAGGACGCGGTGGCGCAGCTGACGGACGCGGCCGCCGCCGCCCGCTCCCCCGCCGAACAGGCCGCCTATCTGACCCAGTTGGGCCAGCTCGCCTTCGAACGGGGTGACTTGCAGGACGCGTTGCGGCACTACGACGCGGCCCTGCGCCAGGACGCCGCGCAGCCGGCCGCGCCGGCCGGACGGGCCCGGGTGCTGGCGGCGCTGGGCCGTTCGGCGCAGGCGGTGAGCGCCTACCAGAGCGCGCTGGCCCGCCGCCCCGACCCGCGCGACGCGCTCGACCTGGGCGAGCTGTACGAGTCGCTGGGCATGGCCCAGAAGGCCCGGGAGCAGTACGACCGGGTGCGGGAGCTGGCGCGCCGGGAGACGTCGGACGGGGTGGACGACGAGCTGGTGCTCGGCCGGTACGAGGCCGACCACGGGGACGCGCAACAGGCCGTGGAGCGGCTGCGGGACGAGTACGAGCGGCAGCCCGGTACCGAGGTGGCCGACGCGCTCGGCTGGGCGCTGCACCGGGTCGGCGAGGACGACGAGGCGCTGGAGTACGCGACGACGGCGACGGACGGCACGAAGGGCGGCGGGGTGCGCAGCGCGCTGTTCGCCTACCACCGGGGCGCGATCGAGGCCGCGCTGGAACTGGACGGCCCCGCCCGGCGCAGCCTCCAGGAGGCCCTGCGGATCAGCCCGGCGTTCTCCCCGCTGTGGTCCCGGGAGGCGCGATCGGCGCTGGCGGCGCTGGGGGATCCGCCGGAGGTGGAGGCGCCGGGGTGAGGGCGGGGCGCGGCCGGGTGGCGCGCCCGAGACAGCCGGCCCGGGGGCGTGTCCGGGCGGGTGCGCGACGGGGACCGGCCGGTGGGTGCGGCACCGGCGGTCCCCGTCGTGGCGGCGGCGGCCTTCGCGGAGGCCGCCGCTCTCCTTTGGCTGCTTAGAGGTTGCCCCGCTTGGCCTGCTCGCGCTCGATCGCCTCGAACAGGGCCTTGAAGTTGCCCTTGCCGAAGCCCATCGAGCCGTGCCGCTCGATGAGTTCGAAGAAGACGGTCGGCCGGTCCTGGACCGGCTTGGTGAAGATCTGGAGCAGGTAGCCGTCCTCGTCGCGGTCGGCGAGGATCTTCAGCTCACGCAGCGTCTCCACGGGCACCCGGGTGTCGCCGACCCACTCGCCGAGGGTCTCGTAGTACGAGTCGGGGGTGTTGAGGAACTCGACGCCGGCCGCGCGCATGTCGCGGACGGTCTGCACGATGTCGTTGGTGTTCAGCGCGATGTGCTGGACGCCGGGGCCGCCGTAGAACTCCAGGTACTCGTCGATCTGGGACTTCTTCTTGGCGACCGCGGGCTCGTTGAGCGGGAACTTCACCTTCAGGGTGCCGTCCGCGACGACCTTCGACATCAGCGCGCTGTACTCGGTGGCGATGTCGTCGCCCACGAACTCCTTCATGTTCGTGAAGCCCATGACCTTGTTGTAGAACCCGACCCACTCGTTCATCTTGCCGAGTTCGACGTTGCCGACGCAGTGGTCGATGGCCTGGAAGGTGCGGTGCTCGGGCTGCGGCACGATCGGCTGCGCGGCCACGTAGCCGGGGAGGTAGGGGCCCTCGTAGCCGGAGCGGTCGACCAGGGTGTGGCGGGTCTCGCCGTAGGTGGCGATCGCGGCGAGGACGACGGTGCCGTGCTCGTCCTTGACCTCGTACGGCTCCTCGATCGAGCGGGCGCCCTGCGCGATGGCGTACTCGTACGCGGCGCGGGCGTCCGGGACCTCGATGGCCAGGTCGATGACGCCGTCGCCGTGCTCGGCGACGTGCTGGTCGAGGAAGCGGCCCCAGTCGCTGGACTGCTTGATCACCGAGGTGAACACGAACCGGGCCGAGCCGTTCTCCAGGACGTAACTGGCGGTCTCGCGGCTGCCGTTCTCCGGTCCGGAGTAGGCGACCAGCTTCATGCCGAAGGCGGAGGAGTAGTAGTGCGCCGCCTGCTTGGCGTTGCCCACGGCGAAGACGACCGCGTCCATTCCCTTGACCGGGAAGGGGTCGTCCTGCCGGGCGGTCGTGTCGGGAGTGTGCTGTGTGGTCTGCGTCATAGCGGAAGCGTGACCGGACTCTGCAAGGTGCGCAATAGTTTCCGTATTCACTGGGCAACTTGCTGGGTGAAGCGGCCCTTTCCTCGGGCTTTCTGTACAGGATGACCACCCCTGGGAGGGGCCGTGGCAATCGATCATCTGGACGGACGGATCATCGTGCTGCTGGCACGGGAGCCGCGCATCGGCGTGCTGGAGATGTCCCGGCGGCTCGGGGTCGCCCGGGGCACCGTGCAGGCCCGGCTCGACCGGCTCCAGTCGAACGGCGTGATCCGCGGCTTCGGCCCCCAGGTCGACCCGGCGGCCCTCGGCTACCCGGTCACCGCGTTCGCCACGCTCCAGATCCGGCAGGGCCAGGGCGCGGACGTACGGGCCTACCTGGCGACGGTGCCGGAGGTACTGGAGCTGCTGACCACGACCGGCAGCGGAGACATGCTGTGCCGCCTGGTGGCCCGCTCGAACGCCGACCTGCAACGGGTGATCGACCGGGTCGTCGGCTTCGAGGGCATCGTGCGCGCCTCCACGGCGATCGTGATGGAGAACCCGGTCCCCCTGCGGATCATCCCCCTGGTGGAACAGGCGGCGGAGGAGTGAGCACCCCGAGAGGCGGCTGACATGAGGACCAGGGATGCAAAGAAGTCGATGCAAAAGAGGCGTTGCAAAGAAGGCTTTGCATAGCTACCGTTGTACGCATGACGGAGCACGAGACCCCGAAACCGCGTCGGCTGGATGCCCGCTCACTCCGCGGGCTCGCCCACCCTCTGCGGATGCAGTTGCTGGACAGCCTGCGGATCCACGGGCCCGCCACCGCGTCCCAGCTGGCCGAGCGGCTCGGCGAGTCCAGCGGCGCGACCAGCTATCACCTGCGCCAGCTCGCCGACCACGGCTTCGTCGAGGACGCCCCGGAGCACGGCAAGGGCCGGGAGCGGTGGTGGCGGGCATCGGCCCGGCCGCTGGCGTACGACAGCGCGGACTTCGAGGACGCGGGCCCCGAGGTGCGGGGTCTGACGGAGGTCTTCCTCCAGGAGGGCGCGGCCCGGCACACCCGCGAGCTGGCCACCTGGCTCGGCACCCGGGACAAGCTGTCGCCGGCGTGGTCCCGGGCCACCGACATGAGCGACATGACGCTGCGGCTCACGCCCGAACTCGCGCTCGAACTCATCGAGAAGATGCACGAGTTGGTCGACGGCTACCGCAACCGGGTGCCCGACGCGGACACCCCCGAGGCGCAGCAGGTACGCGTCCACACGCACCTGTTCCCGATCGACCCGCAGTGACCCACCTCGCACCGAGGTGACGTGAACCGACCCGAATGAGAGGCACGCCATGGACTTCGAAGCCCAGCTCGCCCAGCAGCACCGCGCGGACCTCCACGCGAGGGCCGCCGCCGACCGTCTCGCCGCCGCGGTGAAGCCTGCGACGGAACTGCGGACGCGCGTCGGCTGGACCCTGGTCGGGCTGGGACTGCGGCTCGTCACCGCACCCCGCCCCGTCGCGGCGCTCGCGCGCTAGGGGGGTGTCCGGCGGATCTTGGTGGAGGGAAGTCACGGCACGGTTTTGACCCAGGTGAGCGGGGTCTGGTGCGTCGAGACGCAAGGCGGAGGAGGGAGTCGACGCATGGGGGTGCCCCCGCGCGAGCGAAGCCGAGCGTGGGGGAGTCGGCGACCGCCGACAACGCCGCAGATCGGCGTGCCGGACCCCGCGTCTGCGCCAAGATCCGCCGGACACCCCCCTAGCAGCTCGGTACCGCGCCCTTTCCGGTTTCCAGGGCGTGCAGGGAGTCGACCGCGCTCTTCAGGGTGGTGACCGGGACCAGGCGCAGGCCCTTGGGCAGTTGGCCGCGGGCGTCGGCGCACTCGGCCTTCGGGACCAGGAAGACGGTGGCGCCGTCCCGGCGGGCGGCCTGTGTCTTCAGGCCCACGCCACCGACCGCGCCGACCTTCCCGGCGGCGTCGATGGTTCCCGTACCGGCGATGGTGCGGCCGCCGGTGAGGTCGCCGCCCTGGCCGTCGCCGTGCAGCTTGTCGATGATCCCCAGCGTGAACAGCAGGCCCGCGCTCGGGCCGCCCACGTCCGCGAGCTTCAGCGTGACCTTGACCTTGTCGGGGCTCAGGCCGAGGTACTTCAGCGCCGCGCTGGTCGCCGCGTCCTGCGACTGCCGCATCTGCGCCGTGTTGTGCTGCTCGATCTCCTTGAGGGTGTCGCCGCTCGGGTAGACCGCGTCGCGGGGCATCACGGCCCGGTCGGTGCGGAACCAGTTGCCGACCACGTCCCCGAGGGAGAGGCGGGCGTCCGGGCCGGTGGCCTCGATGGTGACCATCCTCAGCTGCCCGTTCGTCCGGCGCGTCTCGGCGCCCTTGACGGTGATCACCTGCGCGCCCCGGTTCGCCCCCAGCACATTCGCCGTCATCCCCGGCTGCGCCACGGAGAACGGCAGCGGCGCGAACCCCGCGGTGGCGATCAGCGCGACCACGGGGATCGCGCACAGGACGAGGGCCTGGCGGCGCGTGAGACGTGAGAGCACGGGTTCAATTTACGTGACGGGGGGACGTGCGGCGCCGCGGTGTCCCGGCGCCCCTCGCCGGGCTCGTCAGCGCAGCGCCTCCGCCACCTCCCGGGCGGCCTCCACCACCCTCGTCCCGACCCGCTCCGGGACGGAGTCCGCGAGCATCACCACGCCCACGCTGCCCTCCACCCCGGTGACCCCCACCAGCGGCGCGGCCGCCCCGCACGCGCCCGTTTCCAGCTCCCCCTGCGTCAGGGTGCACGCCGGCTCCGCCGTGGGGCAGCGCCGGGCGGACAGGATGGCCCGGCCCGCAGCGCCGCGGTCCAGCGGGTGCCGGAAGCCCGCCCGGTACGCCACGTGGTAGTCGGTCCACGTCGGCTCGACCACCGCCACCGCCAGCGCCTCGGTGCCGTCGACCAGCGTGAGGTGCGCCGTCGCGCCTATCTCCTCGGCCAGCGACCGCAGCGCGGGCAACGCGGCCTCCCGTACCAGCGGATGCACCTGGCGCCCGAGCCGCAGCACCCCCAGCCCCACCCGGGCGCGGCCGCCGAGATCACGTCGTACCAGAGCGTGCTGCTCCAGCGTGGCGAGCAGCCGGTACACCACGGTCCGGTTCACGCCCAGTTTGTTGGCCAGCTCGGTGACGGTGAGCCCGTGGTCGGTGTCGGCGAGCAGCTTGAGGACACGCAGTCCCCGGTCGAGCGTCTGAGAGGTCTCCGCGGTCACGACCCCCACTCCTTCGGCGGTGAGGTCGGCGAGCCCCCGAGCGGAAAATGCGTCACCGAGTCCCGTCGGCGACGCGCTCCAGAGGCCGCCGATCGGCAGGACGGCCCGGCGGCTCCGGACCCTGTCGCTTTCACGGCTGCGCTCCGCGGCGGCACTGCCACGGGGCGTATGCGTAGCGGGACATTAGCGAAGCGGGTTCGCTCAGCGGAAGCCTTCGTCCAGAATCCGGTCAACGACGAAGGCAGACTGACGGTATTCGTCCGGATACGTACGGCAGCGTAACTACCGCCGACGCCTCACGTCACCGCATCCGCGTCGCCCACTCCTGCACCTTGTCGATCCGCTGCTTGAGCTGTCCCGCCGTCGCCTCCGCGCTCGGCGGCCCGCCGCACACCCGGCGCAGCTCCGTGTGGATCACCCCGTGCGGCTTGCCGCTCTGGTGGACATAGGCGCTGACGAGCGTGTTGAGCCGCTTGCGCAGCTCCATCATCTCCTTGTGGGAGACGATCGGACGCCGCTCGGCGGGCAGTTCGAGCAGGTCGGCCTCGCTGTCCGGCCGCTTCTTGCTGTGCGCGATCTGCCGGGCCTGCCGCTTCTGGAGCAGCAGCTGCACCTGGTCGGGCTCCAGCAGTCCGGGGATGCCGAGGTAGTCCTGCTCCTCCTCGCTCCCCGGGTGCGCCTGCATGCCGAACTCGGCGCCGTCGTAGAGCACCCGGTCGAAGACGGCCTCGGACTCCAGCGCCTCGAAGGAGAACTGCTCCTGCTCGCCGGTGTCCTCGTCCTGCTCCTTGTTCGCCTCCTCCATCTCCTTCTCGGATTCGGCGTACGGGTCCTCCTCGCCCTCCCTCTTCGGCTTGTCGAGGGCGTGGTCCCGCTCCTTCTCCATCTCGTTGGCGAAGGTCAGCAGGTCGGGCACCGTCGGCAGGAAGACGGAGGCCGTCTCGCCGCGCCGCCGGGACCGTACGAAACGGCCGACGGCCTGCGCGAAGAACAACGGGGTGGAGATGGTGGTGGCGTACACGCCGACCGCGAGGCGGGGCACGTCGACGCCCTCGGACACCATGCGCACCGCGACCATCCAGCGATCCGTGCTCGCGCTGAAGTCGTCGATGCGCTTGGAGGCCCCGGCGTCGTCGGACAGGACGAGCGTGGCCTTCGTACCGGTGATCTCGCGGATCAGCTTGGCGTACGCGCGGGCGGAGTCCTGGTCGGAGGCGATGACGAGGGCGCCGGCGTCCGGGATGCCCTTCCTGACCTCGGTGAGCCGCTGGTCGGCGGCGCGCAGCACGCTCGGCATCCACTCGCCGCGCGGGTCGAGCGCGGTGCGCCAGGCCTGGCTGACCGCGTCCTTGGTCATCGGCTCGCCGAGCCGGGCGGCGATCTCGTCACCGGCCTTGGTGCGCCAGCGCATCTGCCCGCTGTAGGAAAGGAAGATCACCGGGCGCACGACGCCGTCGGAGAGCGCGGAGCCGTACCCGTAGGTGTAGTCGGCGGAGGAGCGGCGGATGCCGGCGTTGTCCTCCTCGTACGTCACGAACGGGATGGGGTTGGTGTCGGAGCGGAACGGCGTACCGGTCAGCGCGAGCCGCCGGGTGGCCGGTTCGAACGCCTCCAGGCACGCCTCGCCCCAGGACTTGGAGTCGCCGGCGTGGTGGATCTCGTCCAGGATCACCAGGGTCTTGCGCTGCTCGGCACGGTTGCGGTGCAGCATGGGCCGCACGCCGACGCCCGCGTACGTGACGGCGACGCCGTCGTACTCCCGGCCGAGCGGCCCGGCGCTGTACTCGGGGTCGAGCTTGATCCCGACCCGCGCCGCCGCCTCGGCCCACTGCTTCTTCAGGTGCTCGGTGGGCGCGACCACGGTCACCTGCTGCACCACGTGGTGGTGGAGCAGCCACGAGGCGAGCGTCAGGGCGAAGGTGGTCTTGCCGGCGCCGGGCGTGGCGACGGCGAGGAAGTCACGCGGCTGCTCCTGGATGTACTTCTCCATCGCCCCCTGCTGCCAGGCACGCAGCTTGCCGGCGGTACCCCAGGGCGCGCGGCCGGGGAAGGCGGGGGAAAGGTGGTGGGAGGAAGCGGCGGTAGTAGTCACGGTCTCCGTGGTCAGGTTCAGTCGGCTACGTATGACAACCGGGCCACCCTACCGGCGCCACCCGCCCCTCCGGCCCCGAACGGCACCGGGTCACCGCCGGGTGGGACTCACGTCACAACGCCCGCCGCCTCCGCGACCGCCGGCTCCTCGCTCCCGCAGCGGGTCGTCACCCACACGCCCGCCAGCGCCACCACCGCCATCGGCAGGAAGACGGCGGCGAAGGCGGCGGGGTGGGACGAGGCGGACCCCGAGGTCGCGGAGGTACCGCCGCCGAGGGCCGCGCAGGCGGCGCCCGCGGCGGCGAGGAGGAGGGCGTTGGAGAGGGCGTCGGAGATCTGGAGGGCGGCGGAGTTGGCCCCGGCCTCCTGCGGCGCTGACAGCCGCAGCAGCAGGACGCTGGTGGAGGAGACCACCAGGCCCATGCCGAGACAGCCGAAGGCCCAGACGACGGCCACCGTCCACGCCGGCACGGAGCGCACCAGCACGCTCGGCGCGGCCACCAGCGCGGCGACGACCAGGACCATGCCGACGGTCATCAGCCGCTCCCGGTACGGCGCGAGGCGCGGCCGGGACTGCAGCCAGGAGCCCAGCGCCCAGGTGCCGCCGCCCGCGGCCAGCGAGAGTCCGGCCAGCGTGGGCGACAGGCCGCGCTGGGTGACCAGCATCAGCGGCACGAAGGACTCGGCGGCGACGAAGGAGCCGGCGCACACCCCGCGCAGCAGCACCACGGAGGGCAGGCCGCGGGCGGCGCGGTAGGTGCCGCGCGGCAGCAGGCCGCGGACGGCGGGCACCAGCAGGGCGGCGCCGGCCACGCCGGGAACCAGGGAAAGGGGGCGGAGGTCCTGGGCGGCGTACTGGACGAGTCCGGCGCCGAGGGCGATACCGAGGGCGAGCCGGATGCGCCGGCGGTCCAGGGGCGCCGCGGCGGCGTCCGCGTCGACCGGTCCCGACGCCCGGCGCCGTATCTGGGGCAGGGCGAGGGCCAGCGGGAGCACGACGAGGACCGGGATGCCGAGGAACACCCAGCGCCAGCCGAGCTGTTCGGTGACGGCGCCGGAGGCGAGCGGGCCGACGACGGACGGCACGACCCAGCCGGCCGCGAACGCCGCCATGATCGCGGGCCGCAGCCGCTCGGGGTAGGCGCGGCCGACGACCACGTACAGCGCGACGATGACCAGCCCGCCGCCTAGGCCCTGCACGGCCCGGCCGAGGATGAACACCCACATCACCCGGGCGGTGCCCGCGATCACCAGGCCCGCGGCGAAGGCGCCGATGCCGGTGGTCAGCGCGGCGAGCGGGCCGCGGCGGTCGGCCCACTGACCGGCGAGGACCATGCCGAAGAGACTGGTGGTGAAGAACCCGGAGAACGCGAAGGCGTACTGCGCCACGCCGTGCAGCTCGCGCGCCGCGACGGGCATCGCGGTGCCGACGGCGGTCGCCTCGAAGGCGATCAGGAACACGACGGAGACGATGCCGACGCTCAGCGCCCGGTAGGCCCGGCCCAGCACCCCGCCGTCCTGCTCGAAGTCTTCCGCCACCACGACGTCGTCGGCACGGGATCCCAGGACACTCATGCCCGCCAGGGTAAGGCCCGCAACCCCCGATGACTCCTGTCCCGGCTCCCTCCTCTCCCCTGCCTCCTGTGAACGCCGTATGGCAGTCACGTTGCGGCCACGCCGTTTCCCTTGAGCCCTCCCGAGCCGCGGCTCTACGGTCGTTCCATCAACACGGCCGTGTGCCCGAGTGGTTCAGGGACTCGCCTGCAAAGCGAGTTACGCGGGTTCGATTCCCGCCACGGCCTCCACTGAGCTCTTTCCAACCTGCTGCATCGTTCGGTGCTGGTGGCGGATGTCTACTGGTACGGGTTCAGCTCGGCCCGGTGGCTCGAAACCGCGTAAGAAGCGAACGGCCGGGGGTGCTGTCCGGATCGAAGGTCTGGATGCCCTGCTGCTCGTCGGGGACCGCGGGTCCCCACAGGCGGGCGCCGTGACATCGGAAACAGAAGGCGAGCTCGAAGAGGAGGGCCGTGGCACTGTGGGCCCGGATGCCTCAGCCAGGGACGAAGCAACGCTGCCGCTCGCCCTCGGGTAGCTCGGTGATCAGCACCAGGACCTCTCGGACCTGCTCCGCCTCCCACAGCGCGGTGTCCTCGCCAGCCAGTGCGTCCGAGAACGGGTTGCGCATGGCCGCGGTGATGCGGATGACCTCGATCAGCTCCGTCTGGGTACTGACGGCGGGAAGCAGCATGGGGGCAGCATCGCCGATCCCCGGCCCGTGGACCAGGGCTTTTGCTCGGGTCGAAGCCGCAGGGCCCGCTTATCCGGCCAGGTGGAGGGCGAGTACGGCCTTGACCAGGTCGGTGATGCGGGTGGTACTGCAGCGGAGCTTGCGCAGCAGCCGCCGGGACTTCAGGGTGGCCATCGCCTGCTCGCCGACCGCGCAAATCTTGGCGTGGGAGACGTTGACGGCTTTCTGGCCTGCGGAGATCTTCTCCCAGCGGCCGCGGTAGGGGACGCGCACGGTGCCGCCCGCACCCTGGTACCCCTTATCCGCCCAGCACCGGACGCCGGCCTCGGCCAGCGCCTCGATGATGCCGTGGGTGCGGGCGGCCTTGATGTCGTGTACCGCGCCGGGCAGGGCGGGCGAGGCCCATAGCAGCCGCTCGAAGGGATCGGTGATGACCTGCACGTTCATGCCGTGCTTCTTATGCTTCCCGGAGTAGTAGGGGCGGTCGGCGGCGATCCGGTCGATAGGCAGCAGGGTGCCGTCGAGGATGACAAACGCCCTGCGTGCGGCGGTGCGGGCGGCCGTGGCGAGGTCCGGGGCGACAGCGGCCAGGATTCGACCGCCTCGGCGACGTAGCGGTAGACGGTAGCGATCCCGACGCTGAACCCGGCCGCGAGCTGGGTGCAGCCGCAGCGACATGCGAAGGCCCCGCCCGCGATCACGCGGAACAAACAGGGCGAACCAACGACCTGGTCATGCACCCACGACCTCTGAAGAATCGAGGCCAACACGGACCATGGCGGCGGTCCATCTCCTCGTCCAAGGAATGAGGGCTTATACCGAATCCGGAGTCATTGGCTTTCCGTCCCTCGCTACCCCCGCCAAGGGAAAGGCCGTGCTCGCAAGTCTGACCGATAGCTTCGCTCTGCACTTTGCCGCCCTCGGCGAGCAGCCGTGATTCCGGCAGAAGCGATCATGCGAAGGGTTTTCCACAGGCTCATCGGAATCCGGTGCGACCTGGCTACGCTATGCCCATGGCAACAGAGGTAGCAGCAGCGGAAACGGATCTTGTGACCCGCACGGAAGCGAGGAGGCAGGAGTCATCTTCGGCTCTTGACCCCAAGGAGCGTGCGAAGCGCGGTCAGTACTTCACGCCTGCCCCCGCTGCGGACTTCATTGCCTCGCTGGCGAGGCTGGACGGCGCAGCCCCGATTCGGCTCCTCGACCCCGGTGCCGGGGCGGGGTCTCTGACCGCCTCGGTCGTATCGCGCATCCTCCGGAAGCAGCCACGAGCCCAGATCACCGTGACCGCGTGCGAGAACGACCCACAGCTTCACGAGACCCTCTCTGCAACGTTGGAAGACTGCGCGAGCACGGCCCGAACGGCCGGCGGATGGGTAGAGACTACCCTGGTGAAGGACGACTTCATCACCTGGGCGACCGAGGATGCAGGGCTGTTCGGTGAGGATCGGGGTCCGTTCGACCTCGTAGTCATGAACCCCCCGTACAAGAAGCTGGCCGCCAACTCACGTGAGCGGAGAGCAGTCGCTGCGGCCTGCACAGAGACCTCGAACCTCTATTCGGCATTCATGGCACTGGGGATCCGCCTCCTCGCTCCAAGCGGCCAGCTCGTCGCCATCACGCCCCGAAGCTTTGCGAATGGCCCTTACTTCCGGCCGTTCCGCAAGTATCTTCTGGACCGCATGCACATTAACCGCGTGCACCTGTTTGAATCGCGAAACAAGGTATTCGCCGATACAGACGTGCTCCAGGAGAACGTGATCTTCTCGGCGACACGCACCGATAAACCTGACCGAGGCCCCATCGTCGTTTCCTCAAGCCAAAGCTACGGCGGCGAAATCCGTAGCCGCTCGATGGAGTACAGCGAGATGGTGCATCCAGATGATGGCGAGCACTTCATCCACATCAGCGCAGACGAGGAAGACGCGCAGCTCGCGGCTACTCACGCCAACCTTCCCGCCACCCTCACACAAATCGACTGTCAGGTTTCGACGGGGCGCGTGGTGGACTTTCGCTCCAAGGAGCACCTGCGAGCCGACCCAGAGGAGGGAGCGGTTCCCCTCATCTACCCGCTTCACATGCGTAACGGCGGAATCCATTGGCCCGTACCGGGCGCCAAGAAAAACAATGCGATTATACTCACCCCAGACACCGAAAAGATGACTTTCCCGTCTGGTTATTACGTCGTAGTGAAGCGGCTCTCTTCTAAGGAGGAGAAGCGCCGTGTGGTCGCTACCGTTTTCGATCCCGAAGTGGCACCACACTCCCGGATTGGATTCGAGAACCACGTAAACGTGTTCCACAGGGCAGGGGCCGGACTCCCCCGGGACGTCGCACGCGGTCTCTGCTTCTGGCTCAACTCCACCCTGCTAGACCGGCTCATTCGTCGATTCAGCGGCCACACACAGGTGAACGCGACCGACCTACGGAACCTCCGCTACCCAAGCGAAGCTCAGCTGCAGGCCATTGGTGGCGAGTGGATAGAGGATGGGTGGCCCGATCAAGAGAAGCTCGACGATCTCGTCGAACGTCACCTAGAGTTGGATGAGACCGCCTCGTCCGGCGAAGCGTAGCGTCCGCGAGCACGGCCACAGAATGGCTGATTAAGGTCGGGCATGGCGGAATCTTGCCGCCCCTCAAGGTGTGTCCCCATCACCTGGCAGCGCCCCCCGGAGGCCCTGTAGCCTGAGCCGCACTCACTGCATCGATGTGGCTGGGGAGGGCCAGCGAGTGACCAAGGCACAGCAAGAAAAGAAGCTCAAAGAGGCGAAGGAAATTCTCGCCTCTATAGGGATGCCCGCGAAGCAGCAGAACACCCGGACCGCACTGGTCCTGCTTGCGATGCTGGACCTCCGCCCGGATCAGGAATGGGCGGAGGCGAGCTCTAACACCCTCGGCATCACCGAGTGCATGGATTGGATGGCCGTCCACTATCCCGACATCCCGAAAGGGACGAAGGACCCGAGCAGGTACGCACCGAACAGCCGCGAGTCCGTGCGCAAGGAATCCGTCCACCAGCTCATCGATGCCGGCGTCCTCGTCAAAAATTCTGACGCCCCAGGACGAGCAACGAACGACAAGAACAATCGATACCACCCGAGCCAACTGGCCATAAAGGCGCTGACGACCTACGGGACCTCGGCATGGCAAGACTCGCTCGACGAATTCCACGCCGAATGGAAGAAGCTGATCGAGTTGTGGGCCGCTGAGAGGTCGGTTCACCGAGTGCCCGTCAAACTTCCTGACGGAACGGAGGTCAAGCTGAGCCCTGGCGAGCACAGCGAACTCATCGGGGCTGTCGTCGAACGCTTCGCATCGCAGTTCACCCCAGGAGGCACGGTCGTCTACCTGGGCGACACGGGCTCCAAGTGGATTGTCAACAAGCCCGAGTACCTCGCAGAGCTCGGCGTGGTCGTGGATGCCCACGGCAAGATGCCCGACGTGGTCATCCACTACACGGACAGGGACTGGCTGGTGCTCGTGGAGGCAGTCACCTCCACCGGGCCGGTCAACGGTCTACGGGTCGCGCAGCTCAAGAAGCTCTTCGAGGGAGCGCGCCCGGGGCTGGTCTTCGTCACTGCCTTCCAGACGAAGAAGAAGTTCCGACAGTTCGCAGCCGACATCGCGTGGGAAACGGAAGTCTGGGTCGCGGAAGAGGAGACGCACATGGTGCACTTCAACGGCGAGCGCTTCCTCGGCCCCTACGGCGACACTCACGAATAACCAACGAGGGCCGCCCCGCGAGGCGGAGCGGCCCTCAAGCAGATATCGGCGACGACCTACTCTCCCACGAGGTCCCCCTCGCAGTACCATCGGCGCTGGCAGTCTTAGCTTCCGGGTTCGGAATGTTGCCGGGCGTTTCCCCACCGCTATGGTCACCGAAAAACTCTATGCAAGCCCAAGGGCAAGCACTTTCGAACGAGAGTATACAGGCGGACAGGTGGTAGCTGATCACCTTGGATGCGCCGAGCGGCAGCGGGCCTACCGTTCCAGCGAACCGGCCGACGGCCCTGCCTTCCCGCCCCCGACCGGGAGCCCCGGAGTAAGTCCCTGCCGCCATGGCGATACGCGGCTCAGGCCCCCGTCGAAAGTTCGGGACGCTCGTCGAGGGCAGTCCGGCAGAGGGCCTCCTGCACGTCCGTGTACGCCAGCAGATAGACAATCCGAATGCGAGACGCGGGATGGGCTTCGAAGTAGCTCACGGTGGCTGCCAGGAGGGTATCCACAGTGCGCTGTAGATCGCTGTTGCCCCCGCCGGTTCCTAGCAGCGGCAGGACGACCGAGCGCAGTGGCTCCCCAGCCTCGGCAAGCCGATCAACCTCAGACAGGATGTTGCGGGCACACCGCGCCAGGTCCATCACCTGGCGGTAGCCAGAGCCGGGTTCCCCCTCGACCGAGGCAACATGCACGATCTTCCGGACCTGATGGCTCTCCAGCAGCTCGCCCGGCCCGGTGACCAGCACCTGGCCCGCCGACACGTGCTGCCGGCCGGCCATCCGCTCGACAAGTTCTTTGGCGATGATGTCGTCGATCAGATGTCCGGCGTCGTCCCGACGACCCCCGTGATAGCGGATCGCGGCGGAAACGGTCGGCTCGTCAACGCGGGACATCTCCATGCGGGTGTTCTCTGGGTTGACCCACACATCGACGCCATGCACGTTCGCGATATTTCCCGTGACCACACCGATCCGATGCCGCCTACTGCCACGTAGGGGGACGTCATACCGAGTGGACTGAGCGAGCGGTCGCGGGCCCTCTCCCGTGGAGCGTTCACCCACCAACTGTCGCCGCAGCGAGGTGTTCTCGCGCTGGGCCTTCTTCAACTGGGCGGTCAGTTCGTCCCGTCGACGGGTCTTGGCGAGCCAAGTGAAGGAGATCAGCATGAAGAAGGCGGCGAATCCCGCCGCGCCGCTGAGACCGAACCCTAACGCCCTACCCTCCGTCATCGAGTCCGGGAAGATCGAGAACAGGAAGAGCGCTGCGGCAAGTGAATACAGAAGGACCGAGGGGAGTTGGAGGGCGTACTGCCGCTCGGCGCGACTCGGCGCGGACGACCAGATCTGCAGGGCGATGCCAGCGACTGTGAGGATCGCTGTGATGGCGAGCTGCAACGGACTCAACGGTGGCGTCCCCTCTGCCTCGGACCCGACACGGGCTGATCATAAGGGTCGCCGCCCTATCCGTGATCGGCGAACCAGAGCCATTTAGAGGTGGCTTGAAATCATTCGTGTGGCGTGGGGGCGCAACGAGAGGTGTGCACCTCCCGAGCCGCAGTGGTTGGATCGGTTCATGGGTCCTATCGACTTCGGCGACATCACCGACCTCAAGATCCGCCTCCGGTTCCTGGCAGAGGAGGCCGACCGTCGCCTTGTCACTGTCTTCGGTTCGGGGATCAGCAGCGAGGTCCTCCCCAGCGTCCCCCAGCTCACGGACATCTTCCGGGAGCACGTCCCGAAGGCGGGCCTGGCCAGGTTCGACGAGACCGTCACCGACGCCGCGGACCCCGGCCTCAAGTACCAGAATGCGGCGGCAGTGTTGACCAAGCAGGCAGGTGAGCCGACGGTCATGCGGGCGATCCGGAAGGCTGTGCTCCAGGCGTGCCCCGACGTGCATGAGAAGGATGTGGCGGATGTCGCTAGGGACGAGGAGCGCTGCCGAGAGTACGCGAGGACGGGAAAGTGGCTCATTCCCCGCGGGTACCAGCGGTTTGCGCAGTTCTTTGCGTCGCTGAGCGGGCGAGCACGGGGCCCGATCATCACGACAAACTTCGACCCGCTGATCGAGATCGCCCTCCGTCAGGTCGGCATTCCAGCGATGCCGATCCCGATTCCAACCGACACCGTCCCCGCGATGGCGCAGCTGGACGAAGCCATCGCCCACCCCGTGCTGCATATTCACGGCTACTGGACCGGCAAGGCTTCGAGCAACGTACCGACAAGGATCACCTCCGCCCGCCCCGGCCTGGACGATGTGCTGAGACGGCTGCTCACTAACTCGGTCGTGCTGGTGGTGGGCTACAGCGGGTGGCTCGACAGCTTCATGAGAAGCATGCGCAGCCAGGTCCTCGACAACAAGGCCGACCTGCTGGAGGCAGAGGTTCTCTGGGCGGCGTATGAAACAGATGCCGCGGCTGTAACGAGCGGCGCTCTGGGTGACTTCGTGGGTGCTCCCGGCTTCACCCTCTACCTCGGTGTCGACGGGCACGAACTATTCACCGACGAGGTGGAGCAGGACGAGACAGAAACCGAGGAGACCGCTTCTCACTACGGCTACTCGCGGGTGCCGCGTACTTTGGCTGACTCGGCCTCGTACCAGCCGGCGGCCTTCGCGGAGGGCAGCCAGCCGGTGTGGGCGGACGCCGCGCCGGGCTGCTGGCCCGTGCTCAGTTCAACGGCCTCCTTGGAGCAGAAGGTGGTCGAATGCCTGCGGGTCGGCGGTGGCGGCGGTGCGGTGGCCATCGGTCCGCTCGGCGAGGGCAAGTCCCTGGCCCTGCGCCAGGTGGCGCACGGGGTGGCGAGCTCAAGACCTGAGTGGAACGTGCTGTGGCGGGAACCGGGCGCACCGCGGTTGACCAAGGACTGGCTGAACGACGTCCGCGCGGCCGGAAAGAGCCTGATCTGCGTCGACGAGGCCGACCTGATCACGGACGACTTGGCGTCCACGAAGGACGTCTGGGCGTCCGAGGGGTCCGGCATCGCCTTTCTGCTCGCCAGCCAAGACCGGCTGTGGTGGCAGGGCGCCGGTTCGACGCTACGACCGTGGATCGAGGACGTCCTGTTCCACGGCATCACCAACGACGACGCCAGGAACATCGCCCTGACCTGGCAGGGGCTTGGACTGCTGCCGAACGGCAGCCAGGAAATCGACACCGTCGCGGAGCGCCTCGCGGCCTCGGCCGGCGCCATGGCCGCCGAGAGCAACACGCTCTTCGGAGCGGTTCTCGATGTCCGGTACGGGGCGAGTCTGGGTGCCCGTGTGGAGGATCTGGTGCGCAAGCTGCACGAGATCAAGCTGACGGACTCCGTCGACCTTGGCGACATCTTCGGGGGCATCTGCGTGATGCAGCACGCGCTCGACACGGACGGCAACCGCGGCAAGGGGGCAAGCAGGTCGGTGATCGCGGCCATGGCGGGGCTCGACCCCGTCTTCGCCGACGGAAAGATCCTGCAAACGCTCGGCCGGGAGGCCGCAGTGACCTTCGCTGGCAACCGTGTCTACTGCCGGCATCCCTCCATCGCTGCGACGGTGGTCGACTACCTACACCGAGAAGAAACCGCCTCGAAGGTCTACGAACTTGTGGGCCAAGCTGGCGGAGAGCGCCTGGTGAAGAAGGCTTCAACCCTCGAGGGCTATCGCGATGCCTACCTGCTGTCCCGCTCCCTGTCGGCACCCGAGTCAGTGTGGGCGGCGAAGGGAGCAGTGCAGGGCACCGGCCGCAAGATCCTCGAGTCACGGGTGTCCCTGCTGCGGGCCCTTCGTTTGGAAGGGCAGCAGAGAGCCGGTGCCTACGCTAGAAATCTCGCGCCTGAGCTTACGGACTACGACGACTACCACGGGGCGGTCAGGGCGTTCCTTGTGGAGTTCTCGATCTCGCTCCGGGACGAAGCGGAGACCCAGACATCGGCCGGCCTCGCGGCTCTAGCGCTGGATGACCATGTCGGCTTCACGCTTGACAAGGACCGGGCAGGCTACGCGCTGGTGAGCCTTGCCAAGTCAGCCGCGGCGCTGAGCACCCAGACCCACGACGCGGCCGCCAAAGATGCCCCCGCCCTCTGTTCCATCCTGTTGGAACGCGTCCGCGGAGAGGAAAACGCTTCGAAGTACCTGGGTCGCTACTCCCCTCCAGCGCATGATGAGTTGCGGCAGATGTCGACCGTCAAGCTCTGCGGCCGGCTGGCAACGATGTTCAGCAAGGCTGCTACGCAGGCGCTCCAGGCGACCAAGGTCGATGTGGAGACGCGCGGGGTGCTGTCTTTCGACACCCTGCGCCGACTGGCTGACCGCCCTCGCTGGTCGGCCGGTAGGTGACACGCAACCGCTGCCAAACGGAGCAGGGTCTGGTTGCAGTTCTGGTTGCATTCACCCCCGTCCGGCCCAGTCCGGACGGGGCCACCCCGAACGCTCCGCCGCAGGTCAGGACGCATACGACTCCGCCCGGACCCCCGTACGAACATTTGGAAAGCGTGTTGGGGCAACCCCTCACGCCAGACTGCTGGCGGCCTTGCACTCGCGCTCCTACCCCTCGGCGGGCTGCCGGAGCGTGGCGACCAGCGGGCCCGGGAGCGGCACCGCACGACGGCCCACCGGAGACTTCGTGTTCTTGGTCTCCCGCCGGACCTGCCCCCGGTCCGGGCGGTACCCGACTGCTGCCCGACCGTCGTTCTAGTCTTCCCCGCCAGCACCTCACCGAGCACGATGCCGAAGCATCCCACCGTAAGGTGGGGCCCTTCGGTGTGAGGTTGTCGTGGCCCCCGAACCGCCTACGCGCGGTTGCCCTCATTCCAGATGTAGATACTGGTCGTGTCGCCGCCGTACCAGCTTTCCGGCCCAACCTCAGCCGTGAGAGACGGGTACTCTCTGATGGACTCCCGAACCTCGGCCAGGTCCACTTGCCCATACGGCTGGTTGAAGACAAGAGCGGGCCTCCCGGAGTTCCGGGAAAGCCAAGTGGTCGTATGGTCGTAGAACTCCGGTTTGCCTAGGCACTCCCTCTTGGCGCAGCGGCCCTTGTCGAGCCAATGCAACCCAGAAGAACATCCCGTGTTGCCGATCTTGAGATCGTGCTGGTTCGCCCAGTCCAGCAGGCTTGCGCGCATTGGGACGTAGACGTTCGGGCCGTAGGGCCAGAGGACGCCGTCCTCGTCACGGTTGAGTACGCCCCGGGCACGCTCATCCAGAGACCTGACCAGTTCCTTCTGGTCGGTGCTCTGACAGCGCCAACACCACCACTGCGCTTCGCCGATCCCGGAGCCGAAGTACAGTCCCTGATGGGACCGGCCACACCCCTCGCAGACTTGCACGATCTTACTCCTTCGCTTCTCGTCGGGACCGGATCGGCACCATGAGCCACGGTCCTGAACCACCTGGATTCTCCGGGTATGACCTGGGCTTCTGCCCGAACCATCCCAATCACAGGCCCATCCTCGCGCAGGGCTGACTTCAGCGGGCCCTGAATGACAGAGCTGGCCCAAGTGCCTCGGTGGGATCTCTAGCGCTGCCCGTTGTCCTGTTCCTTCTCCAAGGCGCCGAGGGCCGCCACCGTTCACTGCGGTACGCGCACCCCTCCTGACGTGTCCGGTGAACCCCCTGAACGCCCCCATACGGCTACGCGCAAGGTCAGGGGATGAACAGCCCCTGCCATTCGCCGACCGCGGCGTGCTTCGTCTCAGTTGACGTTCGCCGACTGGCCACCAGTGGGCGTCTCGCCAGCGAGGACGGTGTCGCAGGGACGCTCCGGCCGTCTCAGTTTCCGTCTCGTTCATTGCCGTACATTGCCGTCCAGGGCTGTTCACCGTGCTCCTCTGGGCGCAACATCCGTATGGCTCTGGACATCGACGGACGGGACTGGATCAAGCTCTGACCAGAGCAGACAAACCTGCAGAGCGAGTTACGCGGGTTCGATTCCCGCCACGGCCTCCAGAGACGACAACCGAACCCCACGGAGCTCCGCCCTCGGGGAGTTACGCGGGTTCAGGTCCGGCCGCGGGGAGGTCCACGTCCTCCAGGTTCTGGGGCTGGACGAAGCGGTGGCCGTCGGCGACTCCTGTTCGCTGGTTCGCGTCGGCTGGGTCGATCCTGTGGAGGGACCCGTCACGCGTGCGCTGCCAGTGCGTTCCCTCGGCGTCGCGGAAGGCGATGCTCACGCCGACGACGCGCTCCATGACCGGTGCGGCGTCGGGGGCCGCGTCCAGGTAGGCGCTGGCGATCACGGGTTCCGGCGTCGGCGGGAGGATGACGCGGTCCTGCCAGCGGATCGGGCGGTCGCTGAAGTCGACCCAGACGAAGACCCCGACCGCGTAGACGGGCAGCCGGGAGCTGTTCACCAGGTAGATGTCGGGAAAGAAGCTCTCACGGCACAGCACCACGCTCGTCGCCAGGCTGTCCGAGTGGTCGCCGCCGAACGCGCGCCCGAGCCAGACCGCGACGCTGGAGGCCTGGTCCGCCTGCCGTTGACGCTCCTGCTCGCGGTCCCGCTCGCGCTCGACCCGGATCATGTGGAACGCGGCGCGCGCTCCGTAGACCGCGGCGCCCAGGGCCGCCCAGGTGCCCACGGCGCCGACCCACGCGGCGAGATCCGCGCTCGACGGCATCAGAGCACCCCGCCCGCCTCGTCCTGGAACGTCTGCGTCCAGTAGTGCCAGGTGGTGCCCGGCAGGGTGGCCGTGGGGTCGATCGTGGTCAGGGTGTGGAGCATCGCGGCGGCCAGTTGGTCGTAGGACGCCGTCGTCAGTTCGTGGGACAGGTGCTGGTCGATGGTGCGTTCGTGGTGGAGGAGCCAGAGGGTGAAGGCGAGGGTGGAGACGTCGGTGTTGAGGGGGTAGAGGGCGGCCTCGGGCTCGGAGAAGGTGAGGACGGCGCCCGTACGGCCGTCGACCACCAGGCTGTTGTCCTCCACCAGGTAGCCGAGGCGGATCAAGTGGTCGCAGTGGGCGGGGAGTTCGGCCAGCGGGTAGTCGCCGTGGTCCTGGGTGAAGTACTCGCGCAGGGTCGGCAGCGGGGCGTCCGGGTCGGCGAAGAAGAGGACCGCTTCCTCGGGCAGCCCGGTCTCGCGCAGGAAGCGGCGGGTCGGCTCGTGGGTGAGCGTGGCCGGGAAGTCGACGTCCTCGAAGCGGGCCACCCGGCCGTGCCCGAACTCCTGGTCGAGGACGCGCGCGGGGAGGTCCAGGGTGAGGCCGGACGCCGTGCCCGGTCCCGCGGCCAGGGCGAGCGGACGGATCAGCGCCGCCGCCTTCCAGTACGGGGGCACCCGGCCGTCCGTGCCCTCCTCGAACAGCGCGAGGAGGCGGCGCGAGGCCTCGGCGACCGTCTGGGGGCCGTACTGGCCCGCGAGGGAGGCGAACCGGCCGCGCAGGCCCGCCAGTTCCTCGGTGACCGCGGCGAAGCGCAGCAGCGTGGCCAGGGAGGGCGCGAAGGGGCGCCACGCGGACGGGTCGTGCAGATACGCCGTCGTGACCTCGCCCGTGTCGCCGTCGAGCAGGATCGACTCCCGCTCCATGCCGGCCGGGCTGAGCAGCTCGCCTATCACCAGGCGGTCCCGCAGCTCCTCGGCGAGCTGCGCGGGCCCGTCCGCGGCGTCCGCGAGGGTGCGCAGGCCGTACGCGCGCAGCGGTGAGAAGGTCAGCACATCGGTGACGGCGGGCAGCCCGGGACCCGCGAGCAGGCCGCGCGTCGCCGCGTGCGTGACATGGCGGTCCAGCTCGGCCTCGGTCAGTGTGATCGCCACCGTCCCGGCATCCGTCGTACTCATCGCTCCCCCGCGGACTCGCCCGTGCGTGCCAAGTGCGGGCGCCCGGCTGCGGCGGCTCCCCCACTGCTGCGCAGACTACGCCGCCCCACTGACAACGCCCCTCGCGGGAGGAGACGTCAGGCGGGCCCGGTGCGTTGCCCGCCGGCGGTCACTGGGTCGTGACCACCGCGGCCTGGGGGCGGATCGGGAGCCGGTTGACCGGGCGGCCGGTGGCCGCGCGGACGGCGGAGGCGATGGCCGCGGGGGACGTCACCACCGGGACCGCGCTGACCGACTTGGCGCCGAAGGGCGCGACCACGTCCCGCTCCTCCACCAGCTTGACGATCCGGATGTCCGGCGCGTCCAGCGCGGTCGGCAGGGCGTACCCGGTCAGGTCGGGGTGGCGGATCAGCCCGCGCGGCGTGCGCAGGTTCTCCGTGAGCGCGATGCCCACGCCCTGGGTGACGCCCGCCTCGATCCGGGCCGCCAGCTGGGCGGGGTTGAGCACCCGGCCCACGTCCTGGGCGACGGCCAGCTCCACCACCCGGACCGAGCCCAGCTCGATGTCCACGTCCACCACCGCGCGGATCGCGCAGAACGCGAGGCCCACGAACGCGTCGCCCTGCCCGGTGGCGTCCAGCGGCTCGGTGGGGTGCGGGCGGCACTGCGCGGTGGCCCACAGCTCCTTGCCGTCCAGCGCCTCGGTGACGGTGGTCGACAGCACCCCGTCGTACGACGTGATCCTGCCGTCGTCGATCTGGAGCAGCTCGGTCGACATGCCGAACTTGTGGGCCAGCGGCTGGAGAAGCTGCGTGCGGACCATCTTCGCCGCCCGCTCCACCGCGCCGCCCGACACCCAGGTGTGCCGGCCCCGGCAGCCCGCGCCGGACGGGGGCTGGTCGGTGTCGACCGGGGCGACGTGGACCACCTCGATGCCCAGGGTGTCCTGGACGATCTGCCGGGCCAGCGTGGTGAATCCCTGGCCGGTCTCCACGGCCGCGCACAGCACGGTGGCGACGCCGTCGTGGACCTTGACCGTCGCCGTGGACACCTCGTCGGCGCCCTCCGCGCCGAGCATGTGCACCATGCCGAGGCCGTAGCCGACACCCCGGCGCACCGCGCCCGGCTCGCCCGCGCCCTCGGGGCCGCCGGGCAGCAGCCAGTCCTCCTCCGGGGTGTCCTTGGGCAGCGCCGGGAGCGGGAAGTCCCGTACCGCCTGGAGGAGTTCGGCGACCGGCGCCGGGCAGGTCACGGTCTGGCCGATCGGCAGCACGTCGCCGGTCGCGAGCACGTTGCGCAGCCGCAGTTCGGCCGGGTCCACCTCAAGCTTCCGGGCCAGCTTGTCCATCTGGGCCTCGTACGCGGCGCACACCTGCATCGCGCCCTCGCCGCGCACATGGCCGGAGGGCGGGTTGTTGGTGCGTACGGCCCAGCCCTCGATGAACGCGTTCGGGACGACGTACGGCCCGCACGCGAACGAGACGGCGGCCGCCAGCGCGTCCGCGGAGGTGTCGGCGTACGCGCCCGCGTCCAGCAGGATCTGCGCCTCCACCTTCACCAGGTTGCCCTCGGCGTCGGCGTGGTGGCGGTAGCGCAGCAGGGTGGGGTGGCGGTGCGGGTGGCCGAGGAAGGACTCCTCGCGGCTCGCGGCGAGCTTCACCGGGCAGCCGGTGCGCAGCGCCAGCAGGCCGAGCGGGAGCTGGAAGCTCTGGTCCTCGCGGTCGGCGGTGGCGCCGGGCACCCCGGTGACCACGATCTTCACCCGATCGGGGGACAGCCCGAAGCAGGCCGCGGCGGTGTCGCGGTCGTGGTGCGGGTCGGTGGAGGCCAGGTACAGCTCCACCCCGCCGTCGGGGCGCGGCACCGCGAGACCGGCCTCGGCGCCGATCGGGGCCGGGTCCTGGCGGCCGATGCGGTACAGCCCCTCGACGACGACCTCGCCGACCGCCTCCGCGTCGCCGTGGCGCAGCGGGATGTGCCGGATCAGGTTGCCGTCGGGGTGCAGCGGTTCGGCCTCGAACGCATGCTCGGGGTCGGTCACCGGGTCGAGGATCTCGTACTCGACGATGATCGCGGCCGCGGCCATCCGCGCGGTGTCCGGGTGGTCGGCGGCGACGGCGGCGATGGGCTCGCCGTGGTGGCGTACGACCTCGGCGGCGAACACCGGCCGGTCGGGGGTGCCCCGGCCGTGGCGGGGGGTGCCCGGCACGTCCTCGTGGGTGATGACGGCGCGCACGCCGGGCATCTCGCGGGCGTGGGAGGTGTCGACGGACACGATCCGCGCGTGCGCGTGCGGGGAGCGCAGGACGGCCGCCCAGAGCAGGCCCTCGGCCCACAGGTCGGCGGCGTACGGGAAGGTGCCCTCGGTCTTCGCCCGGGCGTCCGCGTGCGGCAGCGAGACGCCGAGGCCGTGCGGGGCCTGCTCGGGCTCGGCGGCGGGTTCCGTGGCGGCGGTGGCGGCTTCGTTGCTCACGCCTGGCCTCCGTCCTGGCCGTAGTGCTGGTCGTACGGGCCGGGCGTGTCGCCGTAGCCGTCAGGGGTGGGTGGCGGCGTGTCGAACACGCCCGGCGCCTCGAACACCGACGGGTTGCCGCCGGAGCCGGGGCCCGCCTGATGCGGGACCCGCGTGTCGTCGGCCGCGTCGGTGGCCCCCGCCTCCGCCTCGGCGGCGCGGGCGGCCTCGCGTTCGGCGACGACCTCCTGGACGGCCTGTACGACGCCCCGGTAGCCGGAGCAGCGGCACAGGTTGCCGCACAGGGCCTGCCGGGTCTCCAGCTCGGTCGGCGCGGGGTTGCCCTCCAGCAGGTCGTGCGCGGTCATCGCCATGCCGGGCACGCAGAAACCGCACTGCACGGCGCCGCAACGGGCCAGCGCGCGCTGTACGTCCGAGGGCCGCCCGTCCTGGGCCAGCCCCTCCACCGTCCGCACCTCGGTCCCGGCCGCGGTGACCGCGGGCACCAGGCAGGAGGCCACCAGCCGCCCGTCGACCTGCACGTTGCAGGCCCCGCACTCACCCTGCGAGCACCCGTCCTTCGCGCCCGCGAGCCCGAGCCGCTCGCGCAGCACGTACAGCAGCGACTCCCCGATCCAGGCGTCGGTGACGGGCCGGTCGGCGCCGTTGACGCGCAGCACGTAGGAGGCGAGGGGGTGGTCGTCGTTCGGCGGGAGGGGGGCGGGCGCTTCGGCCTGCTCGGGCTCCTCGGGCCGTGCGGACCCGGCGTCGTCCGGGGCGTCGGCGTGTCCGGACGCGTCGGACGGGGTGTCCGGCGTGTCGCCGTCGTGCGCCGGCGCGGGGGTGGTGGGTGCGGCGGGCGCGGGCGCGGGCGTGTCGGACCGCTGCCCGGGAACGCCGGGCGCGGGCACGCCGGACCGCTGCCCGGGTACGGCGGGGGCGGACGGTTCGCCGGTGGGCGACGGGGTCCCGTGCGCCGGCGTGGCGGCCTCGGGCCCGGTGGCCGGGTCCGCGTGTTCCGCGGGGCCGCCGACGGGGGCCTCGGGGCCCGTGGCGGGGCCGTGGACGTCCGCGTCCGGTCCGACCGGGACCCCGGCGGGCGGGGTGTGGTGCGCCGGGTGCCCGTCCTGCTGGTGGGCGCCCGGGGAGGGGTACGACGGCTCGCTCGACGGCGCCGGGATGTACGGGGTGCCGGGTCGGTCCGGCTGGGCATGACCCGACTCGGGGTGCGCCTGCTCGGGGTACGCCTGCTCGGGATGCGTCGGTTCGGGGTGAGCGGCCTGCTCGCGCGGGTCCTGCTCGTGGCCCGCCTGGCCAGGTGTGTCCCGCGTCCCGGGCACCTGGTCCTGCGGTGAGTGCGGATGCGCGCCCGGTACGGCACCGCCCTGCGGGTGCGCGCTCGGGGTGGGGCCCGTCCGGGCGGCCTGGCCGAGCGGGCCCTCTATGCGGTCGTCCAGCCCGTGCGCGGCGTGTTCCTGCGCCCCGTGGGGATCCTGCACGGCCGCGTCGTCCGCCTGGCCGGGCTGCTCGTACCCGCCCTGGCCGTAGGCACCCTGGTCGCCCGGTGCCTCCGCGCCCGGCGCGTGTGCTGCGAGGTCGTGCGCGCCCGGCGCCGCCCCCGCCTGCCCGGCCGTGCCCGGCTCGTACGCGCCGGGCACGGGACCACCCTGCCCGTACGCGTCACGCCCCAGCGTGTCCTGGCCGTACGCGCCGCCCTGCGCATCCTGCTCGTACGCGCCCTGCGCACGCGCCTGGCGGCGCGCCCGCGCACTCCCGACCTGCTGCCGCACATCCTCCGCGCGCCCGGCGTCGAAGTCCCCGTCCCCGGCGTGTCCGCCGGTCCCCGGGTCGTACGCCTCGGCGCCGTACCCCTCGCCGCCCCCGAACGCGTCCGGGCCCGGAGCCGCGCCCTGCGTGGCCTCCCCCTGGTCTCCCCAGGGCTGCCCCGCGTTCGTGGCCCAAGGCGCCGGCGCACCACCCGGGAGCGTGGCCGGTGGCGTGCCACCCCACTGCTCCACCAGGGCCGACGTCGTGAACTCGCCCGACTCGTCCGGAAGTTCCCCGCCGGCGACCGGGATGGACCACTGTCCGGTGACGTCGTGGCCGGGCGCCGCGGAGGGCGCGGGCTCCTCGAAGTTCCAGTGCTGCGTGGCCGCGGGGTCGTACGTGAAGCGGTCGCTGCCCTGCGTCGCTCCCTGCCCGGTGTCCGGGTCGGGCCACTGGCCGCCGCCCTGCCCGCCGTTCGGGTCGGGCCAGTGGGCGCCGCCCTCCGGCGCGGGCCAGCCGCCGGTGCCGTCGTCCGCCGGGGCCTGCGGGATGCTCGGCGGCACGTAGCCGTGCCCCGGCGCGGCCAGCGGGCTGTCACCGGACAGCAGGGCGTCTATGCCGCCCTCGGGGAGCTTGACGAAGGCGGTGGCGCCGTCGTCGTAGTCGCCCTGGGGCAGCGGGTTCCAGCGCCCGCCGCCCTCGGGCGTGCCCTCTCCGTGCTGGTCGTCGGTCACGACAGCGCCCTCCCCAGTGCTCGTCGGGCCAGCGCGGCGACGGTGCGCCGCAGGTGCAGTACGGCGGGCGGCAGCGACGGCACCGTGCCGTCCGCCTCCGGCGCCGGGTCGGGGATGCAGGCCGCGGCGACGTACTCGCCGAAGGCGCGGAGCGCCTCGGGGACGAGCGTGCGGTCGTTGTCCCAGTCGATGAGCCGCGCGACCCACTGCTCGGCCTCCAGCGGCCGCAGCGGCATCGGCGCTATGGCCCCGACCGCGCAGCGCACACCGCGCCGGGCGGGGTCGAGGACGAGGGCCACGGAGGCCAGCGCGCGGCCGGGTCCGGTGCGGCCGGTCGCCTTGAGGAAGACCTGCGGGGCGTGCAGCAGCGGCACCCGCACGAAGCCGATGAGTTCGCCGGCGCCCAGCATCTCCACGCCCGCCAGCAGGTGCGAGACCGGGACCTCCCGGCGCGCCCCGCCGGGTCCCGCGACGATCAGCGTCGCCTCCAGCGCGGCGAGCACCGGCAGCGCGTCCCCGGTGGGCGCGGCGGAGGCGATGTTGCCGCCCAGGGTGCCCGCGTTGCGGATGTGCGGCGGGCCCGCGGCGCGCGCGGCGGCGGCGAGCGCCGGGATGAGCGCCGCGAAGTCGGGGCGGCCCATGCGCGCGTGGGTGAGTCCGGCGCCGAGCAGCGCGTGGCCGTCCTGGTACTGCCAGCCGCGGATCTCGCTGATCCGGCCGAGGCCGACCAGGGCCGCGGGCCTGAGCTGCCCGGAGTTGACGGCGGCCATGAGGTCGGTGCCGCCCGCGACCGGGACCGCGGTGGGCCTCGCGGCGAGCGCCGCCACCGCCTCGTCCAGCGTCGTGGGCAGGGTGACGGCCTGCCCCGCCTGCGGTGCGTGCGTGGTCAACCCGGCTGCCCCTTCCCGCTGCCCCACCTGGTCCCGCCTGTTGCGCCGTACGGTACGTGCTGACAGGGCGGACGTGGCAACTCTGGCACATCTTCGCAAGGCTCGAACGCGGGGGTCCGCCAGGGCCTGCCTTTCGGATCCTGTCGGAGTCGCGGGGTTTGGCACGCCCTCCCCCACTGCCTGCAGGGCGTGGGGGGACCCCCAGCGGCGTTGTCGTCACTCGCCGACTCCCCCACGCTCGGCTTCGCTCGCGCGGAGGCACCCCCATCGCGTCGACTCCCTCCTCCGCCTTGCAGTTGCACGCACCAAACCCCGCTCGGGTCGGTCACAAGGCACCGTTGCCCGAGGCCGACCTGATCCGAAAGACAGGCCCTGGGAGACATTCGCCCACCTCACCGAGGAGATGGTCCGTTTTCGCGTCACATCACCAGTACGCGCGAATTGCCACTCTTCGGTGATGCTGCCGGGGTTTTTCCGCTATCCACGCCCTCCGCTGCCGGGTCGACCGCCTCGTCACCGGGCCGGCTCCGCCCGCTATCGGTGCGGCGGCGGTCCGTCGATCGGGCGGCCCGGCACCCCGGGGCGGCGCTGCCACGGCCGGGGTCCGGACGGCGGCCGGTAGGCGACGCCCAGGGCGTCAAGTCGCCGGTAGTGGACGGCCATCCGGCGCTCGAAGTCCGCGAAGTCCCGTTCTGCGGGCGCGGGCAGCCGGCTCCAGGCGACCTCCGCGAACGCGGCGAGCCGGGGAAACACCTGGTAGTCCACGCGCGCGGCGTCCTCCAGCACCTCGGTCCACACATTGGCCTGGGTGCCGAGCACATGGCGCGCCTCGGCCTCGGTGAGCGCGGCCGGGACGGGCTCGAACCGGTAGACGTCCTCCAGGGTGCGGACGAAGCCGATCGGTACGGGTTCCTCGTCGCCCGGGGCCTGACGGTGGTCCAAGTACACGTACGGCTCGGGGCACATGACGACGTCGTGCCCGGCGCGCGCGGCGGTGACCCCGCCCTCGTAGCCGCGCCAGGAGGAGACCGCGGCGCCCGGCGCGAGGCCGCCCTGGAGGATCTCGTCCCAGCCGATCAGCCGGCGCCCGCGCGCGGTGAGCCAGGTGTCGAAATGCCGGATGAACCACGACTGGAGCTGGTCCTCGTCGTCGAGTCCGAGGCCGGCGACGCGTTTCCGGGCGGCCGGCGAGTTCCGCCACTGGTCCTTCGGGCATTCGTCTCCACCGATGTGGATGAACCGTGAGGGGAACATCTCCAGGACCTCCTCGAACACCCCTTCGTAAAACCGCAGGGTGTCGTCGGTGGGAGCCAGTACGTTGGAGTTGATACCCCAGGTGTCCCACACGGAGAGGGCGGTGGTGTCGACGACGTCCGTGTTGCCGAGTTCCGGATACGCGGCGATGGCGGCCTGCGAATGTCCGGGCACGTCGATCTCCGGCACGACGGTGATATGCCGCTCGGCCGCGTAGGCGACGATTTCCCGGATGTCGTCCTGGGTGTAGTAACCCCCGTGCGGCTTCTCGTCCCACAGCGGTGAGGCGCGGTGCCCGAATTTCGTCCGCGCCCGCCAGGAACCGGTCTCGGTCAGTTTCGGATGCCGCCTGATCTCGATCCGCCAGCCTTGATCATCCGTCAGATGCAGATGCAGCACGTTGAGTTTGTGCGCGGCCATCAGATCGAGGTAGCGCAGCACCCCGTCCTTGGGCATGAAGTGCCGGGCCACGTCGAGCAGCAGCCCGCGCCAGCCGAACCGGGGTCCGTCGTGCACGGTGACGGCGGGGAACTCCCAGGTGTCGCGACCGCTGACGGGAGCGCGCCGGAAGGCCCCCGGACCGAGCAGTTGCCGGAAGGTTCCCGCGGCCCAGAACAGCCCGGCCTCGCTCGCCCCGTCGAGGGTGACCAGCCGGCCCTCGGCGGCCAGCCGGTAGGACTCGGGACCGCCGGGTCCCGCCGCGAGCCCTGGGACGATCCGCAGCCGCACCCGGCCGCCCCCGTCGCCTTCCCTCCCGCGGTACGGCGCGAACGGCAGCCCGGTCGCCGCGCCGACGGCCGACCGCAGCCAGCGCGTCACCCGTTCGGTGCCCTCGGCGGCCTCGATCCCGGTGTCCGCGTCGACCACACAGCGGCCGCCCGGCACCGAGACCCGGCCCGGCGCCGGGATCAGCGCCACGCCCTCGGCCGGAACGGGTCCCTCGCCGCCGATCTCACCCATGTAACCTCCACGCCCGCGTTGCACCTTGCGCAACGGCCGTTCCGCTCTGCACAACCAGCGGATCGGTACGGAGGCTAGGACCACCCGCACCCGTCCACAAGAGGTCTGGACCACTCGGCCTCCCGGCCGCCTGGGGCGACGGCGGCGCCGGTACGGCGAAGGGCCCCGGCGCACGCCGAAGCGCGCCGGGGCCCTCGCGGGTCACAACGGGGGCGGGGCCTTACTTGCCCTTGCCCTTGTCGCTGCCCTTGTCCTTGTCGCCGCCGCTGCCCATGGACTCGTAGATCTCCTTGCACATGGGGCACACGGGGTACTTCTTCGGGTCGCGGCCCGGCACCCAGACCTTGCCGCACAGCGCCACGACGGGGGTGCCGTCGAGGGCGCTCGCCATGATCTTGTCCTTCTGGACGTAGTGGGCGAAGCGCTCGTGGTCGCCGTCGCCGTGGGACACCTGTGGCGTCGGCTCTACGAGGGTCCCCGTACCAGTCCCGCGCTCGGGCTCAAGAGTGCTCATACCGCCCAGGGTACTGAAGTGCCCGGGCATCAGTTGAGCGAAGGGTCGTCCGGATAGGTGGCCACCATCGCCAGCTCGTTGCGCTGGCGGCGCAGCACCTCGCGCCACAGCCGTTCGGGGGCCGGCGAGGACACGTCACCGGGCTCGGACTCCACCACGTACCAGGCGCCCTCGGCCAGCTCGTCCTCAAGCTGGCCGGGCCCCCAGCCGGCGTACCCGGCGAAGATCCGCAGCGAACCGACGACCGGGGCGAGCAGCTCGGGCGGTGCCTCCAGGTCGACCAGACCGATCGCGCCGTGCACCCGGCGCCAGCCCAGCGGGGACCGCTCCCCGTTCGCGCCGCCCGGTATGACCGCCACGCCGAGCGCGGAGTCCAGCGAGACGGGGCCGCCCTGGAAGACGACGCCGGGCTCGCCGGTGAGGCCGGCCCAGCCCTCCAGGATGTCGCCAACGCCTACCGGGGTGGGGCGGTTGAGGACGACGCCGAGGGAACCCTCCTCGTCGTGGTCGAGAAGGAGCACCACCGCGCGGTCGAAGTTCGGGTCCGCCAGGGCGGGGGTGGCCACGAGCAGCCGCCCTGTGAGCGAGGACACCTCGGTCATGCCAGACATGATCCCGCATCTTCCCCGGGAGTGGGGAGCCAATCGGCGCCCGGGAGTGAACGCAGCTCAGGGAGCATGGAAGCAGGGCCGGGCGCGCACGCGCGCCGGTGACCCCATGTGTCCGATCGCAAACGTTTCGTGTTGTGACAAACCCATGACGCGGCAGGGTGGTACGCGGACTTACGGACGGGGGGTGATCGGCGATTACCCTGTCCCACGGCCCGCCCGGTGACCGGCGGTCCCCATGCCCATCTGATCGGAACGCGAGATACATGACCGTCAACGACGATGTCCTGCTTGTCCACGGCGGAAACCCGCTTGAGGGCGAGATCCGTGTCCGCGGTGCGAAGAACCTCGTGCCGAAGGCCATGGTCGCCGCGCTGCTCGGCAGCGCGCCGAGCCGGCTGCGCAATGTTCCGGACATCCGTGACGTGCGCGTCGTGCGCGGGCTGCTCCAGTTGCACGGGGTGACGGTCCGTCCGGGCGAGGAGCCCGGCGAGCTGGTGCTCGACCCGACGCACGTCGAGAGCGCCAACGTGGCTGACATCGATGCCCATGCCGGTTCCAGCCGGATCCCGATCCTGTTCTGCGGCCCGCTGCTGCACCGGCTCGGGCACGCGTTCATCCCCGGCCTCGGCGGCTGTGACATCGGCGGCCGGCCCATCGACTTCCACTTCGACGTGCTGCGGCAGTTCGGCGCGAGCATCGAGAAGCGCGCGGACGGGCAGTACCTGGAGGCCCCGAAGGGCCTGCGCGGTACGAAGATCACGCTGCCGTACCCGTCGGTGGGCGCGACCGAGCAGGTGCTGCTGACGGCCGTGCTGGCCGAGGGCGTCACGGAGCTGTCCAACGCGGCGGTCGAGCCGGAGATCGAGGACCTCATCTGCGTGCTGCAGAAGATGGGCGCGATCATCGCGATGGACACCGACCGGACCATCCGCATCACCGGCGTGGACAAGCTCGGCGGCTACACCCACCGGGCCCTGCCGGACCGTCTGGAGGCCGCGTCCTGGGCCTCGGCGGCGCTCGCGACCGGCGGCGACATCTACGTCCGCGGCGCCCAGCAGCGCTCGATGATGACGTTCCTGAACACCTACCGCAAGGTCGGCGGCGCCTTCGAGATCGACGACGAGGGCATCCGTTTCTGGCACCCGGGCGGCGAGCTGAAGTCCATCGCCCTGGAGACGGACGTGCACCCCGGTTTCCAGACCGACTGGCAGCAGCCGCTGGTGGTGGCGCTCACCCAGGCCACGGGCCTGTCGATCATCCACGAGACGGTCTACGAGTCCCGGCTCGGCTTCACCTCGGCGCTCAACCAGATGGGCGCGCACATCCAGCTCTACCGCGAGTGCCTGGGCGGCTCCGACTGCCGCTTCGGCCAGCGCAACTTCCTGCACTCCGCGGTCGTCTCGGGTCCGACCCGGCTCCAGGGCGCCGACCTGGTCATCCCCGACCTGCGCGGCGGCTTCTCCTACCTGATCGCGGCCCTCGCCGCCGAGGGCACCTCCCGCGTCCACGGCATCGAGCTGATCAACCGCGGCTACGAGAACTTCATGGAGAAGCTCGTGGAGCTGGGCGCCAAGGTCGAGCTCCCGGGCAAGGCCCTCGGCTGACCCGGAGCAAACAGCAAACAGGGCGGTCCCCCTCGTCGAGAGGGGGGCCGCCCTGTCGGGCATCGTCGGCCCTTCCGGCGCCGTCGACTCTCTCGGGCGCCGTCCACCGGCCCGCGCCTCGAAGGGCGCTCCAGTGAACCGGCGCTCGGAGCGCGGGCTTACTTGCCCTTGGCCGCTTCCTTGAGCTTGGAGCCCGCGGTGACCTTCACGCTGTAGCCGGCGGGGATGTTGATCGGCTCGCCGGTCTGCGGGTTGCGCGCGGTACGAGCGGCACGGTGGGTGCGCTCGAAGGTCAGGAAGCCGGGGATGGTGACCTTCTCGTCGCCCTTGGCGACGATCTCGCCGACGGTCTCGGCGAACGCGGCCAGCACGGCGTCGGCGTCCTTGCGGGTCACCTCGGCACGGTCGGCCAGCGCGGCCACCAGCTCACTGCGGTTCATGTTGTTACTCCCGTGTTTTCTTGCCGTTGGGGTGTGCTCCGCGGCGGTTATGCCCGGGGCACTGCGATGCCGATGCGCTCGCGCCCAGGGACGCATCCTGCCCCTACCTGCGGCGGTAAAGCCAATCCGGCACCCGTAGGAGTCGTGAGAACACCCTGGGGAGTCACACGAAAAGCGCCTGATCGGCGTCACCCTAGAGGGCGCCCGGCACCACGTGGTTCCACGACGCGCCGGTGCGGGGGGCCACCGTGGTGATCATCACAGCCCCCGGCACCGTACGACACGCCGTGTTCGAGCGATCCGCCCTGTTCAGACGGTTGCGCCGACCGCCTTGGCGGCCTCGCGGACCGCGCCCGCGACGGCGCCCGCGACTCTGTCGTTGAAGACGCTCGGAATGATGTAGTTGGGGTTCAGCTCGTCCTCGCTCACCACGTCGGCGAGGGCCTTCGCGGCGGCGAGCATCATCTCGGTGTTGACGGTACGCGACTGGGCGTCCAGGAGGCCGCGGAAGACACCCGGGAAGACCAGCACGTTGTTGATCTGGTTGGGGAAGTCCGAGCGGCCGGTGGCCACCACGGCGGCCGTCTGACGGGCGACCGCCGGGTCGACCTCGGGGTCCGGGTTCGCGAGCGCGAACACGATCGCGCCGTCCGCCATGGCGGCCACGTCGTCGCCGTCCAGCACGTTCGGGGCCGAGACGCCGATGAAGACGTCGGCGCCGCGCACGGCCTCCTTGAGAGTGCCGGTGAGGCCCTCGGGGTTGGTGTTGTCGGCGATCCAGCGCAGCGGCGAGTCGGCCGGGGCGTCCACCAGGTCCTCGCGGCCCGCGTGCACCACGCCGTGGATGTCGGCGACGACGGCGTTCTTCAGGCCCGCCGCGATCAGCAGCTTGAGGATGGCCGTACCGGCCGCGCCGGCACCGGACATGACGATCCGGACGTTCTCGATCGCCTTGCCCGTGACGCGCAGCGCGTTGGTCAGCGAGGCGAGGACGACGATGGCGGTGCCGTGCTGGTCGTCGTGGAAGACGGGGATGTCCAGGGCCTCGCGCAGCCGGGCCTCGATCTCGAAGCAGCGGGGGGCGGAGATGTCCTCCAGGTTGATGCCCGCGAAGCCGGGGGCGATCGCCTTGACGATCTCCACGATCGCGTCGCTGTCCTGGGTGTCCAGGCAGATCGGCCAGGCGTCGATGCCGGCGAAGCGCTTGAAGAGGGCCGCCTTGCCCTCCATGACGGGCAGCGCGGCCTTGGGGCCGATGTTGCCGAGGCCGAGCACCGCGGAACCGTCCGTCACGACCGCAACGGAGTTGCGCTTGATGGTCAGGCGGCGGGCGTCCTCGGGGTTCTCGGCGATCGCCATGCACACGCGGGCCACACCGGGCGTGTAGACCATGGAGAGGTCGTCACGGTTGCGGATGGGGTGCTTGGACTGCATCTCGATCTTGCCGCCGAGGTGCATCAGGAACGTACGGTCGGAGACCTTGCCGAGGGTGACGCCCTCGATGCCGCGCAGCTTCTCGACGATCTCCTCGGCGTGGGCCGTGGAGGTGGCCGCGATGGTGACGTCGATACGGAGCTTCTCGTGCCCGGACGCGGTGACGTCGAGGCCGGTCACCGAGCCTCCGGAGGACTCCACGGCGTTGGTGAGCTGCGAGACTGCGGTTCCGCTCGCGGGCACCTCCAGCCGGATGGTCATCGAGTAGGAGACGCTGGGCGCCGTTGCCATGGCCGACTTCCTCTGCTTTCACCGTGTCGCTAGTTGTGCCGTCCGATCGTCGCACCTACCACTCAGTACGTGGTACTCGCCCTCGGTTGCGTACGTTTTGTTCGCAAAGGGGGTCAGCTGAGCGCGCGATTACGGAAAACGCTTTCCACCATACGAGAGGCGATCGGCGCAAGAAAGAGGCCCACGTCACTCATCGGTGACGTGGGCCTCCCACGTTTACGACACCGACCCGCCATGCTCGCCTCGCGGCAAGTGGTCCCTCGAAGGGACTAAGGTTGGGCCCGGGGGCTTGGATCGGGCCGGTGCCGTACCCAGGCTAACAAACGGATGCCGGGTGCCATTCCCCGCGCCGTGAGTTCACCGAAAACTCAGTCGCGCAGCAGATCCGGCACCCCCGCCGCGTCCGGCTCGTCCCGCTCCCCCGACACCACCGTGAGCTGCTGGGTGGCCCGGGTGAGCGCCACGTAGAGCACGCGCAGCCCGGCCGGGGACTCGTCGGCGATCTCCGCGGGCGAGACGACGACCGTCGCGTCGTACTCCAGGCCCTTGGCCTCCAGACTGCCGAGCGCCACCACCCGGTCGCCGAGCCCGGCCAGCCAGCGCCTCGCCTCCTCGCGCCGGTTCATCGCGACGACCACGCCGACCGTGCCGTCCACCAGCCCGAGCAGCCGCTCCGCCTCGGCCCGCACGGTGTCCTGGAGGGACCCCGCCACGACGGTGAAGCGCGGCTCGACCCCGGTGGACCGTACGGCGCTGGGCGCCTCGGCGCCGGGCATGGCGAGCGCGAGCACCCTCGCGGCCAGCTCGGCGATCTCGGCCGGGTTGCGGTAGTTCACGGTGAGCTGGAAGCGGCGCCGGGGGCGGCTGCCCAGGGCCTCGTCGCGGGCCTCGGCCGCCTCGTCCGGGTCGGACCAGGACGACTGGGCCGGGTCCCCGACCACCGTCCAGGTCGCGTGCCGCCCGCGCCGGCCGACCATCCGCCACTGCATCGGCGTGAGGTCCTGCGCCTCGTCCACGATGACGTGCGCGTACTCGGCACGCTCCTGCGCGAGCCGCTCGGCCCGCTCCCGCTGGGTCTCCTCGCGCACCGGCATCAGCTCCTCCAGACCGGTGAGCTGGTCCAGCGGGTCGAGCTCCCGCTTCCTGCGGGGCCGGGCCGGCACGCCCAGGATCGCCTGCAACTCGTCCAGCAGCGCGATGTCGTGCACCGTGTGGCCCTCCCGCTTCAGCGAACGCGCCACCTTGCGCACCTCACCGGGGTTGAGGATCCGGCGCGCCCAGCGGCCGAGCCGCCGCTCGTCGGCCATGGCCGCGAGCACGCGCGCCGGGGTCAGCTCCGGCCACCACGCGTCCAGGAAGCCGATGAAGGCGTCCTCGCTCATGACGTCCTCGTCGAAGGAGGACCGCAGCTCGGCGGCCAGCTCCGGGTCGCTGTGCCGGGCCCCGGCGCCGGACTTCGCCCACAGGGCGTCGAGCAGCAGCTTGCGGGCGCGCGGGCGCAGCAGGTTGACGGGGGCGGTGCCGCCGAGGGCCGTACGGCGCACCCGGTCCAGCTCCCCGGCCTCCAGTTCGAGGCGGCGGCCGAAGGCGACGACACGCAGGCGGCTGGTGTCGACGGCCTGCCGGGGCGTGCCGTCGTCGTCCTCGTCGTCCTCCGCCTGGCCCGCCGGGATGACGGAGCCCAGCTCCAGGGCCCCCCGGGCGGCCTTCCGCAGCACCTTCAGCATCCGGTACGAGCCCTTGGCACGGGCCACCGACGGGGAGTCGTACAGCGTCGCCTCCACGCCGTCGACCAGCGATCCGATCGCCCGGATCGCGACCTGACCCTCCTCGCCGAGCGAGGGCAGCACGCCCTCGGTGTAGGCGACGAGCAGCGGGGTCGGCGAGACGATCAGGATGCCCCCGGCGTACCGCCTGCGGTCCTGGTAGAGCAGGTAGGCGGCGCGGTGCAGGGCGACGGCGGTCTTCCCCGTCCCCGGGCCGCCCTCCACGTACGTGATCGAGGCGGCGGGGGCCCGGATGACGAGGTCCTGCTCGGCCTGGATGGACGAGACGATGTCCCGCATGGTGTGGCCGCGGGCCTGGCCGAGGGCGGCCATCAGCGCGCCGTCACCGATGACGGGCAGTTCGTGGCCGTCGAGGTAGGCGGTGAGCGCGGGCCGCATCAGGTCGTCCTCGACGCCGAGCACCCGGCGCCCCTTGGACCGGATGACACGCCGCCGCACCACCCGTCCGGGCTCCACGGGGGTGGCCCGGTAGAAGGGCGCGGCGGCGGGCGCGCGCCAGTCGATGACGAGCGGCGCGTACTCCGCGTCGAGCACGCCGATGCGCCCGATGTGCAGGGTCTCGGCGATGTCGGCGGTGTTGTCGTCGCGCACGGCGCCCTCCGCCGGCTCCACCGCCGTGTAGGCCCCGTCGGGCCCCTTCTTGCCGTCCTTGCCGAGCAGCAGGTCGATCCGCCCGAACAGGAAGTCCTCGAACTCGTTGTTGAGCCGGTTCAGGTGGACACCGGCGCGGAAGACCTGGGCGTCCCGCTCGGCGAGCGCGCCGGGGGTGCCGACCTGACCGCGCTGGGCCGCGTCGTTCATCAGGAACTCGGCCTCGTGGATCTTCTCCTCCAGCCGCCGGTACACCCGGTCCAGATGTGCCTGTTCGACGCTGATCTCCCGGTCGCGAACGGAATCCTGTGCGTCGCGTACCGAACCGACCGCGGAATGCTGAACCTGAGCGGCCACCGGGCCCCCTTCTGACGTGCTGGGCAGCCGTCAACCGTACGCGAAGGGGGACGGGGAGGCTACGCCAGGAGGTCCCTTTGCCGGAAGATGCACCGGGGGATGCACCGAGGGGTGGTGTCCAGGTGGGGGCGGGCCTCGGTGCAGGTCGGGCCCGGTGCTCAGGTGTGGGCGCTCGGGGGCGGGCGCGGGCGCTCAGGGGCGGGCTCGGGTCCGGGCCGGGGCCCGGGTGCTCAAGTGCGGGTGAGGGCGGCGCGGCGACGGTGGCGGGCCACGCGCTCGCGGTTACCGCACACCTCGCTGGAGCACCAGCGCCGCCGGCGCCCCCGGGAGGTGTCGAGATAGAGGAGCGGGCAGTTGTCCCCCTCGCACTCGCGCAGGGCGGCCCGCGCGACGGGGTCGGTGAGCAGTTCCACGGCGTCCCGGGCGAGCAGCGCGAGCAGCGCGGCGGGTGCGGGCGGCGCGACCAGCGCCCTGACGAGCCCCCCGTCGCCGCGCCGTACGGCACAGGGGGCAGGCGGCGTCCCCCGGGCCGCCTCGTTGACCCGCCCGAGCGCCCGCCCGTACGACACCGGCCCCGCGCCGCGTCGCACCAACTTCCCTATGTCGTCCCGGACTTCACGGAACCGGACGACCCAGGAGTCGTCGGCGTGCCCGAGTCCGGTACCGGCCGGCACCAGTCCGGCCTCCTGGATCCAGAGGCACAACGCCCCGACGGAGTCGAGCCGTTCACCGGGATGGCTGGTCGCCAACAGATCCAGACAAACCCGTCCGGCATCGAACCGCAGCGCCATGTGCCTGTCACCGCCTAGGCATACGGGGAGTGGGGGACCGCCTCCCTCCACAGTGCCCGTCCGGACGAGTCCCCGGAACCCCTCGCGCCGGGACCGGTGCCGCGCGGCTCGGCCGGTCCTGGGCCGCGGCCGCCGTACCGCAACCGGCGCTCACTGCCCCACCCTGCCGTCGATGCACTCGCGCAGCAGATCGGCGTGCCCGCAGTGCCGGGCGTACTCCTCGATCCGGTGCACCAGCATGTCCCGGACCGCGATCTTGTCCTTGCCCAGCCGCTCCCCCAGGTCCGGATGCTCCGCCAGCGCGGCGTCCGTCGCGGCCTGCTCCCGCGCGAGGTCGGCGTACGCGGCGTCGACCTGCGCCTGCTCGCCGACAGCCTCGTCGAAGTCCGCGTCGCGCTCGCCGTACAGCTTCGGCAGCGGCTCCCCGTCGCCGATCCGGTTCCGCCAGGCCCGCTCGACCTCGGCGAGGTGCCGCACCAGTCCGAGCAGGGACATCGTCGACGGCGGCACCGACCTGCGGGCCAACTGCTCCGCGTCCAGCCCCTCGCACTTCATCCGCAAGGTCATGCGGTAGCCGGCCAGATAGTCCCGCAACGTCGCCGTCTCGCCCTCCGTCCCGTCCCCCACGCTCTCGCGCGGGTCGTCGTCCGGGTCGACCCACATGTCGGCGTAGATCGTCGCCTTGCTCCACCGTACGGGCTGCTCAGTCATGCGGGCCATGGTCGGGGGCGAGCCCTCAAGATCGCCATCGGTTTCCCGCTGCCGACGCCGAGGGCGGGGCGGTGCGGGACCAGGTCTGTCGGCGAGACGTACCGCGTGGTAACTTGCTCGGCTCCGCCGCACAGCGTTGTCAGGGAAGGACAACTGATGGGCAAAAGGGTGACTGATGGATAACCAGGAGCAGTTGCCCGGGCGGCGCAGATTCCTGGGCTATGTGATCGCCGCACCCGTCCTCACCGTGGCGGCGCAGCTCGGCGAACTGGCCGTGCCGGACCAGGCGGAGGCGGCGATCCCGTCGCTGCCCGAACCGGCCGAGGTGTACGACCTCAGCGACCTGCTCACCGACGCGGCCCTGCCGACGTCGAACCTGATCAGCATCCAGCTGAACTCCGACGGCACCGCCGCCTTCGCCCTGCCCCGGGCCGAGGTCGGCCAGGGGGTCACCACCTCCAGCGCGATGCTGATCGCGGAGGAGCTGGACCTGCCGCTGGACCGCGTCCGGGTCAGCCTCGCCGACGCCCGCCCCGAGCTGGTCTTCAACCAGCTGACCGGCGGCTCGAACACCACCATCTCGACCTACACCCCGATCCGGGTGGCCGCCGCCATCGCCCGCCAGCGCCTGCTCGCGGCCGCCGCCGCCCAACTGGGCGTCCCCGTCTCGACGCTGACCACCAGCGGCGGCGTGGTCACCGCGGCAAGCGGCGCCAGCGTCGGGTACGGCAGCCTCGCGGTGGCCGCCGCCGGACAGAAGACCGTGGGGGTCTCGGTCGCGCTCAAGCCGGCCGGCCAGTTCACCGTGATCGGCACCCCGCGCAACCGGATCGACGCGCTGGACGCGGTCACCGGGCGCAAGAAGTTCGCCATGGACCTCAGCGTGCCGGACGCGCTGCCGACCATGGTCTGCCGCCCGCCGACGATCAACGGCACCGTCCGGTCGGTGCTGAACCTGGCGGACGTCGAGGCGATGCCGGGCATCACCGACGTGGTGACCGTGCCCACCGGCGTGGCGGTCCGCGGCCAGACCTTCGGGCAGTGCATAGACGCGGTCAGAGCGCTCCAGGTCAGCTGGGGGCCGGGCACCGTGGAGGGCGTCGACGACGCCGGCGTGCTCCAGGAACTGAAGGACGCCGAACTCCCGTTGGTGGTACCGCCGCTGCCGTTGCTCACCAAGGCGATCGACGCCCGGTTCACCTTCCACTTCGCCAGCAACAGCGCGTTGGAGCCCAACTGCGCGATCGCCGACGTCCGTTCCGACCGGGCGGAGATCTGGGGCGCGCTGAAGGCCCCGATCGTGGCCCAGGAGACCATCTCCGCCGCCCTCGGCCTGCCGGTCGGCGCGGTCACCGTGCACGTCACGGAGGGCGGTGGCTCGTTCGGCCGCAGGCTCTTCCACGACGCGGCACTGGAGGCGGCCCGGATCTCCCAGAAGATCGGCAAGCCGGTCAAGCTGATGTGGCACCGTACCGACGACTTCCGCCAGGGCCGCACCCACCCGATGTCCATCTCCCGGGTCCGGGCCACCTATTCGCTCGGCAACGTGGTCAGCTGCGAGCAGCGGCACACCTCCGTCGCCACCGACTTCGGCCACGGCGTGGGCGAGATCATCACCTCGCTGGCCGACAAGCTGCCGGTCGCCGACCTCGGTTTCTCCGAGACCATGTTCGCGCTCACCCAGCAGACCCCCTACGACTTCGGCGTCACGACCCAGTTGCTGAACGAGGTCGACCACGGCTTCAACACCGGCAGCATGCGCGGCATCTACTCGCCCAACGTGCGCTGTGCGCAGGAGCTGGTGGTCGACCAGCTGGCGGCGGCGATGGGTGAGGACGCGTACGATTTCCGCCGCCGGTTCCTCAAGGAGGACCGGGCCAAGGCGGTCCTGGACGAGGTGGCGCGGGCCGGTTCCTGGGGCCGCAGCATGCCACCGGGCACCGCGCAGGGCATCGCGCTGCACCCCGAGTACCACGGCTTCGTCGCGGTGCTGGCCGAGATCGACTGCACCTCCGCGACGGTCGGCCGCGAGGTCCCGGACGCGTACACCGGGCCGCGGGTGACCAAGGTGGTCTGCGCGGTGGACGTCGGGCTGGCGGTCAACCCGCGCGGTCTCGAAGCCCAGATGATGGGCGGCATCATGGACGGCATCGCCCTCGCCCTCACCTCCAGTCTGCACCTGCGGGACGGACGGTTCCTGGAGGGCAGTTGGGACAACTACTTCTACACCCGGCAGTGGAACACCCCGCCCGAGCTGCGGATCATCGTGATGCCGCCCACCACCGAAGTGCCCGGTGGCGCGGGCGAACTGGCGGTGAGCGGCGCGATGGCGGCGGTCGCCTGCGCCTACGGCCGGGCCACCGGCATCATGCCGACCAGCTTCCCGGTCAACCACGACAAGCCACTCGGCTTCACCCCGCTGCCCACCGTGCCCCCGGTCCCCGCCTCCCCGACCGACGGCCTCACCCGCGCCTACTAGCCCGCCAGGAGCTGACCAAGTGCCCCGACACACCTTCATCCTGAACGGCTCGCCCGTCTCGGTGGACGTCGCCGACGATGTGCGCCTGCTCTGGGTGCTGCGCGACGTCCTCGGCGTCACCGGACCCAAGTACGGCTGCGGGCTGGGCGTCTGCAAAGCCTGCACCAGCCACATCAACGGCAAGGCCTTCAACCCCTGTTCGGTGCCGGTCGGCGCGCTCGAACCGACCGACGAGATCACCACCATCGAGGGCCTGCCCGCCACGGTCGGCAAGGACCTGCACCCCATGCAGGAGGCCTGGCTGGCCCAGGACGTCGCCCAGTGCGGCTACTGCCAGCCGGGCCAGATCATGGCCGCCGTCGCCAAGGTCCGCCAGGCCCGCGCCGCCGGCCACGAGATCGGCGAAGCCGACCTCGACGAAATCCGCAACATCTGCCGCTGCGGCACCTACCCCCGCATCCGCGAGGCGATCACCGCCGCCGCGAAGGAGTTCTGACCGCGTCCCCCTCCCGGCCACCCGGCGGATCCGGACAGCCGAGTTCGGGATGGGCGCGGTTCGGGGAACACGTGACGACGGCCACTGAGAGGTAGGACGGGCGTTCCAGGTAGGCCCCGAAGGACACGTCCCGTCCGTCGCGCAGTTGCTCCACGGCCGAGTTGAGCAGTGCGGCCAGTCGGCTGACATCCCGTTCCCGGTACGAGGCGAACCGGTGCGCGTACTCCGTGAGCCGCTCCCCCATCCAGTCCGCGGCCTCCTTCGCCTCGTGCCAGGTGCCACGGACCAGCGAACGCGGCTTGACGAGCCAGTACGCGGTTTCGAGGGGTGGGAGGTCCACGACCGGGAACTCGCCGGTGACTTCCCGGTAGCGCCGGAACAGCCGCTCCGACGCGGGGTCGTCGGGGGCCGGTGGGGGCGGAGGGTCGGGGTGCGGCGGCCGTCGCAGGGCCTCGTTGTCGAAGCGGTCTTTAGGCCCTGACCAGAGATAACCGTGATGGTGCACGAGGGTTCTCGTTCCGAGAAGTCCCGGCTGGACCCCGGCGGCCGGAGCCCAGCCAGGCGCGACCGATTCAGGCACTCAGCCCGAACCGCACCGGGTCGATCCCGGCCGCCGCCAGCTCCGCCGACGTGAACCTCAGCGGCTCCAGCTCCGGCCGCTTGCTGTCCCCCAGCGCCCAGGCGTCGTCCCCGATCCGGGCGAGTACGACGCATCCTTCGGTGCAGGGGCCGCCGCAGGCCTGGACGAAGTTCACGGTGTCGATGTCGAGTGCGTACAGGTCGGCGCTGTGCTCCATTTGAGTCTCCTGATGAGGGTGTTACGGCCGTCGAGTAGACGGAAGGCCAAGAGAGGAGGAACGAGTGTCGCCCATCTGTCAGTGGGCCTTGACCAGGTGCCGACGCAGCAAGACGTTGGCGTCGGAGACAGCGCTGTAGTCCTTGGTGGAGCGGGCGTTCTCACGCGCTACGGACAAGGACAAGCACGGCGGGCACCCCGGCCAGGGTGAGGGCTCGGCTGACGGCGGTGGCGTACTCTCTTCGGTCTCCATGACGCCATCTTCGGCGCTCCGTGGACACCGCTCTAGTCGGTTTCCTGTTCCGTCAAGAATCCGTCCCGGATTCCCGCGACCATGGCCCGCATGGAGTCCCCGGAAATGGCGACTTCCGCGAAACTATCGAACTTTTCGATGTACAGAGCGACGTCCCTTGGATCAGTCACCGACAATTCCGCGTGCACGGTCTCCACCGTGACCATACGGTCGTCCTTGATAGAAAATGAGTGACCGGGAAATTCGGTCTGCCGCACGGACAACGGAACGATCATCAGGTCGATACCAGGGATCCTGGATACCGAGATGAGTTTGTCGAGTTGCCCGGCCATCACGAGCGGCGGGACTATTCTCCACCGCAGGACAGGCTCTGTGACGATGAAGCGAAGCCGACGTCCAGGCTCGTACAGGATTCTCTGCCTGGCCAGCCGCGCCCCCACCGCGCGCGTGAGCTGATCCTCCGTGAGGTGCTTACGGCCGAGAACCGCCTGTACGTACTCAGGTGTCTGCAAGAGGCCCGGGACCAGGGAAGGCTGGAAAAGCCGGAGCAGGTTCGTGCGAGATTCGATCGCCTGGATCTGCTGCTGCTTCCGGTGGTACCCGAGCCGTCGGTACAGCCGCCAAGCCGTCGCCTCGGTGGCCACCGCCCGAGCAACCGACATGTACTCCGTCTTGACGTCCTCGGATACCCCTAGAGCGGTGAGAAGCTGCTCGACGTCCACGACGCTTGGCATGACGCTGCCGTTCTCGATCTTGGACAACTTCGAACTGGACATGGCCGCGCTGCGGGCGACTGCTTTGGCCTCCCTTCCGGATGCCTGCCGCAGCGCCCGCAGTGCGGATCCCAGCTCGGACTTGTTCACTCCCCGTGCCGTGCCCACCAATCCGTGAACGGTACGGCATGCGCAAGAGCCGTGTCCCGGTACGAGCGGTACTCGGCTACCCGGTCCTCTGTCACGAATTGGCTGCCGAGATATTTTCCGGACCCGTCGTAGGACATCACCCCGACCGCGCTGTCATCGAACATCCAGAAGTCGGGTGCGCCGGGAATGGGGTTCTCCGCGTCAGTGGTGTCGAGGATGAAAAACTCCTCACCGACGGCCATGTTCCGCTGGTAACCCCAGGAGAGTTCGAACCGCAGGTAGTCCGTCAGGGGGCGGGACAGGATGTGTACGCGGTACATCCTCTTGCCCGCCTCGGTTGCGTCGCCCACGGTCCTCAGCCAGGCAGCGTTTTTGTGTGACTCCGGCTGTTCCTGCCCGGCAAGGAACGCCTGGTAGGCTTCGACGCCTCCCGACTGGCTGTAGTCGTCAAAGGTCTCCAGCCGAAACGCCTCCCGCTCGAACGCGGTGAACCAGTCTCCCAGAGAACGACTAGATGAAATTGCCACGGATCGCCTTCCAGATCAGGTCCACGGGGATTTCCACGAGGGCTTCATGCGCCGGGATCTCCTTACCGTGATCCACCAGAAGTCCTCCCTGCACGGCGAGGGTTCCACGGTCCGTGACGTACAGCGTCGGGCATTCTCCGTCTTCGCACTCACCCACCAGCCGTGTCAGCTTCACCACTGCGCACTCCTCGGGTCTGCGGGCCATTGCCACGCCTGATCATCCCGACCTCGCCAGGCGGCGGCAAGAGCTTCCGATTTCCGCTTCTGGAAAGCGTCAGCGAGAACAGGCTGCGCCAGCGGCTTCCCTCGCATGCGAAACGAACGCCTCCCACGTGCTGGGGGTGATGGTGAGGTACCGGGCGGTGAGGGTCTTCGAGTCGCGGATGTAAATCCTGGTGGGAGCCCGGGCTATCTCCACGCAGTTGGAGCTGTCGCCGCTGTAGGTGGACTTGTGCCAGTGAAGTATCTGCACGGTCGCTCTCTCAGATGTCCCGGATGAGGTTCTGGACGAAGGCGCGCGACTCGGCAGGCCCGAGGGCGCAGGCTTCCATGTGATCCAGCACGGTACGGTACTTGCTCAACTGTGCCTCTGCGTCGAGGAATCCGCAGCCACCGTGGTGTGTGTCCAACTGGACGGTGTCAAGCTGCGGTACCGGGCCCTCGACGTAGTCGAAGGACTGGCCCGTGCTCGGGTAGTACTCCGTGTCGAAGGGAATCACCCGGACCGTGATGTGCGGGAGTTCGCTCATGCTGAGGAGATGCTTGAGCTGACCGCGCCTGACCTCGGCGCCGCCGAACCCCATTCGAAGAGCTGATTCGTGGATGATCGCCGCGTAGGGGAGCGGCTCCTTCCGGTGCAGGATGGCCTGCCGTTTCATGCGGTGTGTGAGACGGTGCTCGATCTCGTACTGCCGCATGATCGGCACCACCGCCCTGAAGAGGGCACGGGCATGGTCCGTGGTCTGGAGCAGTGCAGGGATGTGCATCGCGAGCGCGACCCGCAGTCCCGAGGCATGATGCTCAAGCTCCGCCAGGTCGACCAACGCGGCCGGCAAGTGTTCGCGGTAATCCTCCCACCAGCCACGTGTGCGGCGCCCGGTCATCGAGGCCAGCACGTCGATGAGTTGCTCGTCAGAGCAGTCGTAGGCGCGGGCCATGGAACGCAGGCGGTCGGCGCTGATGGGCGTACGTCCGGTCTCGATCATGCTGATGCGCGCCTGGTTGACGCCGAGCAGTCCGGCGGCGCCGGTGGCGGTGAGTCCCGATCTCTCCCGGAGTTTGCGCAGCTCCGCGCCGAGCCTTCGTTGCCGGAGCGTGGGGCTGTTGGTGGGCGGCACGGCATCTCCTTCCAGGCCGCAGCGCGGCGCAACGCTCCCTCACACGAGTGAAGTGTGGGTACATCCAACCCATTTCGTTAGATGCATCTAACTCACTGGCCTACGGTAATCACGTATCGCCCAACCTCCCCTGCTTCCCTGCCGGAAGCGCACCTCCCCAGGCAAAGCCACCGGTCAGGCAAGGGTGTTGGGCGAAGTCGAGTTCCTTCATCTTCTCGGAGGTATTCATGGGCACCGTATCCCTGCCCGACACCTGGGTGTACGCCCTTCGGCTCCCTCATGATCCGCGCGCGGCACGTGTCGCACGTATGACCGTGCGGGCCGTGCTCAGCGGGCACGGGAGAGAGGAAATTCTGGACGATGTCGAGCTGCTGGCGTCCGAGCTCGTCGCCAACGTCTACCGGCACGCCGGGGGGACCGCCTCGCTCCGGCTCACCGCGCTCGGGGACGGGCGGGTGCGGGTGGGGGTGTGGGACAGGCATCCGTACATCCCCGCGCCCTTCGGGGAGCCGCCCTGGGACCGGGTCGGGGTCGCGGAAGAGGGAGCCGAAGGGGGGCGGGGGTTGCGGCTCGTGCAGGAGTACGCGGATCGCTGGGGCGGCCTGCCCGTCGGGGACGGGGTCTGGGGGCGGGGGGTCGGGAAGTTGTTGTGGTTCGAGGTGGGCTGAGGCGCGGGGAGGCGTAGGTTCGGGGGATGACGGACATCACCGTGCAAGAGGAGTTCCTGCGGGCCTTTCACGCCGTGCGGCCCGCCGTGACCGCCGAGTCCTTCGGGCGCGGGCGGGGGCCGGGCGGTCGAGCTATGAGCTGCTGTGTGATCGGGTCGCCGGGCACCGGCGCGTGCTCGATCTCGGGTGTGGGGACGGGCTGCTGCTCGAACTGCTCGCGCGGGACGGCGGCAGGCGGCTCGCCGGGGTGGATCTGTCGCCCGAGTCGCTGGCGCTCGCGCGGCGGCGGCCGGCGCTCTCCGGCGTGCGGCTCCATACCGGGCGGGCTCAGGAACTGCCCTTCGCCGACGGGAGTTTCGACGCCTGCGTCTCCCATCTCGCGCTGATGCTCATGGGGGACGTCGAGCGGGTCGCGGCCGAGGTGGCACGGGTGCTCGTGCCCGGTGGGGTGCTTGCGTGTGCGGTGGGCGGCGGGGCCGTCGGCGGGGAGGCCTTCGAGCGGTTCGTCCGGTTGTTGCGGGCGGTGGACATGGAGGCGGACGGCTCCGCGCGCATTCCCGCGCTGGGCGACAGTCGGGTGCGCAGTCGCGAGGGGCTTGAGGAGGTCCTGCGGCCGGCGGGGTTCGGGGCCGTCGACTGGGAGACCGTGCCCCTCGACATCAGCGGGCCCGTGGAGCAGGTGTGGGACGCCGTCTCCGGGCTCTACGATCTCGCACCGATGGCGGCACGGACCGTCGCCCGGCTCCGGGAGGACTTCCTCGCCGAGGTCGCGGATCTGGTCACGCCCGAAGGCACCGTGCCCTGCGGATTCAAGGTGCACCTCGCCTCGGCGCGGAGGTCCTAGGGTCTTTCGTTTGCCGACGTCCGCCGCGCATGGCGAAGGCCCCGCCGCTTCACGCGACGGGGCCTTCGCCCACATGGGGTTACCCCCGGAGGGGTTCGTGGAGATGGCGGGAATCGAACCCGCGTCCAACGGTGCGGAATCAGGGCTTCTCCGTGTGCAGTTCGCTTCGTTTTTCTCAGCCCCGGCGATCACGCGAACAAGTCGCCGACGGGCTCAGTCACTGTTTGATTTCCCTCTTCACCCCGTGACCGGGATCAAGGTTTAGTTCCCTAGCTGATGCCAGGATCCGGGTCGGGAACAGCCCCGGGCTGACACTTCGCAAGTCGCTACTTAGGCAGCGAGGGCGAAGGAATCGCGCTTGGTGTTGGCGATTATTTTTTTCGGCCTGTGGTTTACGAGATCATGGCCGCTTCCTCGACACGCTTCCCCTGCTTCGACAGCCGCTGTCGAAACCGATCATCCCCATGTTGTTTTTTCAAGGTGCGCACCGGGCTCACGTCCGATGCTGCTGCCATCGTACGGGAAGAACGCAGGCCGGTGCCAGCGTATTCCCGGGCCACGGGCTACACGCCCCGCTGCCGCCGCTTCGCCGCCGCGATCGCGCGGTCCGACTCGCGCCGGTCCTGCTTCTCCCGCAGGGTCTGCCGCTTGTCGTACTCCTTCTTGCCCCGGGCGAGCGCGATCTCGGCCTTCGCCCGGCCGTCCCGGAAGTAGAGGACGAGCGGCACGATGGTGTGCCCCGTCTCCTGGGACTTGGACTCCAGCTTGTCGATCTCCTCGCGGTGCAGCAGCAGCTTGCGCTTGCGGCGCGCGGAGTGGTTGGTCCAGCTGCCCTGGTGGTACTCGGGGATGTGGGCGTTGTGCAGCCACGCCTCGCCCTGGTCGATCTGGACGAAGCCGTCGGTCAGCGAGGTCCGTCCCTCGCGCAGCGACTTGACCTCGGTACCGGTGAGCACGATCCCGGCCTCGTAGGTGTCGATGATCGCGTAGTCGTGCCGGGCCTTCTTGTTCTGGGCGACGATCTTGCGCTTGCCGCCCTTCTCGCCGTCCTGTGCCTTGCCTGCCCCGCCGCCCTGCTTGGGCTGGGACTCCTTGGGTACGTACATTCCCTTGCTCATAGTGCCGTCCATTTTCGCACTACGCGGGGGCCTCGCGGCCAGCCTTTATCCGGCGACGCCCAGGCCGGTGAGGACGGCCTCGGCGCGGCGCAGCGCGCCGGCCCCGGCGTCCAGGTCGGGGGTGATGCCCCGGCCGTCGACGGCGTGTCCGGAGGGGGTGCGGTAGTGGCCCACGGTCAGCTCGGCCACGGAGCCGTCGGGGAGCCGCGTCGGCATCTGGATGGAGCCCTTGCCGAAGGTGCGCGATCCGATCACGACCGCGCGGCCCCGGTCCTGGAGGGCGCCGGTGAGCAGCTCGGCCGCGCTCATGGTGCCGCCGTCGACCAGGGCGACCACGGGGCGGGCGGTGTCCCCGCCGGGCGCGGCGTGCAGGGCGCGCTGGGCGCCGTCGACGTCGTAGGTGGCGACCAGGCCGCCGTCGAGGAAGGCGGAGGCGGTGGCCACGGCCTCGGTGACCAGGCCGCCGGAGTTGCCGCGCAGGTCGAGGACGATCCCGTCGCCCGCCGGGGCCGTCCGCAGGGCCTCGCGGACCTGGGTGCCGGTGCCCTTGGTGAAGGAGGCGATCCTGATCAGGGTGGCCCGGCCGGACAGCCGGCGCGCGGTCACGGAGTCGGTGGTCAGCGTCGCCCGGCGCAGGGTCTCGGTCCAGGCGCGGGCGCCGCGCTGGAGGCCGAGCCTGACGGTCGTACCGGCGGGCGCGTCGTCGGCGTCGCCGCGCAGCCGGGAGACCACCTCGGTGACCGGGAGGCCGTCGGCGCGCGCGCCGTCGACGCTGCGCAGCCGGTCACCCGGGCGCAGGCCGGCCTCGGCGGCGGGCGAGCCGGGCCGCACCCCGGTGACCTCGATACGGCCGTCCTGGGCGCGCGCCGCCGACAGGCCGACGCCGGTGTAGCGGCCGTCGAGGGAGTCCTGGAACTCCTGGTACTCGTCCTCGGAGTAGACGGCACCCCAGCGGTCGCCGCTGCGGCTGACGGCCCGCTCGGCGGCCTCCATCGGGGACTTGCCGTCGGCCATCGCGCGGGCGGCGGCCGCCCGTACGTCCTCGTCGCGGGCGGCGCCCACCGGCACGGTCGCGGTACGGCGCGCCGGCTGGTCGGGTTCCGGGAGGGACCCGGTGACCGCCCCGGCGACGAGAACTCCGGCGAAGACCAAGGTCAGCGCGGCCCCTTGGCGGGCTCGGCGGGGTGGACAGAGCGGGTCTCGGCCGGACATGGCGGTGAGTCTAGGACAACGGGCCCATGGTCACGGCCCGTTGCCTCGTCCACCGCCTTGCTTTGCGTCACACCTTCAGGTACTTGCGCAACGCGAAGAACGCGGCCAGGGACGGCATCAGCACACTGGTCGCGAGGATCAGCGGCAGCTTGGTCAGCACCGAGTCCCAGCCGACGAAGTTGATCAGCGTGAGCTTGTGGGACAGGTCCATGCCGTGGTCGATGGTGAAGTACCGGCCGACCACCAGGAAGACGCAGGCGAGGCCGCCGCCGATGAGACCGGCGACCGCGGCCTCGGCGATGAACGGCGCCTGGATGTAGAAGCCCGACGCGCCGACCAGGCGCATGATCCCGGTCTCACGCCGACGGCTGAACGCCGACACGCGCACGGTGTTGACGATCAGCAGCAGCGCCACGAACAGCATGAGCGCCATGACGCCGAGCGCGCCCCGGTTCATCAGGTTCAGCAGCTGGAAGAGGTTGTCCAGGATGCCCTTCTGGTCCTGCACCGACTGCACGCCGTCACGCCCGTTGAACGCGGTCGCGACCACCTGGTACTTCTGCGGGTCCTTGAGCTTGATCCGGTACGACTCCTGCATCTGGTCCGGCGAGAGGGTGCCGGCCAGCGGGGAGTTGCCGAACTGCTCCTTGTAGTGCCCGAACGCCTGGTCCTGCGACTCGTACGTGACCTTCTCGACGATCGGCATCTTGTGCAGGTCGGAGAGGATCTGCTTCTTCTGGTCCTCGGTGACCGCGCCCTTGGCGCAGTGCACGTCCTGTTCGGCGTCGTGCTTGTTGCACAGGAAGATCGAGACGTTGACCTTGTCGTACCAGTAGCCCTTCATGGTGCTCACCTGGTCGCTCATCAGCAGGGAGCCGCCGAAGAGGGCCAGGGACAGGGCGACGGAGACGATGACCGCGAAGGTCATCGTGAGATTGCGGCGGAGACCGACACCGATCTCCGACAGGACGAACTGGGGGCGCATGGCGTCGGGTTGTGCCTTTCCGTGGACGAACTGGGGCGCGGGGTCAGTGCTGGTAGCCGTAGACGCCGCGGGTCTGGTCGCGGACGAGGCGGCCCTTCTCCAGCTCGATGACGCGCTTGCGCATCTGGTCCACGATGTTCTGGTCGTGCGTCGCCATGATGACGGTGGTGCCCGTCCGGTTGATCCGGTCGAGCAGCTTCATGATGCCGACGGAGGTCTGCGGGTCGAGGTTGCCGGTGGGCTCGTCGGCGATCAGCAGCTTGGGCCGGTTGACGAACGCGCGCGCGATGGCCACCCGCTGCTGCTCACCGCCGGACAGCTCGCCGGGCATCCGGTCCTCCTTGCCGCCGAGGCCGACGAGGTCGAGCACCTGGGGCACGGACTTGCGGATCTCGCCGCGGGACTTGCCGATCACCTCCTGGGCGAAGGCCACGTTCTCCGCGACCGTCTTGTTGGGCAGCAGGCGGAAGTCCTGGAAGACGGTCCCCAGCTGGCGGCGCATCTGCGGCACCTTCCAGTTGGAGAGCCGGGCGAGGTCCTTGCCCAGCACGTGCACCTGTCCGTGGCTGCACCGCTCCTCGCGGAGGACCAGCCTCAGGAAGGTGGACTTTCCGGAGCCGGAGGACCCCACGAGGAAGACGAACTCGCCCTTTTCCACTTCCAGGGAGACATCCCTGAGTGCGGGACGGGTCTGCTTGGGGTAGACCTTGGAGACATTGTCGAATCGGATCACGGATGCACCACGGGTCGCCGGGGGTAGATGAGCGTGACCATACGCGACCTGGGCGGGCGAGCGCAGGCGCAGGCTGAGGTTGGGCAAGACTTGTACCTTTTTGCACCGGTCGTTGCTCCGGCCGCCGCGGTGGCCGTTCCGGGCGCCGCGGCAGGGGCCCCGCGCACGGCCCGGCGGAAACTGGCACAGTGGGAGGGGAACGTTCGCGTTCCTGTGAGCGTTGTACGAAGTGATACGGCCGGTGCGAGGAGGGCGAGCGCATGACGTACGACCGGTTGGTGTGCGCGAACTGCGCGGCGCCCGTGAGCGAGGGCCGGTGCCCGGTGTGCCGTGCCAACCGCGCGCGCCTTCAGCAGGAGGGCTTCCTGGGCGGGATCAACCCGATGGCGCTGATCGCGCTGCTGGCGGTGCTGATCGCCGCGGTGGCGCTGCTGGCGCACCAGACCGTCTGACCCGGATCGCCGCGAGAACCGCGAGAACCGCAAGAACGTAGAAAACCTCGGGAAGAGGCCGGGAGTGATCCCGGAAACCCGGCAGGGCCCGGAGCGGGAAGCTCCGGGCCCTTGTGCGTACCCGGGGTACGCGGGTGTTTACCGTGCGGTCACCGTCAGGCGGCCGCGCCGCCCCGGCCCGCCAGGCGCGGCAGGATCCGGAAGCCGACACCGCCGGCGATCATCGTGGCGGCGCCGATGACCAGGAACGTGGTCTGTCCGGCACCGGTCTCGGCGAGCTGCTTGCCGCTGCCGCCGGTCTGCGGCTTCGGGCTGTCCGAGCCCGTGTCGGTGAGGGCCGAGGAGCCCGCCTCCTGCGACACGTTGTCGTTACCGCCGCCCTGGGGGCTGTCGTTGTTGCTGCCACCGGTAGCGGAGCCACCGCTGGTGCCACCACCGTGCTGGCCGCCGCCGGAGTTGCCACCGGTGCCGTTGTTGCCACCGGTGCCGTTGTTACCACCCGTGCCATTGTTGCCACCGGTGCCGTTGTTGCCACCCGTGCCGTTGTTACCACCGGTCGGGTCGGGGTTGCCGGGGTCGGGGTTGCCCGGGTCCGGGTTACCGGGGTCCGGGTTGCCCGGGTCCGGGTTACCGGGGTCAGGGTTGCCCGGGTCGGGGTTGCCCGGGTCCGGGTTACCGGGGTCCGGGTTACCGGGGTCAGGGTTGCCCGGGTCAGGGTTGCCCGGGTCCGGGTTGCCCGGGTCCGGGTTGCCGGGGTCGGGGTCGCCCGGGTCCGGGTTACCCGGGTCAGGGCAGTCGGGAGTGACGATGATGTCGCAGATGGGGCCGCCAGGGTCGGCCGAAGCCACACCCGCGACACACAGTGAAGCGCCGGCCGCGACCACGGCGCCCGCAGCGACCCGGGCGATCCGGATCCGCGTCTTCCTAGTCATTTAGTTGCTACCCCCAGTAGCGGTTCGTCAATGAGGCAGCGCGTGGGGCCGGCCGTGATCGACGGAGGTAGCTGACGACGCCCGAAACAAGGTCGAGCGATTCGGTCCCCCCGGTTCACATGCGCCCCATAGACACGCATGCCAAAGTCACACTTCCCGCTTTTCAAAGCAACGTCAAGGGCGCTGTGGGCGCATTGCCTGATAAGGGGATTTTGGGGGGAGTTGAAAGCTGTGAGTGTGTCGTAAAACCCGGGCGAAACGACAACTGCCGCCACTGGGGCGGCAGTTGTCATGTCGACAAGGTTACTTCTCCTGCTGCTTGCGCCAGCGAATGCCGGCCTCCAGGAAACCGTCGATCTCGCCGTTGAACACGGCCTCGGGGTTGCCGACCTCGTGCTCGGTACGCAGGTCCTTGACCATCTGGTACGGGTGGAGCACGTACGAACGCATCTGGTTGCCCCAGGAGTTGCCGCCGTCGCCCTTGAGGGCGTCCATCTTGGCCTGCTCCTCCTGGCGGCGGCGCTCCAGCAGCTTGGCCTGGAGGACGTTCATCGCGGTGGCGCGGTTCTGGATCTGCGACCGCTCGTTCTGACAGGAGACCACGATGCCGGTGGGCAGGTGGGTGATGCGGACCGCGGAGTCGGTCGTGTTGACGCCCTGGCCGCCGGGGCCGGAGGAACGGTAGACGTCGATGCGCAGCTCGGACTCGTCGATCTCGACGTGGTCGGACTGCTCGACCACGGGCAGCACCTCGACACCGGCGAAGGAGGTCTGGCGGCGGCCCTGGTTGTCGAAGGGCGAGATGCGGACCAGACGGTGGGTGCCCTGCTCGACGGAGAGGGTGCCGTAGGCGTACGGCGAGTGGACGGCGATGGTGGTCGACTTGATGCCGGCCTCTTCGGCGTACGACGTCTCGATCAGCTCGGTCTTGTAGCCGCGCTGCTCGGCCCAGCGCAGGTACATGCGCTGGAGCTTCTCGGCGAAGTCGGCGGCGTCGACGCCGCCGGCCTCGGCGCGGATGTTGACCAGCGCCTCACGGGAGTCGTACTCGCCGGACAGGAGGGTACGGACCTCCATCTCGTCCAGCGCCTTACGCACACCGGTCAGCTCGGACTCGGCCTCGGCACGGGTGTCCGGGTCGTCCTCCTCCTCGGCCATCTCGAAGAGGACCGCGAGGTCGTCGATGCGGCCGCGCAGCGCCTCCGCCTTCCTGACCTCGGCCTGGAGGTGGGAGAGCTTGCTGGTGATCTTCTGTGCCTCGTCCGGGTTGTCCCACAGGGACGGGGCCGCCGCCTGCTCCTCGAGCGCGGCGATATCTGCCCTCATCTTGTCGAGGTCCAGGACGGCCTCGATCGACTCCATGGTCGAGGAGAGGGACTTCAGCTCTTCGGATACATCGACGACTGCCACGGTTCAAGCGTAACGGCTGTGGCAAGCGACCTCCGCCGCGCTGCCCCTCCGGGGGCTTACGAGGGGCGACCGGCGGGACGGGGCGGCCGGGAGGGGGACTCGGCTCAGCCGGCGAGGGAGGGCGGACGCGAGGGGAGGGTGCGCGAGTCGGCCGGCGTGGAGGAGAGGGGAAGGAAGGGAAGGGTGGCGGGGCGCTGGGCGGTGGTCGGGGTCACTCGGCGGGCAGAGACCCGGGCGGGCCTTCCCCGGGGCCCGAGGTGGGGCGGGGTGTCTGGTTCTTGGCCGACCGGGAGCTCGCCGGACGCGGCCGGGGAGGCCGGGCGCGACCGGGGAGGGAGCGACACGCCGACGCCGGGCCGGGGCCCCAGCCGACCGAGACGGGCGAGTGGGTGGGCGGGAAAGACGGGGCGCCGGGGCACGGCACCGGGCACGACTCACGCCGGGACGCGGAGGCACGGGGGCCGAGGGCTCGTGGGGGTGGTCAGGGGGTCGAGGTCGTGGAGGCCGGTCGGGGGGAGTCGTCCGGGGTGTCCGAGGTGGCCCACCAGGCGCCGGCGGAGACCAGGACCGCCAGGGCCGCGCCCGCCACGCCCAGCGTGATGCGGCGCCGCCGCACCGCGGCCCGGTGTTTCGCCGAGCCCGGCCGGGGGGCGCCCGCGGGCCGGGGTGCGCGAGCCGTGCCGTGCGCGCCGCCGGCCAGCTCGTCCGGCGCCGGGACGCGCATCGAGGTGTGCGTGTCCCGGTTGGAGTCGGGCCGGGCGCCCGGGACGAGAGAGACCGCCCCTCGGCGTCGTACCGGCTCGGCCCCCGCGGGAGCCGCCGGGGCCGGTTCCTCCTCGGCCTCCTCCGAGAGGTCCGGCTCGTCCACGTCCAGCGGCGGCAGCCCGGCGAGCGTCGGCAGCTGCTCCCGCAGCCGCGCCGCCAGTTCGGAGGCCCGCAGCCGGGACGCGGGCGCCTTGGCCAGGCACTGCACGATGAGCTGCCACAGCTCCTCGGGGATGCCGGGCAGCGGGACCACGGTCTCGGTGACATGGCGGCGCAGCACCGCGCCGGGGTGCCCCCCGCCGAACGGCGTGAAGCCCGCCAGCAGCTCGTACAGCACCGTGGCCAGCGCGTAGATGTCCACGGAGGCCCGCGGGGGCAGCCCCTCGACGATCTCGGGGGCCAGGTAGTCCGGCGTGCCGATGATCTTCGTGGCCCGCGTCCGCCGGGGCGCGTCGATCAGCTTGGCCACCCCGAAGTCGGTCAGCAGCGCCGGGTGCGCCCCGCCGGGGCCGAGCGGGCCCTGCATGTCGAGCAGCACGTTCTCCGGCTTGACGTCCCGGTGCACGACTCCGGCCGCGTGCGCCGCGGCCAGCGCGTCCGCGATGTCGGCGACGATCGCGACCGCCGCCTCGGGCGCGAGCCTGCGCTCCCGCTCCAGCCGGGTGCGCAGATCGGTGCCGCGCACCAGGTCCATCACCAGGGCCAGGTCATTGCCGTCGACCACCAGGTCGCGCACGGTGACGATGTGCGGGTGTTCGAGCCCGAGCAGCGCCGTGCGCTCCTGGACGAAGCGCCCGACCAGTTCCTGGTCCGAGGCGAGGTCCTCCCGCAGCAGCTTGATCGCGACGGGTCCCTCGGGCCCCTCGCCCAGCCACACCGTGCCTGCGCTGCCCCGCCCCAGGATCTGGTTCGCGGTGTACCGGCTGCCGATCTTCCGTGCCAAGACTGCTCCTACAGACGCGTGTTGCCGTTAAAACTACGCGTCCGGCGAGCCAACCTTCACCGCGGAGAGGGAAATCACCCGCCAGATGTCGACAAATCCCCAACCCCGCACGTCAGTTGCCGCCACCCAGGTCCTTCACCCAGCCGCTCACCTGGTCCACCCAGTGGGTCACCTCGTGCCAGTAGCTGCGGCCCTGGCCGACCCATGTGTGCAGCGGCGTCAGCTCCCAGATCAGCCAGCTCGCCACCACGAGGATGACGATCGTGAACAGGCAGCCCTTCAGGCAGCCGAGCCCGGGGATCTTCATCGGGTTGGCGCTGCGCTGCCGCGGCGCCCGGGGCTCGCGCGCGGGCCGCTGCGGCTGCTGGGGCTGCTGGGGCCGCTGCGGCTGGCGCGCCGGGGCGTACTGCTGGGGCTGGTGCTGCTGGGGCTGTTGAGGCTGCTGCGGCGCATAGCCGTACCCCTGCTGCCGCCCGCGCTGCTGCGGCTGCTGCTGACGCGGCTGCGGCGCCTGCCGCGGCTGGTGCTGCGGGCGGGCGACCTGCCGCTGGGGCCGGTGGTGCAGCGGGTCGTCCTCCGGGGAGAGGTACTGGATCTGCGTCTGCTCGTTGCGGTCGCGGGCGGCCCGGAGCTGGTTCTGCCAGGGGTGCGGCTGGTCGGGTCCCGGCCCCTGCGGGCCGGTGTTCGGCAGCACGGCCGTCGGATCGGCGGCGCCGGTGTGCGGCAGTACGGCGGTGGGGTCCGCGGCACCGACGGGCCCGCCGGTGTGCGGCAGGACGCTGGTGGCGCCGTTCGGGTCGTACGACCCCGCCGGCGCGTTCGTCGGCAGCACCTGCGTGGGATCCGCGGCGCCTGCCGGGCCCGGCTCGCCCGGCACCGGGGCCGGGGCCGGGTCGGGGGCGAGCAGCGCGCCGACGCCCTCGGCCGCCGCGATCCCGGCGGCGTTCGCGTGCACCCCGATGCCCTGGGCGACGACCCGCAGGGCGCGCGCGAGGTTCTCGGCGCTGGGCCGCTCCAGGGGGTTCTTGCGCAGGCAGCGCTCGATCACCGTCCACAGCGGGTCCGGCACGGTGGTGGGCCGGCGCGCCTCGGCGCTGAGGTGCTGGTGCAGCACCTCCAGCGAGGTGGCGCCGGAGAACGGCGGACGGCCGGTGACCAGCTCGTACAGCAGGATGCCGGCGCCGTAGACGTCCACCGCGGAGGTCTGCGGGCGGCCCTCGGCGGACTCCGGCGCGACGTACGCGGGCGTGCCGACGAACTCCTGGGTGCGGGTCAGGCCCGGGGAGTCGGCGAGGCGGGCGATGCCGAAGTCGGTCAGCATCGGGTGCATCTCGCCGTCCCGCTGCCGCAGCAGCACGTTGGCGGGCTTCAGGTCGCGGTGCACGACGCCGTCGGCGTGGCTGGCGGCGAGCGCGTCGGCGACCTGCGCGGTCAGCAGGGCGGCGGCGACCGGCGTCAGGGGGCCGTTCTCGCGCAGGTAGCGGTGCAGGTCGGGGCCGTCGACCAGGTCCATGACCAGCGCCAGCAGCTCGCCCTCCACGACCAGGTCGCGGACCCGGACGATGTTCGGGTGGGTGAGCCGGAGCAGGACGGAGCGCTCGCGCAGGAAGCGCATCACGATGTCCGGGTCGCTCGCCAGCTCCTCCTTGAGGACCTTGATCGCGACCGTTTCGCCCGGCTGGCCGGGGACGGCCGCCTCCTCGCCCGCGGTCTCGCGCTGGCGGGCACGCCAGACGGTGCCTGTGGCGCCGCGTCCGAGCGGCTCCTCAAGCAGGTACTTGCTGCCGACTGGCCGCACGTCACGCGCTCCCTGCTGCTGCTTGGCTGCTTGCTGATGCTGCTTGCCTGGGTTCCGGATGTTCCGACCCACTGTAGTGCCGCCCGGTGGGGCGCCACGTAAGCGTTCCCGGGCGGATTCGAAGGAAAGACGCGTGTCTTCGGGCCGTGGTTGCCGCCGGAAGTCGCCGTGAGCCGCCACGAGATGCCCCGAGCCGTCACAAGACGCCCTGAGCCGCCATAAGAAGGGACGTGACCGATCTCAACTGATCGTCCGCGCGGCCCATGTCAGGCATTTTTGGGGGCAGAGCCGACCAATCAAGATCACTTGGCACCGGGTGGCGGGCGCGGCGCCGACGGCAGGTGCGAGGATGCTTCCCGTACTGGCCGACGTGCTCGTGTGGGGTGGGGGGTAGTCCGCGCCCGCGCAGACCCGCGCAGAAGGGACCGCTGACGCCGATGCAGATCCGGCTGACCGTCGTAGACCCGCTGGGCCCGCCCCCGCAGCGGGGCGCGAGCCGCGACGTGCTGGTCACGGCGCCCGCGGGCACCGACCTCGCCGCGGTCGCGTCCGCGCTGGCCGGAGCGGTCACCGGGGAGGGCGCCGGCCGCGACACCGGGGGCGCGGCGGTCGTGCTGTACGCCGGTGTCGAGCGGCTGGATCCGCGCCGCGCCGTTCTCGGGGAGCCGCCGCTGGTCGACGGCGCCGTGCTGTCCCTGGGCGCCCCCGCGGCCGCCGAACCGCACCCCGAGCTGGACGGCGCGCCCACGCAACTGCACGTGGTGGCGGGGCCGGACGCGGGCGGGGTCCATCTGCTGCACGGCGGCCGGATCACCGTCGGGCGCTCCGCGGACGCGGACGTGCCGCTGGACGACCCCGATGTCTCGCGCCTGCACTGCGCGGTCACGGTGGGCGCGGACGGGCGGGTGTCCGTCGCGGACCTCGGATCCACGAACGGTACGACGCTGGACGGCGCGCGGGTCGGGGAGCGGGCGGTGCGGGTCCCCGCCGGGGGCCTGGTGCGGGTCGGGGAGTCGGCGCTGCGGCTCGCTCCCGGGGGGCCACGCGCGCGGGTGCCGGTGGTCGCGGACGGAGAGGGGTGTCTGAGGGTCGGGGCCGGGTCCGGTGCGCCGGATTCCGCTTTCACGTCAGCACCGCCGGCCTCGCCGGTACCACTGGCATCACCAGCACCACCCGTACCGGATCCGGCGCCTTCGGCGACCGGTGCCGAGGTCACCGGGCACGCGTACGGCTCCGCCTCGTGGGGAACCGCCGACGCCGGTTCCCCGGAGCATCGCGGTGGTGAGGGGTTCACCGGGCGCGGCGGGGACACGCACGCGGGGCGGTTCGGGGTCGGCGGCGGGGCGCAGACCGTCCGGCGGCGGGGCCTCGGCGCCTGGGCCCGGCGGCTGGCCGGTGGGCGGGGCGAGCAGCCGGAGGGCGGCGCGCGGGCGTACGACGGCACGGACGCGGCCGGTGACGCCCCGGACGCCGGGGTTCCCCAGCGGCCCGACACCTGGCCGGACCCCGCCGCGCTGCTGCTGACGGCGCTCGGCCCGGGACCCCGGCTGTGGGAACGGGGGCCGGGACACCCGGAGGCGCTGACCGTACGGCTCGGCACCGCCGACCGGAGCACGCCGGACGGCGCGGGCCTGCTGCCGGCCGTGCCGGTGACCGCCGCGCTGCGGGAGGCGGGCGCGCTGGGCCTCGCCGGGCCCCGGCCCCGGCTGTCCGGGCTGGCCCGCGCGGTGCTGGCCCAGCTCGCCGCGCTGCACTCCCCCGATCTGCTGGAAGTGGTGCTGATCAGCGCCGACGGCTCCCGTCCCGTGGAGGAGCGCACGGCCGAGTGGTCCTGGCTGGGCTGGCTCCCGCACGTCCGCCCGAACCACGGTCAGGACTGCCGTCTCCTGCTTGCCTACGACCGCGAACAGGCCGCCGCCCGCACGGAGGAACTGCTGCGCCGGGTGGACGACTTCACGGCGCGCGGCGCGGGAGCCGGCCGCCCCGGCCCGGCCCCGGCGGGATCCGGGGCACGGCCCGGCACGCCGTACGACACCCCGCCGATGCCTCAGCAGAGCCGGGGTCCGGAGGCGCCCGGCGCCCCCGTCGGGCCCCTCGGCGCCCCGGGCCAGGGCACCCTGTCCCCGGCTTTCGGGGCGCCGACGCGGGACACCTCCCCTCGCCGCCCGTCCTGGGCCAGGGACGAGGTCGGCACCGGTTTCCCCGGCCCCTACACGGTCGTCGTGGTCGACGGCGATCCCGGCGGGAGCGGGCTCCAGGAGGGGCTGGCCCGCGTGGCCGTGGCGGGCCCCCGGGCCGGAGTGCACGTGGTGTGCCTGGCCGAGGTCGGCGCGTCCTCGGCGGCGTCCCCGGCGGGCCGGACCTACGACGCGGCATGCGCCGTGACCCCGACGCTGCGGCACTGCGGGGCCGTGGCCCTGCTCGGCGGCGACGTGGCCGGCACGCTCCGGCTGATGCGGGTCGCGCCGGGCGGGCCCGTGGCGCCCGGCGTGCTCGCCGCCGTGGACGCGGTGTCCCCGGCGTGGGCGGAGCGGTTCGCGCGGGCGCTGGCCCCGTTGCGGGCGGACGGCCCGGCCGGGGCGGGGCACGCGCGGGTGGCGACGCCGTTGCCGCAGTCGGCGCGGCTGCTGGACGAGCTGGGCCTGGCCCGCGCCACCCCGGCCTCGCTGATGGCCCGCTGGGCGGACGCGGCGGACGACCCGGAGGCGCTGGGCGGCCGGGCCCGCGCGGTGCTCGGCGCCGGACCGCACGGGCCGGTCACCGCGGACCTGGTGGCCGACGGTCCGCATCTGCTGATCGAGGGCCCGGCGGGCAGTGGTCGTACGGAGCTGCTGCGGGCCGTCGTGGCGTCGCTGGCCGCGGCCGAGCGGCCGGACCGGCTCGGCATGGTGCTCATCGACGGCCGGGACGGCGTCGGCACGGGCCCCGGACGCAACGAGGGCCTGCGGGTCTGCGTGGAGATACCCCATGTGACGACCCACCTGATCGCCAACGACCCCGTCCGCATGCGGGAGTTCGCGCAGTCGCTCAGCGCGGAGCTGAAGCGGCGCGCGGAGCTGCTGGGCCGGACCGACTTCGCGCAGTGGCACGCGGGGCAGGCGCCGCCGGGCCGGGTCGTCGCCCAGCGCACTCCGCCCGGCGCGGGGGACATCGAGGCGCCGCCCAGCTCCACGCTGCGGCTGCGGCCGGGCGCCGCGGCTCGTCAACGCGCGGAGGCGGCACCGCCGTTGCCCCGGCTCGTGGTGGTCGTCGACGATCTGGACGCGCTGGTCTCCCCCGCGCTCGGCGCCCCCGGCCGGCCCGCCGCGGGTTCGGTGACGCGGGCGCTGGAGGCGGTGGCCCGCGAGGGCGAGCGGCTGGGCGTGCACCTGGTGGCGGCGGCCGGCACGGACGGCCGTACGGCGGACAGCGAACCGGCCCGCCGGGCCGCCCTGCGCATCACCCTGGCGCCTCCGCAGCAGGGCCCCGACGAACCGGCCCCGGGTCGCGGCGAGTTGGCCCGGCCGGACGGCGGCTCGGTGGAGTTCCAGGCCGGCCGGGTCACCGGCCGCATCCCCCGCACCGCGACCCAGCGCCCCACGGTCGTCCCGCTGGACTGGCACCGCATGGGCGACCCCCCGACCCGCCGCCCGGTCCGCGAACTCGGCAACGGCCCCACCGACCTGGCCCTCCTGGCCAGTGCCGTGGAACGCGCCGCCCGCCAGGTCGCGGCCGCCCAGGTGCCCTCGCTGCTGTAGGCGGGGCGAAGCCCAACGTGCCCTGAAGCAAGGCGCATACGCCCCCGGTCACGACCCGGTCACGATCACCCCGCCCCGCCCGCAGGCGCTCTTGCCCCGCCTCCGCGGCCCGGCGTACACCGGACCGCACGGGACAGAGTTCTGACGTTCACGGTGAAAGACGGAGAACGACGAACGGGGAAGTGATGCGCAGCAAGAGCGACACCATCCGGACCGGCAGGGCCGTCGGCGCGGTCGCCGCGTTGCTCGCGGGGGGCCTTGTGCTCAGCGCGTGCTCCGGCGGGGGCGGCGGTGACGACAAGAAGGACAAGGGGAGTTCGCCGTCCAGTGGCGCCTCCGTCTCGCTGCCCAGGCTGGACGGGGCGAAGCTGGAGATCGCGGCCGTGTGGACCGGGCAGGAGCAGACGAACTTCAAGAAGGTCCTCGCGGAGTTCGAGAAGCGCACCGGCGCGAAGGTCACCTTCGTGCCCGCGCAGGACCCGATCATCAACTTCCTCGGTTCGAAGGTCGCGGGCGGGCAGCCGCCGGACGTGGCGCTGCTGCCGCAGCCCGGCGCCATCAAGCAGGCCGTGGACAAGGGGTGGGCCAAGCCGGTCGGGCCGGACGCGCTCAAGGAGGTGCGGAAGAACTACTCGCAGGGCTGGCAGGACATCGGCAAGGTCGACGGCAAGCAGTACGGCGTCTACTACAAGGCCGCCAACAAGTCTCTGGTCTGGTACAACGCGAAGGCCTTCGAGAACGCGGGCGCCAAGGAGCCGCGGACCTGGCAGGACCTGCTGACGGCCGCGCAGGCCGTGTACGACTCCGGGGTCACGCCCTTCTCCGTGCCGGGCGCGGACGGGTGGCCGCTGACGGACTGGTTCGAGAACGTCTATCTGTCGCAGGCGGGGCCGCAGAAGTACGACCAGCTCGCCCAGCACAAGATCAAGTGGACCGACCCGTCGGTGAAGCGGGCGCTGGAGACGCTGGCGCAGATCTGGGGCAAGAAGGACTACCTGGCGGGCGGGCAGAACGGCGCGTTGCAGACGGAGTTCCCCAGCTCGGTCACCCAGACCTTCACCGGCGGCGACCAGCCGAAGGCCGCGATGGTCTACGAGGGCGACTTCGCGCAGGTCAACATCGGTGAGACCAAGGCGAAGGTGGGCACGGACGCCAAGGTGTTCCCGTTCCCCGCCGTCGGTTCCGCCGCGCCCGTGGTCTCCGGCGGCGACGCGGCGGTGATCCTGAAGGACTCCAAGGCGGCGCAGGCCCTGATGGCCTTCCTCGCCTCCCCGGACGCGGCCACGATCCAGGCGAAGCTGGGCGGCTACCTCTCGCCGAACAAGAGCGTGCCCATCTCCGCGTACCCGAACAGCGTGCAGCGGAAGATCGCCGAGGCGCTGATCGCGTCCGGTGACGACTTCCGCTTCGACATGTCCGACCAGGCCCCGCAGGCGTTCGGCGGCACCCCCGGCAAGGGCGAGTGGAAGGATCTCCAGGACTTCCTGAAGAACCCGGGCGACGTCGCGGGCACCCAGGCGAAGCTGGAGAAGGACGCGGCGGCCGCGTACGGAAGCGGGAGCTGAGCCGGCGATGGCGTCGGCAGCGGCGGCCGGGGCCCCACCGGGTCCCGCCGCGCCTCGCGCGCGCAAGAGCGTGACCGGCACCCGTAAGGCCGTGGCAGTGCTGTTCCTGCTGCCCGCCCTGGTGCTGCTGGGCGCGCTCGTGGTCTACCCGATCGGGTACTCGATCGTCCGCAGTTTCGGCACCGACTCGGGGCACGGCTTCGCCGGGTTCGACAACTACCGGACGGTCTTCACCGACGACGGCATCCTCACCGCCCTCAAGAACAACGTCATCTGGGTGGTGTTCGCGCCCGCCGTCTCCACCGCGCTCGGGCTGGTCTTCGCGGTGCTGACCGAACGGGTGCGCTGGGGCACGGCGTTCAAGCTGGTCGTCTTCATGCCGATGGCGATCTCGATGCTCGCGGCCGGGATCATCTTCCGGCTGGTGTACGACCAGGACCCGGACAAGGGCGTCGCCAACGCCGCGTGGGTGTCGGTGCACGACACGTTCGCGCAGTCCTCGGCGTTCCCGAAGGCGCATCCGGGGCGCCGGTCGCCGCTGGTGCCGAAGGACGGCGGGTTCGTCACCAGGACCGTCGTGCACGCCGGGCAGCCGGTCACCCTGCCGCTCGTCGGAGTCGCCCCGGACATGATGCCGGGCGGCGCGAAGAAGGCGGCGGCCGCGAAGGCCGAACCGGGCCGGGTCACCGGCACCACCTGGCAGGACTTCACCCGCGGCAAGGGCGTCGGCCGGCTCGGCGCGCCCGACCCGGCGGAGCTGGGCTATCCGGGGATGCGGATCGAGGCGGTGAAGGGCGGCAAGGTCGTGGCCTCGGCGAAGGCGGCGGCGGACGGCACCTTCACGCTGCCCGCCGCCGCGGACGGGGCCCGGCTGCGGCTGCCGGCCGGCAACTTCCGGGAGCCGTACAACGGCGTGGAGTGGCTCGGCCCGGCGCTGGTCACCCCGGCGATCATCGGCGCGTACGTCTGGATGTGGGCGGGCTTCGCGATGGTGCTGATCGCGGCCGGACTCGCGGGCGTGCCGCGGGAGTTGCTGGAGGCCGCGCGGGTGGACGGCGCGAGTGAGTGGCAGGTGTTCCGCAGGGTCACCGTGCCGTTACTCGCGCCGGTCCTCGCGGTCGTCGCGGTCACCCTGATGATCAACGTGCTCAAGGTGTTCGACCTCGTCTACATCATCGCCCCCGGCTCCTCGCAGGACGACGCCAACGTGCTCGCCCTGGAGCTGTACCGCAGGGGCTTCGCGGAGGGCCAGCCGGGCGTCGCGAGCGCGATCGCGGTGTTCCTGCTGCTGCTGGTGATCCCGGTGATGCTGTTCAACATCCGACGGCTCAGGCGGGAGGTACGGCGATGACGGCGCTCGCCACCGACGTGCGGAAGGCGGCACCCGCGCCCAGGGCCCGGCAGTCGCTCGGCGCGAGGATCGCACAGCGGCTGAACGGCACCCTGGTCCGGGTCTTCCTCGTCCTGGTCGGCCTGTTCTGGCTGGTGCCGACCATCGGCCTGCTGATCTCCTCGCTGCGCTCCCCCGACGCCATGAGCGCGAGCGGCTGGTGGACGGTGTTCACCAAGCCCTCCCAGCTGACCTTCGGCAGCTACAAGAACCTGCTGGAGAACGGCGACATCACCCACTCCCTGCTGAACACGGTGCTGATCACGGTCCCGGCGACCGTGCTCGTCGTGGTCATCGGCTCGCTCGCCGGATACGCGTTCGCGTGGATGGAGTTCCCGGGCCGGGACTGGTGGTTCCTCGGTGTGGTCAGCCTGCTGGTGGTGCCGGTGCAGGTGGCGCTGCTGCCGATCGCCGAACTGTTCGGGAAGATCGGCCTGTTCGGGACGATCCTCGGCGTGGTCCTGTTCCACACCGGCTTCGGTCTGCCGTTCGCCGTGTTCCTGCTGCGGAACTTCTTCGCGGAGATCCCGCGCGAACTGCTGGAGGCGGCCCGCCTCGACGGGGCCGGTGAACTGCGGCTGTTCGCGCGGGTGGTGATGCCGCTCGGCGGACCGGCGATCGCGAGCCTCGGCATCTTCCAGTTCCTGTGGGTGTGGAACGACATGCTGGTCGCGCTGGTGTTCACCAAGTCCGGCACCCAGCCGATCACGGTCGCGCTCCAGACCCAGGTACGGCAGTTCGGCAACAACATCGACGTGCTGGCGCCCGGTGCGTTCATCTCCATGGTGATCCCGCTGGCCGTGTTCTTCGCGTTCCAGCGGCAGTTCGTGTCGGGGGTGATGGCGGGGGCGGTCAAGTAGGCGTTCGCGGAAGGCAGTAGGGGGGTCGGCTCGGGCACGGGCCGGCCCCCTCCCGCTCGCTGGGTGTCCCCCGAATGCCGTACAGGCCGTAACCCCGTCACTCCTTCGGCCGTTGCCGGGCATAACGCCCGCGCCGACCGACCCATGGATGTCCCGTGCCCAGGTTCAGTGTCATCGTCCCCGCGTACCAGGTCCAGGCGTACCTCCCCGAGTGCCTGGACTCGGTGCTGTCGCAGTCGTACCCGGATCTCGAAGTGATCGCCGTGGACGACCGTTCGCCTGACGCGTGCGGGGAGATCATCGACGAGTACGCGGCCCGGGACCCCCGGGTGAAGCCGGTGCACCTGGAGGAGAACCGGGGGCTCGGACGGGCCCGGAACGCGGGGATCGCGCAGGCCACCGGCGACTACCTGATCTTCCTGGACAGCGACGACACCCTCACCCCGGGCGCGCTGCGGGCCATCGCCGAGCGGATCGAGGCGACCGGCGGGCCGGATGTGCTGGTGTACGACTACGAGCGCACGTACGGGGACGGCCGGCGGGTGCGCAACCATCTGGCGGCCGAGCTGTCCGAGCGCGGCCCGGCGCCCTTCCGGCTCACGGACCGGCCGGGGCTGCTGCGGGTGCTGATGGTGGCCTGGAACAAGGCGTACCGGCGGGAGTTCGTCGCGGCGGAGGGCTTCACCTTCCCGCCGGGCTACTACGAGGACACCCCCTGGACCTTCCCGGTGCTGATGGCGGCCGGGTCGGTCGCCACGCTGGACCGGGTGTGCGTGCACTACCGGCAGCGCCGCCAGGGCAGCATCCTGTCCACCACCAGCCGTAAGCACTTCGATCTGTTCGACCAGTACGAGCGGGTCTTCGCCTACGTCGCCGACCACCCCGAACTCGCCTGCTGGAAACCCGAGTTGTTCCGGAGGATGGTCGACCACTACGGGGTCGTCTTCACCCGGCCGGGGCGGCTGCCGCGCGGCAGCCACGGGGAGTTCCTGCGCCGGGCCCGCGACCACCACCGCCGTTACCGGGTGCCGAAGGCGCGGCTGAGGCGGCGGCACGTGCTGATCCGGTTCGGGCTGCACCGCACCTTCCGGGCGCTGCGGTACGTCTCCGCCGTCCGCCGGCGCGTGCGCAGGGCCGTGCTGGGTACGGCGCGCGTCGTGCGCTCCGGCGCGCTCCGGCTGCACTACCGGATCCAGCTCCGGCTGCCCCTGCGGCCCGAGCGGGCGCTGTTCGGCGCCGAGGGCGGGTACGCCGGCGACCCGGCCGCGCTGGAGGAGGCGGTGCGCCGGTACGCCCCGCACGTGCGCACCGCCTGGCTCGCCGACCCGGCGCACCCGCACCCGCTCCCGCCCGGCCCCCGCCGCATCACCCCCGGCACCGCCGCCCACTGGACGGCGCTCGCCCGCTCCACGTACCTGTTCGGCGACGCCCACCTCACGCGCGGGCTGCGCAAGCGGGACGGGCAGATCCTCGTGCGCACCCTCGGAGGAACTCCCCTCGGTCATACCGGACTTGACCTCGCGGAGCGTCCGACGGCCGCCCGGGGCACCGACCACGCGGCGCATCTGCGGGACGTCGACCAGTGGGACCACGTGGTCTCCGGCAACCGGCACTCCACCCTGGTCTGGGAGCGGGTCCACCCGGGCCGCTACACCACCCTGGAGTACGGCAGCCCGCGCACCGACGTCTTCCAGCGGGCCACCCCCGACGACGTGGCCCGGCTGCGCGCCTCGCTGGGCGTCCCCGTGGGCGCGGTCGCGATCCTCTACGCGCCCGCCCGCCGCGACCACCGCCGCACCCAGCACCTCCCGCTGGACCTGCCGCGGCTCGCGCACGCCCTCGGCCCGCGCTTCGTGATCCTCGCCCGCACCCACGGGGACGTGCCCGTCGAGGGCGCCCGGGTCGTGGACGTCTCCGCGCACCCCTGCCGCAAGGAGCTGTGCCTGGCCTCGGACGCGCTGCTCACCGACCAGTCGCCGCTCGTGTTCGACTACGCGGGCCTGGACCGGCCGATCGTGCTGCACACCGGGGACTGGGCGGCGTACGAGGCCGTCCGCGGCGCCTACGTCGACCTGCCCGCTGCCCCGCCGGGCGAGGTGGGGCGCGACGAGGACGAGTTGGCCCGGGTGTTCACCGACGGCCGCTGGAACAGCGCGCGCGCCGCGCGGCTGCGGGCCGCGTTCCGGGACCGGTTCTGCCCGTGGGACGACGGGCGCGCCGCCGAGCGGGTCGTACGGCACATCGTGCTGGGCCGCACCGAGCCGTCACCGGTGGTGCCGCCCGCCGAGCGCCGTCCGGTGCCGTCGGCCGCGGCGGCCCGTAGGGGTACCGCGGGCACCGAACGGCAACCGTTGACCACCGTGCCGCATCCGGCCGAGCCCCACCCCGACCCCAGGGCCGCCGAACACCGCTGAGATCACCGGGAGTTCCCATGGCCCTCGGCTCGACGCGGCCCACTCCGAGCCGGCCGTCCACCTGGCGCCCGGCGGGGCGACCCGGCCGCGCCCGCAGCCTTCGCATGACGACAGAAAGAGCAGTATGCCCCGCTTCAGCATTATCGTCCCTTCCCATGGGGTCGCCGGCCGGCTGTCCCAGGCGCTGGACTCGGTCCTCGGCCAGTCCCTCGGCGACCTGGAGCTGATCCCGGTCTGCGACGCGCCCGACGCCCCGGCCGCCGGGGTGGCCGCCGGGCACGCCGGGCAGGACCCCCGGGTGCGGCCGGTCCACTCACCGCCGTCCGAGGGGCTCGGCGGGGCGCGCAATGCCGGGCTGCGGGCGGCGACCGGCGCGTACGTGCTGTTCCTGGACGGCGACGACCTGCTGCTGCCGGGCGCGCTCGCGGCCGTGGACGCCCGGCTGACCGAGACCGCGGGGGTGGACGTCCTGTACGTGGAGCACGAGCGCGCCCCCTGGTGGGAGGGCGATCCCGCCAACCCGGTCGCGCCGCTGTTCGCCGGTGCCCCGGAGGGCGCCTTCACCCCCGCCGAGCTGCCGCGGCTGACCGGCGCCCTGCTCCCCGCGTGGAGCGCGGTGTACCGCCGCGCCTTCCTCGCCGAGCACGAACTCACCTTCCCCGAAGGACATTTCACCGACCTCGGCTGGGGCGGGCTGACCACGGTCGCCGCCCGGCGGATCGCCGTACTGCGCCGGGTCGTCGTGCGGCACCGGCTGCGCCGGCAGGGCAGCCGGCTGAACGCGCCCGGAGAGCGGCAGCACACCCTCCTCGACCAGGTGGAGCTGGTCCTCACGCGGGCCGCCGAGCGCGCCCTGCCCGCCGAGCGCACCGGTCCCCTCTTCGACCAGCTCTTCGCGCTGGTGCTGAAGACCGCCTCCCGGCCGGAGCGGCTGCCCCACGGCCACCGGGCGTTCTTCCGCCGCGCGGCCCGCCTGTACCGGCGGTTCAGTCCGGAGGGGCACCGGATGCCGCGCGGCAGCCTGGGTGTGCAGCACCGGCTGCTCGCGGTCGGCGCGTACGACGCCTTCCGCGCCCTGCGCGACGCGAACCGGCTCGCGAGCCGGGCCGCCCGGACGGTGCCGCGCCCGCGCGCGGTCCGCACCCGGCTGCGCTACCGGGCCGCCCTGCGCCGCCCGCTGGACCCCGGCCTCGCCGTGTACTGCGCCTACTGGGGCCGCGGCTACGCCTGCAACCCGGCCGCGATCCACGCCAAGGCCCGTGAACTCGCCCCGCACCTGCGCTCGGTCTTCCTGGTGGAGGCCGGGCAGGAGCACACCATGCCGAAGGACGTCGAGTACGCGGTGCTCGGCTCCCACCGCGCCTGGGAGGTGCTGGCCCGCGCCACGTACCTGGTCAACAACGCCAACTTCGCCGAGGGCGTGGTCAAGCGGCCGGGCAGCGTGCATCTCCAGACCCAGCACGGCACCCCGCTGAAGACGATGGGCGTGGACCAGTCGACGTACCCGGTGGTGGCCGCGCGCTCCGGCAGCTTCACCCGGCTGCTCGGCCGGGTCGACCGCTGGGACTTCAACCTCTCCTCCAACCGGCACTCCACCCGGATGTGGGAGCGCGCCTTCCCCGGCTCCTGGGAGGCACTGGAGTACGGCTATCCGCGCAACGACGTCTACTACACGGCGACCGCCGCCGACGTGGCCCGCGTCCGGCGGGAACTGGGCGTCCCCGAGGGCCGGTTCGCCGTGCTCTACGCGCCCACCCACCGCGACCACCACTCCGGCTTCGAACCCGGCCTGGACCTGGACGCGTTCTGCGCGGCGGCCGGCGAGGACGTCGTCGTCCTGCTGCGCGCCCACTACTTCTACGACCAGGGCCGCGCCCGGCACTCGGAACAGGTCATCGACGTCACCGCGCACCGCTGCGCCGAGGACGTGTGCCTGGCCGCGGACGCGCTGATCACCGACTACTCCTCCATCATGTTCGACTACGCCAACCTGGACCGGCCGATCGTGATCTACGCCGAGGACTGGGACGTCTACCGGCGGACGCGGGGCGTCTACTTCGACCTCATGGCCGAGCCGCCCGGACCGGTCGCCCGCACCCCCGAGGAGTTGGCCGCCGTCTTCCGCGACGGGGCGTACGCGGGCGCGGAGTCGACGGCGCTGCGGGCCGGGTTCCGGCGGCGGTTCTGCGAGTTCGACGACGGCCGGGCCGCCGAGCGCGTCGTGCGGCGGGTGCTGCTCGGCGAGGCGGCGCACGCGCTCCCGCCGGTGCTGCCGCTCGGTGAACGCGTCCCCGCCCCCGCCGCCGTGACCCCCGTGAGGAGCTGACCGTGCCCCGCTTCAGTGTGATCGTGCCCTGCTACCGGGTGCAGGCGTACCTCTCCGAGTGCCTGGACTCGGTGCTGGCGCAGTCGTACCGGGACCTGGAGGTGATCGCCGTGGACGACCGCTCGCCGGACGACTGCGGCGCGATCCTGGACGAGTACGCCGCCCGCGACCCCCGGGTGAAGGTGCTCCACCTGCCGGAGAACGTGGGGCTCGGGCGGGCCCGCAACGCCGGGCTGCCGCACGCCACCGGGGACTACCTCCTCTTCCTGGACAGCGACGACACCTTGACCCCGGGCGCGCTCGGGGCCATCGCCGACCGGCTGGCGGAGAGCGGCGACCCGGACGTGCTGGTGTTCGACTACGCGCGCACCTACTGGTGGGGCGGCACCCGGCGCAACGCGCTCGCGGAGGTGCTGGCCGAGGCCGGTCCCGACGCCTTCACGGCGGCCGGGTACCCGCGGATCCTTGACCTGCTGATGGTGGTGTGGAACAAGGTCTACCGGCGGGAGTTCACCGAGGCGGAGGGCTTCGCGTTCCCGCCCGGCTACTACGAGGACACCCCCTGGACCTTCCCGGTCATGCTCAGCGCCCGGCGGATCGCCGCGCTGGACCGGATCTGCCTGAACTACCGCCAGCGCAGGCAGGGCAACATCCTGTCCACCACCAGCCGCAAGCACTTCGACGTCCACGACCAGTACGAGCGGGTCTTCGCGTTCCTGGACGAGCGGCCCGCGCTCGACTCCTGGCGGCCGTACCTGCACCGCAAGATGGGCGAGCACTGCCTGGACATCCTCGCCAAGCCGGACCGGCTGCCGCCCGCCGACAAGGCCGAGTTCTTCCGCCGTACGGCCGACCTGTTCCGCCGTCTCAAGCCCGCGGACGCCCGGGTGGACGGCGAGGTCGCCGTGCTGGAGGGCGGCTGGGCCGCCTACCGGCTGCGGCGGCAGGCGGGGCGGGCCGCACGGGGGGCGGCCCGGCGGGCGGGCTCGGTCCGCCGCGCGGCGGCCGCGCGGACCCGCGCCGGCTGGGCGTCCCTGCACGCCCGCCGCCCGCTGGACCCCGAGCTGGTGGTGTACTCGGCCTCCGCGCATCGGGGCCTGCTGGGCGACCCGGCCGCCGTCTACCGCGCGGCCCGCCGGATCGCGCCGCAGCTGCGCGGGGTGTGGGTCGTACGGGACGCGGAGACGGCGGCGGGGCTGCCGCCGGACGTGGAGCACGTGATCGCGGGCACCCGGCGCTGCGCGGAGGTCATGGCGCGGGCCTCGTTCCTGGTCAACGACGTCAACTGGACCGGTGTCCCGGCCAAGCGTCCCGGCAGCGTGCACATCCACACTCATCAGGGCACCCCGCTGAAGTACCTCGGCGCGGACCTGCTGGACAAGCCGGGCGCCCGGCTCGGCGTCGACGTGCCGCAGCTACTGCGCCAGGCCGACCGCTGGGACCACAGCCTGGTCGCGAGCCGCCACTCCGAGCTGGTGTACGAGCGGGCCTACCCCTGCCACTTCGCCTCGGCGCGCACCGGCAGCCCGCGCAACGACGTGCTGGTCACCGGCGGCACCGGCGACTTCCGCCGGCGGCACGGCATCCCCGACGACCACACGGTGGTGCTGTACGCGCCGACCCGCCGGGACTACCGCAGGGGCGGGCACGTGGACCGGCTCGACGTGGCCCGGTTCGCGGCCGGTCTCGGTGAGGGGCACACCCTCGTGGTCCGGCTGCATCCCGCGCTGGCGAGCGGCCCGGCGCGCGGCCTGGGCCTGACGGAACTGGCCCGGCGCGGTGTCGTGGTCGACGCGACGGACGAGCCCGACCTGCCGGACGTGCTGCTGGCGGCGGACGCGCTGGTCACCGACTACTCGTCCGTGATGTTCGACTACGCCAACCTGGACCGGCCGATCGTGATCCACGCCGACGACTGGGAGGTGCACCGGCGGACGCGGGGCGTCTACTTCGACCTCCTGGCCGAGCCGCCGGGCCATGTCGCCCTCTCCCAGGGGGAGTTGGCTCTGCTGTTCGCCTCGGGCCGCTGGCGGGACGAGGAGTCGGCGCGGCTGCGGTCCGTCTTCCGGTCCCGTTACTGCGAGTTCGAGGACGGGCGGGCGGCCGAACGGGTCGTCCGGACACTGCTGCTCGGCGAGCCGATGCCGGGTGCCGGGATCCGGCTGCCGGGTCAGGCGGCGACGGGGCGGGACGCGCTGACGCGGGCGTGAGGGACGGACCGGCCGGCGCGGTCGTCACACCGCGCGGCCGGTCCGTTCGTCTGTCCGTTCGTCTGTCCGTTCGTCCGGCCTGTCCGTCCGGTCCGCCGGGCCTACTCGACGACGAGGTCGACGTCGATGTTGCCGCGGGTGGCGTTGGAGTAGGGGCAGACCTGGTGGGCGGCCTCGACCAGCCTGCGGCCGGTCTCGCGGTCCACGGTGTCGGGCAGCTCGACGCGCAGGGTGACCTTCAGGCCGAAGCCCTCGCCCTGCTTGCCGATGCCGACCTCGGCGGTGACGGCGGCGTCGGTGACGTCCACCTTCTCCCGGCGGCCGACGAGTCCGAGGGCGCCGCCGAAACAGGCGGCGTACCCGGCGGCGAAGAGCTGCTCGGGGTTGGTGCCCTTGCCGTCGCCGCCCAGCTCCACCGGCGGGGCCAGCTTGACGTCGACCTTGCCGTCGGAGGAGACGGCACGGCCCTCACGGCCGTGGGTGGCGGTGGCGACGGCGGTGTAAAGCGCGTCCATGACGAACCATCCCTCTCGATATGTCCTGTGCCGGGTCGCTCAGCGCTTCCCTGACACCACAAGTAGAGCACACAATTAAGTTGTGCACAATCAAATGCCGGGCGAAGAGCTACCCTGGGACCCATGACCGCTTCCCCCGCCGAGACCGAGGCGGACTGGCTCCGCCTGGACAACCAGATCTGCTTCTCGCTGCACGCCGCGTCCCGCGCCTTCAACGGCGTCTACCGCGTGGTCCTCAGGGACCTCGGCCTCACCTACCCGCAGTACCTGGTGATGCTGGTGCTGTGGGAGCAGGGCGAGCTGCCGGTCAAGAAGCTCGGCGAACAGCTGCGGCTCGACTCCGGCACGCTGTCCCCGCTGGTCAAGCGACTGGAGGCGGCGGGCCTCGTCCGCCGGGAGCGCAGCGTCGAGGACGAGCGCTCGGTGCGGGTCCTGCTCACCGAGGAGGGCGCGGCCCTGCGCGAGCGGGCGCTGGAGGTGCCCCGCCGCATCATGCGCTCCACCGGCTTCGACGCCACCGAGATCGCCGATCTGCGCGCCCGCCTCGACCGCCTCACCAGCGCGCTGGACGCGGCGGCGACGGAGGCCGCGTCCCCGCGGGACTGAGGGTCCGCACATAGAGCCGTACGACGGCCCGCCCGCGCACGGCCTCGCCGCGCACGGTGAACTCCTGCCGGAGCAGGGCGAGTTTGGCCCGCTCGACGGGGCTGCGCGGCGTCCACCGCCCCGCCAGCACGGCCCGGTCGGCGACGACCCACACCCGCCGGAGCCCGGCCGCCCTGCGCCGCACCTCCGCCCCGGGGACCTCCGTCCCGTACAGGGTCCCCGACACGTCCCCGGCGCGCGCCAGCGCGAGATCCCGCGTCCCGCGGAACGCCCCCGGGTACGCCAGCTCGGTGTTCCGGGTGTACGCCGGCAGGTACAGCACGGCGTCCCCCTTCCGCACCCCGTGGGCCGCCGCCCGCGCGATCGCCGCCAGGTCGTCGGGACGCCGGGCGGGGTCGCGGTCCTGCCGCAGCAGGGGGAACTGCTGGAGGGGGACGAGGGCGATCGCGAGGAGGCCGAGAAGGGTGGCGGGGAGGGAGCGGGGGAAGGCGCCGGGGAAGGGGCCGAGGCGGGTGACGGACAGGGTGCCTGGGCGGATGACGGACAGGGTGCCGGGATGGGTGGCAGCGAGGGAGGGGGCGCGCGGTGGGGTGCGGCGGTCCGGTGGGCCGCCGGTGGCACGTGGCGGGGTGCGGCGGTCCGGCCGGCCGCCGGTGGCGCGTGGCGGGGTGCGGCGGTCCGGCCGACCGCCGGTGACCAGCCGCCGCACCGTCCCCGCCACCCACTCCGCCCCGCCGGCCACCAGCAGCGGCGCCCCGGCCAGCGCGTAGAGCACGTACCGGTCGACGTACAGCGGCGACGAAGAGCGCGACACCACCATCAGCACCGCCGGCGGCACCACCACCAGCGCCCCCGCCACTCCCGCGAGCGTGACCCTCCCGGCCTCCCCCCTCCCCCCGGCCGCCCCCGCCAGCAGCCCCGCCAACGCCAGCCCCAGACTCACCCAGTACACCCCGTCGGACACCCCGAAGAACTGCCGCGCCAGCCCCTCCACCGTCTCCCCCGTCGGTCTGCGCAACCACGCCACCTGTGCAGCCTGCGCCCGGGACACCACCGCCATCGGCACCAGACAGACCACGACCGCCCCCGCCGCGCACCCCCACCCCCGCCACACCCGCCCCCGCACCCGGGCCAGCGCCAGGGCCACCGCGTGGGCCGACACCACCAGCACCGCGAACTCGTGCAGCCAGCACGTGACCCCGAGGACAAGGCCGTACCCCCACCACCCGCCCTTCTCCACCCCCCGCGCGAGCAACAGCGTCGCCCCCGTCACCCCCGCCGCCACCAGCGCGTAGGAGCGCCCCTCCTGCGCGTAGTGACCGGCCATCGGATTCACGGCGTAGAGCAGCCCCGCCCACAGCCCCACCCGCGGCCGCGCCAGCCGCGCGCCCAGCTCGGCCACCAGGCCCGCCGTCACCACCGCCCCGGCCACCGACGGCAACCGCAGCATCACCTCGTCGGCGCGGACGGCGAGCACGGCGTGCATGAGGACGTAGTAGAGCCCGTGCACCGCGTCCACCTCCCCCAGGAGCCGCCAGATCTGCGGCACCGAGCGCCGCGCGACCTGGAACGTGACCGCCTCGTCGCGCCACATCCCGCCCCGGTCCACCCCCCACAGCCCGAGCGCGAGCGTCACCAGCGCGGGCACGCCCACCACGACCCCGCGCCGCCCGCGCATCGCGGGCGGCTTCCGGGACGGCGCTTGCACAGCTTCCCCAGGGAGCCCGACGTTCACCACGGCCCGATCTTTTGCGATTAGCCAATGTTTGGGGGTGATTGCGGCGTATCGGCGCCGATACTCCATCCACCCGGCTTAGGCTCCAACGCGATGAACGGTCTCCGTGTCACCTCCCGCCCGGTCCTCGGGCTCACCACCGGCTGGCTCGCCACCCGGGCACTGATGCTGTGGCTGCTCGCGCACGACAGTTCGCCGCTGCTCAGCGGCGGTTCGGTGGCGCGCGAGGTGGGGCGGCTGTACTTCCACTGGTACGGCGTGCTCGAACAGGGGTCGTACCCGGTGCACGACACGCTGTGGCAGTACCCGCCGGGCGCGGGCGCGGTGCTGCTGGCGCCGGGGCTGGTGCCCGGACTGACGTACGTCCAGGCGTTCGTGACGCTCACGCTGGTCGCGGACGCGCTGATCGAGGCGGCGCTGGTGCGCGCGGGGCGCCGGCCGGGGCGGAGCCTGCGCGGCGCGGCCCTGTGGACGGGCGGGCTGCCGCTGCTGCTGCACCTGCCGCTCGCGCGCTACGACGTCCAGGTCACCGCCCTCGCCGTCCTCTCCCTGCTCGCACTGGCGCGTTCCCCGCGCGCGGGTGGTGCGCTGGGGGCGCTCGGCGCGCTGGTGAAGGGCTGGCCCGCGCTGGTGCTGCTGGGCACGCCCCGGGGCGCGGCGACCCGGAGCGCGTGGACCTGGGCGGCGGGCGCCGGGGCGGTCGTCCTGGGGCTGCTCTCCGTCGCGTTCCGGCATCCGCTGTCCTTCCTGGCGGAACAGGGCGGGCGCGGGGTGCAGATCGAGTCGCTGGGCGGCACGGCGCTCAACCTCGCCCGGCACGCGGGCTGGTCGGGCCGGCCTCGTTACCAGTACGGCGCCATCGAGCTGGTCGGCCCGTACGTGCCCGCCGTCGCCGCCGCGTCCCTCGCGCTGACGGCGGGCGCGTTCGGGCTGCTGGTGCTGTGGCGGGTGCGGGCGCGGCACTGGACCGAGGCGACCCCGTACGACGCGGCGCTGTGCGCGGTGCTGCTGTTCACGGTGACCAGCCGGGTGATCAGCCCCCAGTACATGGTCTGGCTGCTGGGGCTCGCCGCCGTCTGCCTGACCTCGCGGCACACCGGCCAACGCCCGGTGGCGGCACTGGTCCTGGCGGCGTCGGCGCTGAGCACGGTGGTGTATCCGCTGTGCTACGGCCTGGTGATCGAGGGCAGTTGGGCCGGCTGCCTGCTGATGCTCGGGCGCAACGGGACACTGGCGGCCGCGGCGGCGCTTTCCTTCGTCAGGCTGTGGCAAACCACCGGGGCCCTGCCGGTAAAGGGTAGGCAAAGGGCACAACCTTGCCCAGATTCTGACCGTCTCCCAAACCGAGCGCTAAGCCTCTCTTAATGGAGCATTACCAAATATTTCTACGCTCCCGGCCTGTGGACCCTATGCCTCCCGACTCACCCGAACAGTCCGAGAACACACAGAGCGCACAGCACCCTCAGAGCGACCAGAGCAACCAGAGCAACCAGAACACCCGGAACGCCCCGACCACCCGGAACGCCGTCTGTGTCGTCGTGATCGGCTACAACGACCGGGCCCATGTGGCCGACGCGGTGCGTTCGGCGCTCGCGCAAGGTCCCTCGGTCGCGGAGGTCGTCGCGGTGGACGACCGGTCCACGGACGGCAGCGCCGAGTTGCTCGACCGGATGGCCGCGGCCGACGCCCGGTTGCGGGTGGTCCGACGGGACGTCAACAGCGGTGGCTGCGGCGGTCCGCGCAACAGCGGGATCGACGCGGCGACGGCGCCGTACGTGATGTTCCTGGACAGCGACGACGTGCTGCCCCCGGGCGCGGTGGACGCCCTGCTGGCGGCCTCGCGGGAGGCGGACGCCGAGGTGGCGAGCGGGCTGTGCGTGCGCCGGGAGCTCCCCTCGGGGCGTGAACAGCCCTGGCAGGAGCCCCTCTACACGGCGCACTCCGTCCTCGCGCGCCCCTCCCGGCGCCCGGAGCTGGTCCACGACACGCTGTGCGTCAACAAGCTGTACCGCACGGCCTTCCTGCGCGAACACGGCATCCGCTTCCCCGAAGGCCGCTTCCTCTACGAGGACTTCGTCTTCACCGCCCGGGTACTGGCCGCGGGCCCGCGCATCGCGCTGGTGCCGGACCGCGTGTACGTCTGGCACGTGCGCCGCGCCGCCGAGCGGCTGTCGCTCTCCCTGGACCGGGGGCACATCGACAACTGGCAGGCGCGCACGCGGGCGTGCGCGCAGGCGTACGACATTCTGCTGGCCGCCGGGCAGAAGGAGCTGGCGCGGGCGGCGCGGGCCAAGTTCCTGGACCACGACGTGCGCATGTACGCACGCGAACTGGGGCTGCGCGACGCGGAGTACCGGCGCGCGTGGTGGACGCACACCCGAAACCACCTCGCGCGCTACGACGCCGCCGACTGGGAGGCGGACCCGGCCACGCCAGGCCGGCTGCTGGGCCGGCTGCTGCTGGAGTCCCCGGAGCCGCGCGACCTGCCCCGGCTGCGGGACCTGGCCGCGCGTCCGGGCCGCCTGCTCCCGCCGTACGCCCGTACCCCGGACGGCACCCCGGTCTGGTCCGAGGACCTCCCCCAGCTGTCCCTCGCCCCCCTCCTGACCAGCCCCGTCGAGGCGCTCCCGCTCGCGCTGGACGCCGAACTGCGCCCGCGCGCGGGGGCGACCACCCTCACGCTGCGGCTGCACGAGCTGTACGGCAGGGTGGCCGAGGCCAGGCCGCGCGAGCTGGAGGTGCGCTGGCGCTCCCGGAACGACGAGCGGACCCGGGGCCGCGCGACGGCCGCCCTCACCGGCACCGGGCCGGGCCTCTGGTCCGCCGGGCTGCCCGTCGACCTCGGCTCGCTCGGCGCGGGCGTCTGGGACCTGCGGCTGACCGTGCGCTTCGCGGACGGCGCGGAACGCGAGGTCACGGCGGCCGCCCGCGCGGGCGCCGGGCGGCTGCGCCGCCGCGCCGTGCCCAGCGTCCGGCACGGCGTGCTGCTGGTCCAGCCGTACGCGACGCACTCCGGCGCGCTGGCCCTGCGGCTGGAGACGGGTGCCCTCGGACTCGCCCGGATACTGCGGGGCCGCCTGCGGCGGCTGCTTCACTGAGACGGCGGCCCGTCCGCCCTGTCCGCTCTGTCTCCTCTGTTTACTCGTACCGTGTCGGGAACTACTGGGTCTGGAACCAGACCGGGAAGAGAATCATCGTGTCTGTCCTCATCGCCGGTGGAGCGGGTTACATCGGAAGCACCGTCGCGTCGGCCTGCCTGGACGCGGGCATCACCCCGGTGATCCTCGACAGCCTGGTACGCGGCCGCGCCGAGTTCACCGAGGGGCGGATCTTCTACCAGGGCGACATCGCGGACGGCGCCCTGGTCGACCGGATCTTCTCCGAGCACCCGGACATCTCCGCCGTGGTGCACTGCGCGGCGCTGATCGTGGTGCCGGAGTCCGTGGCGGATCCGATCGGCTACTACGAGGCGAACGTCACCAAGAGCCTGGCCTTCGTCGGCCACCTGCACCGCAACGGCTGCGACCGCCTCATCTTCAGCAGTTCCGCCTCCATCTACCGGGCCGAGGACGGCTCCCCCGTCACCGAGGACTCCCCACTGGCGCCGCAGAGCCCCTACGCGCGGACCAAGGCGGTGTGCGAGGGGATGTTCGCCGACATCGCCGCGGCCGGCAAGATGCGGGTGCTGTCCCTGCGGTACTTCAACCCGATCGGCGCCGACCCCCTGCTGCGCACCGGCCTCCAGCTCAAGCGGCCCAGCCACGCGCTGGGCATGCTGATCCAGGCCCACCAGGCGGGCACGCCGTTCCCGGTCACCGGCGTGAACTACCCGACCCGCGACGGCACGGGCATCCGTGACTACGTGCACGTCTGGGACCTCGCCGCGGCCCACATCGCGGCGATCGAGCGTTTCGACGCCATCCTCACCGCGTCCCGGCCGTCGATCGCGATCAACCTGGGCACGGGCTCCGGCACCACCGTCCGGGAGCTGTGCGCGGCGTTCGACAACGTCGTGAGCACCCCCCTGACCACGGTCGACACCGACCCGCGCCCCGGCGACGTCGCCGGCGGCTACACCACGAGCGACCGTGCCGCGCGGCTGCTGGACTGGGCGCCGCGGCTGTCCCTGGAAGAGGGCATCCGCTCCGCACTGGACTGGATCCCGGTGCGCGACAAGATGCTCGGCGACTGAGCCCGCCGCGACCTCCCGGCCGCCCACGGACCCGCCCCGCCTCAGTACGCTGAGCCGGTGACCCCGGCTCCCTCACCCCTCGAACGGGCCATCGGCGCCGTCGTCGGTTCCGCTGTCGGCGACGCCCTGGGCGCGCCCTTCGAGTTCGGACCCGAGGGCGCCTTCTCGGACCGCTTCCCGACCCCCGGCGACGAGATGTGCGGCGGTGGCGGCTGGGATCCCGGGGAGGCCACGGACGACACGCAGACGGCGGTCCTCGTCGCGGAGTCGCTCCTGGAGCGCGGCGGGCTCGACCTCCCCGACGTCTTCCGGCGCCTGAGGCGCTGGGCCGCGGCCGAGCCGAAGGACATCGGGTTGCAGACGGAGGCGGTGCTGACCGGCGGACACCCCTGGGACACCGCCGCCGCCCTGCACTTCCGGACCAGTCAGCGGGCCGCCGGAAACGGCGCGCTGATGCGGGCCGCACCCTCCGCCGTGTACTTCGCGCGCCACGGCCGGACCGCCACCCTCGACGCCGCCCGCCGCCTCTCCGCCCTGACCCACGGCGACCCCGCCGCCGGCGAGGGCACGGCCGTGCTGCACGAGCTGGTCCGGGTCGCGCTGACCGGTGCGGACCCGCTGGAGGCCGTACCGGAGACGCTGGCCGCCCTGCGTCCCGAGCACCGGGAGCGGTTCGCGGTAGTACTCGCGCCCACCTGGCACCCGGACGACGCCACCGAGTTCAACGGCGCGGTCTGGCCCTGTCTCGGCTCCGCCGTCTGGGCCCTGCGCACGACGGCCTCATACGAGGCGGCCGTCCGCGCGGCCGTCGATCTGGGCGGTGACACGGACACGGTGGCGGCGGTCACCGGTGCGCTGGCGGGGGCCGTCCACGGGATCGGCGCCGTGCCGGAGCGCTGGACGCGCGTCCTGCGCGTACCGCTCCCCGGCTTCGGCGATCGGGTCCTGCGGGCACCGGAGCTGACCGGCCTCGCCCGCCGGCTCGCCGGCGACCCCGCCGTCACAACGCCTTGAGCGCCCCCGCCGTGGCCCGGGCCAGCTTCTCCAGGTAGCCCTTGGGGAGCTTCGGGGAGCGGATGACCACCGCGCGCCAGTACAGCGGGCCGGAGATGAGGTCGAGGGCGAGGTCGAGGTCGAGGCCGGGGCCGAGCTCACCGCGGGCCGCGGCCGCCTCGACGATCTTGCTGGCCACACCCTCCTGACCGTCGCGCAGGGCCTTCTGGAAGGCCTCGGCGATGTCCGGGTTGCGGGCCGCCTCGGCCTGGAGGTCGGGGATGACCTGGGAGGCGACGGGGTGGCGCAGGGCGCGGGAGGTCACCTCGTAGAGGAGCCGGAGGTCGCCCTCCAGGGAACCGGTGTCCGGCGCCGGCAGGCCCAGGACCGCCATCGCGGAGACGACGTCGAGCACCAGGTGCAGCTTCGAACGCCAGCGCCGGTACACCGCCGTCTTGCCGACCCCCGCCCGCCGCGCGATCCCCTCGATGCTCATGCGCGCGTAGCCGACCGCCGCCAGCTCCTCGAAGACGGCCGCCCGGATGGCCTCGGTCACGTCCTGGCGCAGCACCGCGGCCCCGGCGGGGGTACGGCGGCGCGCACGCGTCGGCGGTTCGTCGGCGGGCCCGGCGGCGTTGGTGGTCATGGAACCCAGCATAGGGCGTTACGACGAAACGGTTGCGTTGCGACGTCCCTTGGTTCTACGCTCACGTTGCGACGATACGGTCCCGTCCCGTCGTAAGAGAACGTGAAGAGAAGCGTAAGGAAACGCCGGACGACGGGACCGGCCCGCCGCGGTTCGCGCCACAGTCGGATCCGCGGCACCCCCACTCCCCCGAGCGAAAGCAGCGGATGTGAGCCAGGTCCTCGACACACCGCCCCCGATCCAGGCCCCTGCCGACGACCTCAGGGCGCTGGCCGCCAGGCACGGCCTGTCGGTGAGCGGCGCCCGTCCCTCCCTGTCGGAGTACGTCCGCCAGCTCTGGGCCCGGCGCCACTTCATCACCGCCTTCGCCACCGCCAAGCTCACCGCGCAGTACAGCCAGGCGAAGCTCGGCCAGGTCTGGCAGGTCATGACCCCGCTACTGAACGCGGCGGTCTACTACTTCATCTTCGGCGTGCTGCTGGGCACCAAGAGGGGTGTCCCGGACTACATCCCCTTCCTGGTCACCGGCGTTTTCGTGTGGACGTTCACGCAGAGCTCGATCCAGGTCGGCACCCGGGCGATCTCCGGCAACCTCGGCCTGGTGCGCGCCCTGCACTTCCCGCGCGCCGCGCTGCCGATCTCCTTCTGCATCCAGCAGCTCCAGCAACTGCTGTTCTCGATCGCCGCCCTGGTCGTCATCCTGCTCTGCTTCGGCGTGCCGGTCAGCGCCTCCTGGCTGCTGATCGTCCCGGCGCTGTTCCTCCAGTTCACCTTCAACGCGGGCGTGGCCATGATCATGGCCCGGTGGGGTGCCAAGACCCCGGACATCGCCCAGCTGATGCCGTTCATCCTGCGCACCTGGATGTACGTGTCCGGCGTGATGTGGAGCATCGACAACCTCACGAAGAAGGACCACCTGCCGCACGTCGTCATGGTCCTGCTCCAGGCCAACCCGGCCGCGGTCTATATCGACCTCATGCGCTTCGCGCTGATCGACAGCTTCCACGCCCGGCAACTGCCCCCGCACGTGTGGCCGATCGCCGTCGGCTGGGCCCTGGTCGCCGGCCTCGGCGGCTTCATCTACTTCTGGAAGGCTGAGGAGACCTACGGCCGTGGCTGAGCAGACCGAGCAGACCCAGCAGAGCGCGCACACCGACCGGATCCCCACCGTCGTCGCCGACCGCGTCGACATCGTCTACCGGGTCAACGGCACCGGGGGGGGCCGCGGCTCCGCCACCGCAGCCCTCAACCGCATCATGCGGCGCAAGCAGGCCGAGAAGGCCGCCGGCGTGCGCCGGGTGCACGCGGTGAAGAAGGTGTCGTTCATCGCCTACAAGGGCGAGGCGATCGGCCTCATCGGCACCAACGGCTCCGGCAAGTCCACCCTGCTCAAGGCCGTCGCCGGCCTGCTGCCGGTGGAGAGCGGCCACATCTACACCAACGGCCAGCCCTCCCTCCTCGGCGTCAACGCGGCACTGATGAACGACCTCACGGGCGAGCGCAACGTGCACCTCGGCGGCCTCGCCATGGGCATGTCCCGCGAGCAGATCAAGGAGCGCTACGAGGACATCGTCGAGTTCTCCGGGATCAACGAGAAGGGCGACTTCATCACCCTTCCGATGCGCACGTACTCCTCCGGCATGGCCGCCCGGCTGCGCTTCTCCATCGCCGCCGCCAAGGACCACGACGTGCTGCTCATCGACGAGGCCCTGGCCACCGGCGACCGCAGGTTCCAGGTGCGCTCGGAGGAGCGGATCCGCGAGCTGCGCGCCACGGCGGGCACCGTCTTCCTGGTCAGCCACAACAACAAGTCGATCCGCGACACCTGCGAGCGGACGCTGTGGCTGGAGCGCGGCGAACTGCGCATGGACGGCCCCACCGAGGAGGTCATGAAGGAGTACGAGGCCTTCACCAACGACAAGTCGGACAAGGCGAAGAAACCCGCCCCGAAGAAGGCCGCGTAACGCGCCCGGAAACCCAACACCACGTAAAGGCGGCCAACGAGGCAACCAGGGGCCCGGAGTGCCTGTCTAACCAGCCGGGCCCCCCTTCTTACCTCGAACGTGTACATCCTTTTCATCCGCTTAGTGACAGTATGTTATGAAGGGTGATCCTCCACCGACGAGCCGAAGGAGTCCCCCGCGATGCCCCAACTCAGCGTCATCGTCTACGGACCCAACGCGCAGGGGCATCTGACGGAGCTGCTCGACTCCTTGGAAGCTCACCCGCTGTCCGATGCCGAGGTCGTGGTCGCCGCCGTCGGCGACTGGGCCCGGGAGACGGCCGGGGGGCACACCCCCGACACCGTCGTGGTCCCGCTCCCGGACGGCACCACCGACGCGGCCGCCCGGGCCGCGGGCGCCGCCCGCGCCTCCGGCCGCTGGCTGCACTTCGTGCACGCCAAGGACGGCCTGCCGGCCGGCGCGCCCCGCCTGATCGCCGAGCGCGCCGCCGAGCTGGACGACTCCGTGGACGTCCTCCTCCTCGACCACCTCACCACCACCTGGCAGAGCGCCGCCCGCCCCTCCCGCGACGGCCGCTTCCTCGCCGCCGTCGGCCGCGCCGACCGCCCCCTGGACGAGGCCGCCGACCTGCTGCGCCTGACCCCGCTGCTCGGCAACCGCGCCCTGCGCAGGGAGTTCTGGGTAGCGCACGAGGAGCGGCTCACCACCGACGACGAGCCGCGCGCCGCGCACGCCGCCCTGCTGTACGCGGACCGCGTCGCCTGCCTCAACCAGGTGGCGTACGAGAACCGCGAGCTGCGCCCCGAGAGCCTGCCGCCGCTCGCCCCCGAGGACCGCTTCGGCCTCATCGAGCGCTACGAGTCGCTGATGCCGCTCGCCCGGGACCGCCGCGCCCCGCGCGTGGTGCTCTACGACCTGATGATGCGCGACCTGGTGCGCACCTTCGCCGGCGAGAACCTGCCCGACGAGGTGGCCCGCGAGTTCTTCCGCCGCGCCTCCCTCGCGGCGGTGCGCTGGCGCCCCGAGCGATACGAGCACCCGGCGGGCGTGGAGGGCGTGCGGCACGCGCTGCTGGAGGAGGGCGCGTACACCAGGTACCGCGCGTTCCAGGCCGCCAACCGCGCCCGCCGCGCCGCCCGCAAGGCCGTGCGCACCCACAAGCGCCGGCTGGCCGCCAAGCTGCGCGACCAGCAGTACCGGCGCGCCCTGACCCGTCCCGTCGATCCCGGCCTCGCGGTGTTCGCGGCCTACTGGGAGCGCGGCGTGGCCTGCAACCCGGCCGCCATCGCCGCCCGGCTGGCCGAACTCGCCCCGCACATCCACCCGGTGTGGGTCGTCTCGAAGGACAACACGGCCCTGCTGCCGCCCGGCACCGACCACGTGGTCCCCGGCACCCGCCGCTACTGGGAGGTGCTGGCCACCGCCAAGTACCTCGTCAACAACGTCAACTTCCCCAACGCGGTGGTCAAACGGCCCGACGCGATCCACCTCCAGACCCACCACGGCACCCCGCTCAAGCGCATGGGCCTGGACCAGATGGAACACCCGGCCGCCGCCAAGGGACTGGATTTCGCGGCGCTGCTGGCCCGCATCGACCGCTGGGACTACAGCGTGAGCGCCAACAGCCACTCCACCCGGATGTGGGAGCGCGCCTACCCGGCCCGCTACACCTCGCTGGACCACGGCTATCCGCGCAACGACGTCTTCTACACCAGCGGCGCGGACGCGGTCCGGGCCGCCCGCGCCCGGCTCGGCATCGCCCCCGGCAAGACGGCGATCCTCTACGCGCCCACCCACCGCGACTACGAGGCCGGCTTCACCCCGCGCCTCGACCTCGCCGAACTCGCCGACCGGCTCGGCGAGGACACCGTCCTGCTGGTGCGCGCCCACTACTTCTACGGCGGCGCCACCTCCCCGCTGACCGGCCTGCGCCGCTCCGGGCGGCTCATCGACGTCTCCTCCTACGACCCCGTCGAGGAACTGTGCCTGGCCGCCGACGCGCTGGTCACGGACTACTCGTCGATCATGTTCGACTACGCCAACCTGGACCGCCCGATCGTCGTCTACGCCGACGACTGGGAGACCTACCGCACCACCCGCGGCGTCTACTTCGACCTGATGACCGACCATCCGGGCCAGGTCGCCCGCACCCAGGAGGAGCTGACGGAGATCTTCCGCTCCGGCGCCTGGCGCGACGACAACGCGGCCAAGGCCCGCGCCGCCTTCCGGCGCCGGTTCTGCGAGTACGACGACGGCCGCGCCGCCGAACGGGTCGTACGACGGGTGTTCCTGGGCGAGCCGGAGGAGGCGCTGCCACCGGTGCTGCCGATCGAGGACCGCACCCCCGCCCCGACCCCCGAGGAGGCCACGGCATGACGACCCCGGCCACGACCCCCGACGTCACGGTCACCGTCATCGTGTACAACGACGCGGCCCGCCTGCCCCGGGCGGTCGCCTCGCTGCGCGCGCAGACGCACGCCGACATCGAGATCATCATCAGCGACGACCACTCCACCGACGACACGCCCGAGGTGGCGCGCCGGCTGGCCGCGGAGGACCCGCGCGTGCGCTATCTCCGGCTGCCGGAGAACAGCGGCGGGTGCAGCGCCCCGCGCAACCGGGCCATCGAGATCGCCCGCGCGCCGTACCTGATGTTCCTCGACAGCGACGACGAACTCCCGCCGGGCGCCGTGGAGTCGCTGCTGGCCGCGCACCGCGAGCGCGAGGTCGACTTCACCATGGGCGCGGTGCGCCGGGTGCGGGTGGACAACGGGCGGCGTACGACATGGATGCCGCACCTGGTCGCCGAGCGGCGCACCGTCGAGGGCATCGAGGCCGACCCCAGGCTGCTGTTCGAGCACCTGTCGACCAGCAAGATGTACGCGCGCTCCTTCCTGGACCGGCACGGACTGCGCTTCCCCGAGGGCATCCACTACGAGGACCAGCTGTTCTCGGCCCAGGCGTACTGCCTGGCGAAGGCGTTCACGATCATCCCGGACCCGGTGTACGTCTGGTACATCGACCCGTTCGCGGCGGCCGCCTCGGCCTCCATCTCCAACCAGCGGCACAAGGTCACCAACGTGCGTGACCGGGTCCATGTCCAGCGGCTCATCGACGACTTCCTGGTGGAGAGCGGACACGCGGGGCTGCGCGAGGACAAGGACTTCAAGTTCCTCAAGCACGACTTCCGGATGTACGCGGGCGACCTGCCCTACCGGGACGAGGAGTGGCTGGCCGCGTTCGCGGACATCATGAACCCGTACCTGGACACCCTGGCCCCGGGGGCGTTCGCCCGGCTGCCCCGGCCCGAGCGGGTGGTCCTGGAACTGCTGCGCTCCGGCCGCCTCGCCGACGCGCGGTTCGCGGCGCGGGGGCTGGGCCAGGACGTGGCGCCGCGCCAGGTCACGACGGACGCGGCGGGCGCCCCGTACTGGGGCGACAGCGTCCCGGACACCGAGCGTGGCCGCCGGGAACTGGACGTCTCGGACCTGGAGTTGGACACGCGTCCGTTCCCGACGGCGCAGTTCCGGCACGAGATCACCGAGCTGGTCCGGGGCAGCGGGGCGTCCGTGACACTCGCCGTGCGCACGTACGACCCCGGGCTGCGCCTCCCCGTCGGGCCCCAGCGCGCCGGGCTGATCGTCTCCCCCGGCGGGCGCCGGATGACGGTGCCCTTCCGCCTGGACCCGGTCAGCCCCGGTGTCTTCGAGGGCACGGTGCGGCTGGACCTCGCCGCCGCGCGCCTCCCGCTCCAGGGATTCCAGGGCATCCGCCATCCCCTGGTCCGCCTGAACCAGCAGGGCCTGTGGAACTCCGGCGTCCTCCTGGCCCCCCTGGACTTCCCCCCGGCCACGACCCGCGTCGAATACCGCTCCGGCACCACGCCCCACTCGGTCACGGTCGAACCGGAGGGCCGCAACCCCGGCCGCCTGCAACTGCGCTGGGAGCCGGTGGGGGTGACGGCGGCGGTGATCCGCCCGGTCCTGCACAAGGTCGCCCGGCCGAGGGTGCGCAAGGCCGCGAAGCTGGTCGCGAGCTTCCTGAAATAGGCCCGGCCCTCTCGTGTCGGCGGCACCGCGGCCCCGTGGACCTCCACGGGGCCGCGGTGCTCAGGGCTCGACCCGGTACAGGACCTGGTGGGCGGGACCGGTCGTCACCTTCCGCAGTCCGGGCCCGGCCAGGTCCGCCGGCCCCACGACCCACCGGACGCCGTACTCCCGCAGAATCCCCCGCCGCCGCGACGCGGACGCGTCCGCCGCGAAGAACCGGTCCACCGCCGCCGCCCGCCGCGCGGCGTCCGGCAGGAACACGTCCGGATATCCCGGCGCGACGGTGTACGCCCCGTACGCCGGGATCTGCCGCGCCGGAACCGTCCGGGCCATCACCACGTCCCCGTACCGCACCCACGGCGTGAGCCAGTGGTAACCGACCCACGGCGCCTGGTACTTGGCGGCCAGCACGGACGGAAGCGCGCCCTTCCCGGTCGCGTACCCGAGCGTCCCGGCCTGCCCCCAGAAACCCACCGCCAGCGCGAGGCCGAGCACGCACGCCCACCCAGCCCGCACCGGCCGCCGCCCGGCGGACACCACCTCCAGCGCGGCGGCGAGCTGCGCCGGGACGAGCGCGGCGGGCAGCGCGCGCCCCCAGGAGTAGTGGCCGGTCAGCCCGCCCGCCGCGACCACCAGCGCGCCGAGCACGAAGAACAGCACCAGGGCGTCCCACCGGTCCCGCCGGAAACGCAGGGCCAGCGCGACCACCCCCAGCAGCACCAGCCCGAACCGTGCGAACAGGTGCTGGTACAGCGACCTGTGGATGGCCTCCAGGTCGGCCCCGGCGGAGAACAGCGAGAAGAAGTCGTAGTACGGCCACAGCCACAGCAGCACCGCCCCGAGCGCCAGGGCGCCCCCGAGCCGCAGCCACACATCCCGTCCCGGCCGCGCGGAGACGACCATGGCCAGCGCGCCGAGCGTGGCGACGACGCCCGTGAACTGGTGGCAGAGCAGGATCAGCGCCCACAGCACCCCGAGGCCCAGCCACCGCCCCCAGGACGCCCGCGAGCGCAGCGCCCGGGTGAGCCAGGCCCAGAAGTGGAAGGTGAGACCGAGCGCGAACACACTCGGATAGGAGATGGTCAGGGCGAGGGAGTGCAGCCCGATGAACCCGCTCCAGTTGAGGACGTCCGTCCCCCACAGCAGCACCAGGCTCAGCAGGGCCAGCGCCGGCGCGGCGCGGTGCGCGCTGAGGGTGCGGACGTACCGCCACACCCCGGTGACCAGCAGCGCCAGCCCCACAAGCGCGCCGACGCGCAGCACCACGAACACCGACAGGCCGGTCACCTTGGCGAGCGCGCCCAGCAGCAGCATCCACGGCGAGTAGTACGGGCTCGGCGTGTCCGCGTCGACCAGCGGATTGCCGGGGTGCGCGAGGCTGTGGCCGAGCCGCTGGATCGTGGCCGCATGCATGCCGAGGTCGCCGATCCACGGCAGCCGGACGATCACCGCCAGCAGCAGCGCCACCACCAGCGCCGCGGCCGCCCAGGGCACCGCACGGGCCGCCCGCGCGCCGCCGCTCGACGGCTCCGGCCAGCTCACCCGTTCTGCGAGGTCAGACTGCGCTGCGTGCATCCTGCTGGAACACCCATGTCCGGTAGACGAGAAAACGGAAAGCGGAGGCGAGGACGATCGACAGCGCCTTCGCCGCATTCGAGCCCATCACGCCGCGCATACCGAGACCGTGATAGCCGATCCAGAACAGGCCGATCTCCATCACCACACCGAGTCCGCTGAACACGAAGAACAGCAGGATCTGACGGCGGGTGCGCGAGGCCCGGTCGCGATAGGCGTAATAACGGAAGCCCAGGTAATTGGTCGCCATCGCGATGACACTGGCCGCCACGGTCGCGGTCATCGCCCGCCAGAGCAGGCCGTGCAGCAGCAGATTGAAGACCAGGAAATTGACCAGGACACCGCTGCCGCCGACGATCCCGAATTTCACGACCTCCAGCACGACACGGGTGACCGGCCGGGCCGGAGCCGGCCCCGGAGGCGCTGCTGCCGGACGGATCTCGGTGAGGTTCGCTGTCACAGCGCAGACCCTATCCGAAAGACACCGGCGAGCAGGAAATGGTAAATCCGCCGATCTCCTTTGTACAAAGGTCGGCAAGAAAAGGAACGCCCCGGGCCGGTTCTTCATCGGCCCGGGGCGTTCTCAGCCTCGTACTGGTACCGCCACGGCTACGAGTGCGTGCGCAGCAGCGTCCGCATCGTCCGCATCGCCACCGACAGGTTGGCGAGGTCGAAGGCGTCCGAACTGCGGATCTCCTCCAGGGTGGCGCGCGCCCGGCTCAGGATCGGGGCGTTCTTCCGCTCCCAGTCCGTGAAGCGCTGCTCCGGCGACGAGGTGCCGTTGCCCACCGCGAGCACGTCCGCGGTGAGCGCCGCGTGCGCCGCGTAGAGGTCCTCGCGGATGGAGGCGCGGGCCATGGACTGCCAGCGGTCGTTGCGGGGCAGCTCGATGATGCGGTCCATCAGCTGGCTGATGCCCAGGCGGTCGGCGAGGTCGTAGTAGACCTCGGCGACGTCCAGCGGCTCCTTGCCCATGCGGTCGGCCACCGAGACGATGTCGAGCGCCGGGAAGGCCGAGGAGAACCCGGCCACCCGGGTGGCCAGCTCGTCCGGGACGCCGGCCGCGGACAGCTCGTCGTACACGTGCTGGTACCACTCCAGGTCCGCGCCCCGCACCAGCTTGGGCAGTTGCTGCCAGACCTGCTCGACGCGCTCGGCGAAGAACTCCACCGTCTCGGCGAGCTGGAGCGGCTGCGGCCGGTTGTTGAGCAGCCAGCGGGTGCCGCGCTCGACCAGGCGGCGCGAGTGCAGCCGGATACGGGTCTGGACGTCGGCGTCGACCCGGTTGTCCAGCTCCTCCACCGCGTCCCACACCGGGGCCGAGCAGAAGATCGCGCGGGCCGCGGTCTGGGCACGGACGATCTCCTCCAGGGAGGCGCCGGTCTCCTCGCGCAGCCGGTGCAGATACGTCGTACCGCCCGTGTTGACCGTGTCGTTGACCAGCACCGTGGTGGTGATCTCGCGGCGCAGCGGGTGGTTGTCGACGGCCTCCGAGAATCGCTCGCGCAGGGCGGTCGGGAAGTAGGCGTGCAGCAGCGTGCGCAGGTACGGGTCGTCCGGCAGCGAGGTGCCCAGCAGCTCCTCGGCGACCGTGATCTTCGTGTACGCCATGACGACGGCCGTCTCCGGGCCGGTCAGGCCCTGGCCCTGGCCGAGGCGCTCGCGGATCTGGCGGTCGGTCGGCAGGAACTCCAGCGCCCGGTCCAGGTGGCCCTCGCGCACCAGGTGGCGGATGAACCGCTGCTGGGCGTTGAGCATGTCCTTCGCCTGGAAGAGGGCGTTGGCGAGCGCGGTGTTCTGCGCATAGTTGTTGCGCAGCACCAGGGCGCCGACCTCGTCGGTCATCTCGGCGAGCAGCTTGTTGCGCTGCTTGACGGTCATGTCGCCGTCCGCGACCAGGCCGTTCAGCAGGATCTTGATGTTCACCTCGTGGTCGGAGGTGTCCACGCCGGCGCTGTTGTCGATCGCGTCGGTGTTGATCTTGCCGCCGTGGTTGGCGAACTCGATGCGGCCGAGCTGGGTCAGGCCCAGGTTGCCGCCCTCGCCGACCACCTTGACGCGCAGGTCGGCGCCGTCGACGCGGATGGCGTCGTTGGCCTTGTCGCCGACGTCCGCGTTCGACTCCGCCGACGACTTCACGTAGGTGCCGATGCCGCCGTTCCACAGCAGGTCGACCGGCGCTTCGAGGATCGCCTTCATCAGGTCGGCCGGGGTCATCTTGGCGATCTTGCCCTCGATGCCGAGGGCCTCGCGGATGTGCGCGTTGAGCTGGATCGACTTGGCGCTGCGCGGGAAGATCCCGCCGCCCGCCGACAGCAGCTCGGTGTCGTAGTCGGCCCAGCTGGAGCGGGGCAGCTCGAACAGCCGGCGGCGCTCGGCGTACGAGGTGGCCGCGTCCGGGACCGGGTCGATGAAGATGTGCCGGTGGTCGAAGGCGGCGACCAGGCGGATGTGCTCGGACAGCAGCATGCCGTTGCCGAACACGTCACCGGACATGTCGCCGATGCCGACGACCGTGAAGTCCTCGGACTGGGAGTCCACGCCCAGCTCGCGGAAGTGCCGCTTGACCGACTCCCAGGCGCCACGCGCGGTGATGCCCATGCCCTTGTGGTCGTAACCCGCCGAGCCGCCGGAGGCGAAGGCGTCGCCGAGCCAGAAGTTGTACTTCTCGGCGACCCCGTTGGCGATGTCGGAGAAGGTGGCGGTGCCCTTGTCGGCCGCGACGACCAGGTAGGTGTCGTCGCCGTCGTGCCGCACCACGTCCTTGGGCGGTACGACCTCGCCGCCGACCATGTTGTCCGTGATGTCCAGCAGCGCCGAGATGAACGTCTTGTAGCTGGCGACGCCCTCCGCGAGCCACGCGTCCCGGTCCTGCGCCGGGTCGGGCAGCTGCTTGGCGACGAAGCCGCCCTTGGCGCCGACCGGCACGATGACGGTGTTCTTCACCATCTGCGCCTTGACCAGGCCGAGGATCTCGGTGCGGAAGTCCTCGCGCCGGTCCGACCAGCGCAGACCGCCGCGCGCGACCTTGCCGAAGCGCAGGTGCACGCCCTCGACCCGCGGCGAGTACACCCAGATCTCGAACGCCGGACGCGGCGCGGGCAGGTCCGGGATGGCCTGCGGGTCGAACTTCATCGACACGTAGTCGTGCGGGTGGCCGTCGGGGCGCCGCTGGAAGAAGTTGGTGCGCAGGGTCGCCTTGATGACGGTCAGGAAGGAGCGCAGGATGCGGTCCTCGTCCAGGCTCGCCACCTGGTCCAGGGCCGCGTCCAGCTCCTCCAGCAGCGCGTCCGTCAGCTCCAGTCCGGCCTGCTGCCGCTCCGGGGACATGCGCGCCTCGAACAGGGAGACGAGCAGCCGGGTGGTGTGGACGTTGTTGCGGAGGGTGTCCTCCATGTAGTCCTGCGAGAAGGTCGAACCGGCCTGGCGCAGGTACTTGGCGTAGGCGCGCAGCACCATCGCCTCGCGCCAGTTCAGCCCGGCGCTGAGCACGAGGGAGTTGAAGCCGTCGTTCTCCGCGCGGCCGGTCCAGGTCGCGGCGAACGCCTCCTGGAAGCGCTCGCGGCCGTCGTCGCCCAGGTAGTCGCCGTTGCCGCCGCCGAGCGACTTCGGGATGCGCAGACCGAAGTCGTAGATCCAGCCGGTGGTGCGGTCCGAGCAGCGCAGCTCGTAGGGCCGCTCGTCCACGACCTCGACGCCGATGCGCTGGAGGACCGGCAGCACGGCGGACAGGGAGACGGAGGAACCCTTGCGGTAGATCTTGAAGCGGCGCTCGTCGGGGGCGGCGCCGACCGGCTCGTACAGGCTCAGCGCGAAGTCGTTGCCCGGCTCCTCGGTCAGCCGCTCCAGGTGCACGAGGTCGGCGACGGCCGCGCGCGGGGTGTGGTCGGCCTTGTAGCCCTCGGGGAAGGCGTTGGTGTAGCGGCGCAGCAGCTCGGCGGCGCGCTCCTCGCCCAGCTCGGCGGTGAGCGCCTCGGCGAACCCGTCCGCCCAGGAACGGGCGGCCTCGACCAGGCGGGCCTCGATGCGGTCCTTGTCGGCGTCCGACAGCTCGGGCAGCTCGGTGCCCTGCGGGACGCGGACGACGAAGTGCAGCCGGGAGAGGATCGACTCGGTGTTCCAGGCGGTGAAGTCGACGCTGATGCCGCCGAGCTCCTCCTTCAGGATGTCGATGATCCGCAGGCGCACGCCGGTGGTGTAGCGGTCGCGCGGCAGGTAGACGAGGGCCGAGTAGTAGCGGCCGTACTCGTCCTGGCGCAGGTAGAGGCGCAGCCGGCGGCGCTCCTGGAGGTAGAGCACGCTGGTGACGATCGACTGGAGCTCGGCGGCCGGCGTCTGGAACAGCTCGTCGCGCGGGTAGGTCTCCAGGATCTGGAGCAGGTCGCGGCCGTCGTGGCTGCTGGGCAGGAACCCGGCGCGGTCCAGCACCTCGGCGACCTTGCGGCGGATGACCGGGACCCGGCGCACCGACTCGGTGTACGCGGCCGAGGAGAACAGGCCGAGGAAGCGGCGCTCCCCGACGACATTGCCGTCCTTGTCGAACTTCTTGACGCCGATGTAGTCCAGGTACGACGGCCGGTGCACGGTCGACCGGCTGTTCGCCTTGGTCAGCACCAGCAGCTTGTGCTCGCGGGCCTTGGCGCGGGCGTCGGCCGGCAGCCGCTCGAAGGAGGGGCTGACCGGGTGCTGGTCGTCCTCGGCGTGTTGCGGGTCGGAGCGCAGGATGCCGAGGCCGGTGCCGGGCACGGCGGCCAGGGTGTCGTCCTCGCGCAGCTGGTACTCGCGGAAGCCCAGGAAGGTGAAGTGGTCGGTGGCGAGCCAGCGCAGCAGCTCGCGGGCCTCCTCGACCTCGGGCTTCGGCAGGTCGGCGGGGACCGGCTCGCTCTCCAGCTCGCCGGCGATCCGCGCCGCCGCCTCCCGCATCTTCTCCCAGTCCTCGACGGCCTCGCGGACGTCGGACAGCACGCGCAGCAGGTCGGAGGTGATCTGCTTCAGATCGGCGCGGTCGGTCTCGCGGTCGATCTCGACGTGGATCCAGGACTCGACGTGCGCGTCGTGCGGCAGGCCGGTGGCGGAGGTGGGCGGGGTCGGCAGGATCTCCAGCAGCTTGCCGGTGAGGTCGCGGCGGACCACGACCTGCGGGTGGATCACGACATGGATGCCGCGTCCGCCCCGGGTCAGCTCGTTGGTGACGGAGTCGACGAGGAACGGCATGTCGTCGGTCACGACCTCGACGACCGTGTGGCTGCACGTCCAGCCGTTCTCCTCGACCGTCGGGGTGTGCACCCGGACGTTCGCGGTGCCCTGGGGCCGGTTCTCGGCGAGACGGTAGTGCGAGACCGCGGCGCCGAAGGCGTCCACCGGGTCGCGGTCGGCGAGGTCCTCGGGTGCGGTGTGCAGGTAGTACCGCTGGAGGAACGCGAGCGTGGATTCGCTGTCCGGGGTGTCCGGGGAGCCCTCGCCCGTCGACCCGGTCGGTAGGTGCCCCCCGACCGGGCTGTTCTCAGCTACCCGAGCGGCCCGTTCGAGCAGCTCGGCCTTGGCTTCGTCCAGCTTGGTCTGCATTGTCCTCTGACTCCTGTCGCGCGCCGTTGCGTGACGTAGAAGGAAGTACTGGCTCGTCCCCTGCGGCTCGACGCCACGGCCCGGGGTTTCCGGTCCGCTCCGACGCTATGCCGCCAGGCGAGATGAGCGGGGGGTATTCGGCCATTTCCGGCACGACCATCGGGTGTGACGCTGCTCTCGGCACCGTCGCTTTCCGGGCCGGCCTCGGCGTCCTGGGGGCATCGGCGCCCCCGCCCCGCCCGCGAAGACCAGCGACCGCCGCCCGGTCACGGAGATCCTCCGTGCAACCCGGGCGCAGGGCGGGAGCCGGATCGCTCCCGCGAGCTATCGCGCTGATCACGCCACCAGGCTATCGCCCCTCACCCCGAAACCGTCATGAGCCGTATGTGTACAAAACAGGGGGTCAAAGTTTGACGTTCTGCACAGCACCGGAGGCCGCGCGGGTGGCGTAACCGGATTTCGGCCAGTCGGGGAGCGGGGTGGGGTAGCGGCACGCCGCCTCCCGCCGCACCCTGAAAGCCACGGCTCAGGTGCCACCGCTCAGGAGTCCGTCCCGTCCGTCCCGGAGGAGCGCCGACATGCCCGCGAAGATCCTCATCGTCACCGGCGACGCAGCGGAGTCCCTGGAGGTGCTCTACCCCTACCAGCGCCTGCGCGAGGAGGGCTACGACGTCGACATCGCGGCTCCCTCCCGCAAGACGCTCCGCTTCGTCGTGCACGACTTCGAGCCCGGCTACGACACGTACACCGAGAAGCCCGGATACACCTGGCCCGCCGACCTCGCCTTCGCCGAGGTGGACCCCGGCGCGTACGCCGCCCTCGTCATCCCCGGCGGCCGGGCTCCCGAGTACCTGCGCAACGACCCCGAACTGCGCAAGATCCTCAAGTCCTTCTTCGACGCGGACAAACCGGTCGCCCAGATCTGCCACGGCCCCCTGCTCACCGCCGCGATCGACACCCTGCGCGGCCGCCGGGTCACCGCCTATCCGGCGCTGGAACCCGACATGCAGTCCGCCGGCGCGAGCTTCCAGGACACCGAGACGGTGACGGACGGCACGCTGGTCTCGGCGCGGGCCTGGCCGGATCACCCGGGATGGATGCGGGAGTTCCTCAAGGTGCTGCGCGCGAAGGCTCCGGTGAACTAGGGAGTCGCGCGGCGGCACCGGCGCCGGGCGCCGTCGAGGGCTCGCTCACCCGGCTATTCGCTGCGCGACCTCCACCGCCTCCGCCAGCGTGTCCACCACCGGCACCCCGGCCGCCTCCAGGCTGGCCCGGCTGTGCGACCCCCCGGTGTACAGCACCGCCCCCGCCCCCACGTACCGCGCCGCCACCGCGTCGTCCGCCGCGTCCCCGATCACCACGGTCCGCCCCGGCTCCGCCGCCCCCGCGAGCCGCGACAGGTGCCGCACCATGTGCTCCGCCTTGCTGCCCCCGGACGGCCCCGTGCGCCCGTCGACGCGTACGAACTGCTCCTCGATCCCGAACCCCCGTACCAGCGGCACCAGTTCCTCATGCCCGTACATGCTCAGCAACGACTGGCTGTGCCCCGCCGTCCGCCATCCCCGGAGCAGTTCCGCGGCCCCGTCGGTCAACGCGCAGCGCGCCCGCTGCTCCTTGTAGCGCCGATGGAATATCCCGTCCATCAGCTCCCACTCGGCGTCGCTCGGCAGCCGCCCCATCAGCCGCTCGTAGAACTTCGGCACCGGCACGCAGTACAACGCCCGGTACTGCTCCAGCGTGATCGGCGCCAGCCCCAGCTCCGCGAAGGCGGCGTTGGTCGCCTCGATGATCGCTTCGTTGTCGTGGAACAGCGTCCCGTTCCAGTCCCAGACGATGTGCGCGCGTGACTGCTTCCCCATGTCCAAGACCGTACCCGGCCCCACTGACAATGCCGCCGGACGGTCCGCCCGGTCAGCCCCGGCCGACGAGGTTGGGGATCTCCTGCGTGGCGTACCACAGCAGTTCGTGGTCGTCGGCCCCGTCCACGGCGGCCTGCGCGTCGTCGTCCCCGGCGTCCGCCGCCGCCAGCGCCCGCGCCGCGGCGGTCACGTCCCGCTCCGCGTCGTCGGCGTCGAGATGGACCGCCGCCGCCTTGGCGAGCGGCACCGTCACCCTCACGCTCACCTCGCCCGGCGCGGCCGGGTCGGGCCCGCGGTCCGGACCGGCCGCGGCGGCGCCGTCGGCCACGTCCACGGCCACCACGACCCGGCGCCGCGGCGCGTCCTCGTCGGCCGCGAGGAGGCGCAGCGAGGCCAGCGCGGCTTGGCCGAGCGCCGCGTACTCGAGTTCCTCGGTGTCGTCGGAGCGGTACCAGTCGCGCAGGCCGGGCGTGACGGCGTAGGCGGCGAAGGGGCCGGCCCCCAGCTCACCCGTCCTGTGCGCCTCGGCGAGACCGGGGAGGGTCAGGGGGACGTAGACGCGCATGCTCGCCGCTCTTTCCTGCTCAATGGCTCCGCTGGGCCCCGGGCGGGCCGCTGCCCCGCCTTCCGGAGGGCCTTCAGGATACGTGCGGCTGTCCCCTTTCGAGTTCCTGCCCACACCCCGCGAGCGTCAGCTCCGCACCTCGAACCTCACCCGGTCCACCCGCATGAACTCGGGGCTCAACACCCTGTCCATCCCCCTCAGGGGTGATACCCGTCGGCCCCTCGCCACCATCGCCCACGTCCTTGCCGCGCCGCCCCCCGCCCCGTACAAGATCCCCACCAGCTAGTTACCGCCCGGTATCCCCGGGCCCGCCGAACGGGGACCCCCATGAACAAGGTCATGAGCCGCACCCCCCACCCCCGCCCCCGCCACCGCCCGCCGACCCGCCACGACACCCGCCGCCCCTCGTCGGCCCCGCGCCGCGCGTCCGCCGACAGCCGTACCACCCCGCGCACGGCACGCACCCAGCCACCCCGGACGGCACCTGCACCGGCCCAGCCGCCCCGCACGGCTCCTCAGCCGGCCGCACGGCCCCCTCGCCCCACCGACCTCTTCGCGGACCGTCTGCTGGCCGTCCTCAGCGGTCAGCGCCCGGTCCACTGGATGCTGCGCCACACCGCGGGCCGCGCCTACGACGACCTGGCCCGCCTCGCCGCTCACGGCCCCCTGCGCACGCGGGGCGCCCGCCCCGTCGTGCGCGACATCGGCTACTACGTCGCCCGCGAGGGCGCTCTGGAGGTCTTCGCCCGCATCGCCGCCGGAAACCAGCTCCGCGCCCTGGCTTTCCGCCTCGAACTCGGCGCCGACCTCCGCTGGCGCTGCACCGCCGTGGAAACGGGCCCGCGCCCCCAGCCAAGCCCCCGAGCCTGATCCGGCCCCGGCAACACGAAAGGGCCGGGCTCCCAGCGGAACCCGGCCCTTCTCACGACAGGCGCGTCACTTCTTGCGACGCCGCCCGCCCTTGGCCTGCTTGCGCCGCTCCGCCCGCGTCAGCCCGTCCGACTCGGACCGCACCGGCCCGTCGTCCTCCAGGTCGCGCTCGACGATGCCGCCCTCGCCGTCCACCGTCGGCGCGGAGAAGTGCAGGTCCCGCCGCTGCGGGACGTCGAGCCCCTTCGCGCGGATCTCCGGACGGCCCGCACCCGCCTGCGCCGGCACCGCGTCCTGGACGCCCTCGCCGACCGGCTCGGCCTCCTCGACCGGCACCTCCTCGACCTGCTGCTCGACCTGGACCTCCAGGTTGAACAGGTAGCCGACGGACTCCTCCTTGATGCCCTCCATCATCGCGGTGAACATGTCGAAGCCCTCACGCTGGTACTCGACCAGCGGGTCCTTCTGCGCCATCGCGCGCAGGCCGATGCCCTCCTGGAGGTAGTCCATCTCGTAGAGGTGCTCACGCCACTTGCGGTCGAGGACCGACAGCACGACCCGCCGCTCCAGCTCCCGCATGATCTCGGAGCCGAGCTGGGCCTCTCGGGCCTCGTACTGCTCGCGGACGTCCTCCTTGATGGACTCCGAGATGAACTCGGCGGTCAGACCGGCCCGGTCGCCGGCCGCCTCCTCCAGCTCCTCGACGGTGACCTTCACCGGGTAGAGCTGCTTGAAGGCGCCCCACAGCCGGTCCAGGTCCCAGTCCTCGGGGAAGCCCTCGGCGGTCTCCGCGGCGACGTACGCGTCGATCGTGTCGTTCATGAAGTGCTGGATCTGCTCCTGCAGGTCCTCGCCCTCCAGCACGCGCCGGCGCTCGCCGTAGATGACCTCGCGCTGGCGGTTGAGCACCTCGTCGTACTTCAGGACGTTCTTACGCGTCTCGAAGTTCTGCTGCTCGACCTGCGACTGCGCGGAGGCGATCGCGCGGGTGACCATCTTGTTCTCGATCGGCACGTCGTCCGGCACGTTCGCCATGGACATCACGCGCTCGACCATCTGGGCCTTGAACAGACGCATCAGGTCGTCGCCGAGGGAGAGGTAGAAGCGGGACTCGCCGGGGTCGCCCTGACGGCCGGAACGACCGCGCAGCTGGTTGTCGATGCGCCGCGACTCGTGCCGCTCGGTGCCGAGGACGTAGAGCCCGCCGAGCTCCTCGACCTCGTCCTTCTCCGCCTTTACCGCCTGCTCGGCCTTCTCCAGGGCGGCGGGCAGGGCGGCGGCCCACTCCTCGATGTGCTCCTCGGGGTCGAGGCCGCGCTGGCGCAGCTCCGCCTCGGCGAGGTCCTCGGGGTTGCCGCCGAGCTTGATGTCCGTACCACGGCCGGCCATGTTGGTGGCGACCGTCACGGCCCCCTTGCGGCCGGCCTGCGCGACGATCGACGCCTCGCGCTCATGGTGCTTGGCGTTCAGCACCTCGTGCTGGATGCCGCGCTTGCTGAGCTGCTGCGAGAGGTACTCGGACTTCTCGACGGAGGTGGTGCCGACGAGGATCGGCTGGCCCTTCTCGTGCTTCTCGGCGATGTCGTCCACGACCGCCTCGAACTTGGCCACCTCGGTGCGGTAGATCAGGTCCGACTGGTCCTTGCGCACCATCGGCCTGTTGGTCGGGATGGGGACGACGCCGAGCTTGTAGATCTGGTGGAACTCGGCGGCCTCGGTCATCGCCGTACCGGTCATGCCGGAGAGCTTGTTGTAGAGGCGGAAGAAGTTCTGCAGGGTGATGGTGGCGAGCGTCTGGTTCTCGTCCTTGATCTCCACCCCTTCCTTCGCCTCGATCGCCTGGTGCATGCCCTCGTTGTAACGGCGGCCGGCGAGGATACGGCCGGTGTGCTCGTCGACGATCATCACCTCGCCGTCGATGACGACGTAGTCCTTGTCCTTCTTGAACAGTTCCTTCGCCTTGATGGCGTTGTTCAGGTAGCCGACGAGCGGGGTGTTCACCGACTCGTAGAGGTTGTCGATGCCCAGCCAGTCCTCGACCTTGCCGACGCCGGACTCGTGGATGGCGACGGTGCGCTTCTTCTCGTCCACGTCATAGTCGCCGGTTTCCTCGACGCCCTTGAGCGGGTTGCCGGCCTCGCCCTTCTTCAGGCGCAGGACGAGCTTGGCGAAGTCGCCGTACCACTTGGTGGCCTGGTCGGCCGGGCCGGAGATGATCAGCGGCGTACGGGCCTCGTCCACGAGGATGGAGTCGACCTCGTCCACGATGGCGAAGTTGTGGCCGCGCTGCACCAGCTCGTCCTGCGACCACGCCATGTTGTCGCGCAGGTAGTCGAAGCCGAACTCGTTGTTCGTGCCGTAGGTGATGTCGCACGCGTACTGCTCGCGGCGCTGGGCCGGGGTCATGCTGGCGAGGATGACGCCGACCTCGAGGCCCAGGAACTTGTGGACGCGGCCCATCATCTCGGAGTCGCGCTCGGCCAGGTAGTCGTTGACCGTGACGATGTGGACGCCGTCGCCGGACAGCGCGTTCAGATAGGCGGGCAGGGTGCCGACGAGGGTCTTGCCCTCACCGGTCTTCATCTCGGCCACGTAGCCGAGGTGGAGCGCGGCGCCGCCCATGATCTGCACGTCGTAGTGACGCTGGCCGAGGACGCGCTTGGCGGCCTCGCGGACGGTGGCGAACGCCTCGGGGAGCAGGTCGTCCAGGCTCTCACCATCGGCGTACCGCTGCTTGTACTCCTCGGTGAGGGCCCGCAGCTCGGCGTCGGAGAGGTCGACGAAGTCCTCTTCGATGGAGTTGACCTGGTCCGCGATGCGGTGCAGCTTGCGCAGGATCTTGCCTTCGCCTGCACGCATGATCTTCGAGAGGACGGACACGGGGGCTGGTCTCCTTGCCGGTCGGGCCTGGGACGGTCGGTTTTCCATGTGACGTACTGAGCAACGGCCATCGTATGCGAGGACCCCGCCGCGCCGGGAGGGCCTGGCACCCCGGCCGCTGCTTCACAGGAATAACGGACGGGCTATCCGGATAGTGCCGCATCGACGCAGGGATTTGTGCGAAATGTGATCGCGTGCTCACGGATCGCGGAAAACAATGGCCCTCCGCCGGGCGGTACGAGCAGAATCGCCCGATGGAACCCGTCACTCTCACCACCGGCCGTCTTCGTCTGCGCGCCGTCGGACCGGCCGACACCGAGGCCGTGTACGAGGCCGCCCAGGACCCCGACATCCAGCGCTGGACCACGATCCCCTCCCCCTACCTGCGCGAGCACGCCCGTGGTTTCACGCACGAGATGGTCCCGGAAGGCTGGGCGCAGGGTTCGATGTTCACCTGGGGGATCTTCCAGGCCCAAGATGAGCTGGCCGGCATGCTCAGCCTCTCGATGCGCGGGCCCGCCGCGGCGGAGCTCGGCTTCTGGGCCGCCAAGGAGCACCGCGGCCACGGCTATGTCACGGAGGCCGCGCTCTCGGCCTGCCGCTGGATCTTCACCGACCTGGGCGTCGACCGTGTCGAGTGGCGCGCCGAGGTCGGCAACCACGGCTCGCGCAAGGTCGCCGAACGCGCGGGTTTCACCCTGGAGGGCACCCTGCGCTCCGCCATCAACAACAAGGGCGTGCGCCGGGACTGCTGGATCGCCTCCCTGCTCCCCTCGGACCTCGGCCTGCCGTCCACCGCCCCCTACTTGCCGAGGTCCGCACAGTAATCCGCAGCTCAGCGCGGGTTGTCAGTGCCGCCCTCTATCGTCCGAGGCATGACGACCCTGCCGCGCCCGACCACCACGCTCACCGCGGACGACGCCCGCCGTATCGCCCTGCGGGCCCAGGGCCTGCTGGGCGCGCCCGACCGCCGGTCCGGGGTGCGCGGGGTGCTGCGGCACCTCGGCGCGGTCCAGCTCGACACCATCTCGGTCCTCGCCCGCTCGCACGAACTCGTGCCGTACGCCCGCCTCGGCGCCGTCGGCCGCAAGACCGTCGAGCAGGCGTACTGGCGGCCGGATTCCGCGGGCGCGTCCCCGGCGGGCCCGCACGCCTTCGAGTACTGGTCGCACGCCGCCTGTCTGCTGCCCGTCGAGGAGTGGCCGCACTTCGCCTTCCGCCGCCGCGCCTACCGCAACCGCCCGCACTGGAACCACGAACTCCCCGACGGCGCCTACGAACAGGTCGTCAAGCAGCTGCGCACGGAGGGCCCGCTGACCGCGACCGAGCTGGGCGGCGCGAAGCGGACCAGCGAGTGGTGGGACTGGTCCGGCACCAAGGTCGCGGTCGAACGGGCGCTGATGTACGGCGAGGTGGTGTGCGTCGAACGCCGCGGCTGGAAGCGGGTCTACGACCTGGCCGAACGCGCCGTCCCCGCCTCGCTGCTGCACGACGAGCTGGACGACGCCGAGTGCCTGCGCCGCCTGGTCCGGCTGGCCGGCGAGTCGCTGGGGGTGGGCACCCGCGCGGACATCGCCGACTACCACCGGCTGAAGGCCGAGCAGGTGGACGCGGTGATCGAGGACTCGGGCCTGGTGCCGGTCGAGGTGGAGGGCTGGGGCAGGCCGGCCTGGGCGGATCCGGCGGCCCTGGCGACCCCGCCGCGCGGCCGCCACCGCACCACCCTGCTCTCGCCCTTCGACTCGCTGATCTGGGAACGGGCGCGCACGGAACGGATCTTCGGCTTCACCCACCGCCTGGAGGCGTACGTCCCCAAGCCCAAGCGGGTGTACGGCTACTTCGCCATGCCGGTGCTCGCGGGCGGCCGGCTGGTCGGGCGTGTCGACCCGGCCCGGGAGGGTCGCACCCTGGTGGCCCGGCAGGTCACCCTGGACGGTCCCAAGGCGGTCCCGGCGGTCGCCCAGGCCCTGCTCGAAGCCGCCACGTGGGTGAATTGCACCAATGTCCGCGTGGAGCGCGTGGACGCCCCCGCCCTGCACGGACCACTCACCACGGAACTCGCCCGGACCCTCGGCTGAGCGGAGACGGCGGACGACGGACGGCTGACGACGGGCGGCTAACGGATCTCCAGGATCTTCTCCCGCATCGCGTAGACCACGGCCTCCATCCGGGAGTGCAGCTGCAGTTTCTCCAGGATGTTGCGGACGTGGTTCTTCACGGTGTTCTCGGAGATGAACAACTCCTTGGCGATATCCCGGTTGTTCATCCCCGTGGCGACGAGTTTGAGGACTTCCAGTTCACGGTCGGTCAGCCGGGGCGCGGGCACCAGCCGGCGCTCGTCGGTGCGCTGGATCATCGACTTGAACTCGGTGAGGAGTTTCGACGCCATGGACGGGCTGATCTGCGACTGCCCGTCGGCCACCGCGCGAATGGCGGTGGCCACCTCGTCGGTGGAAATCTCCTTGAGCAGATATCCGGTGGCGCCCGCCTTGATCGCGTCGTAGAGGTCGGCCTCCTCGTCGCTGATCGTCAGCATGATGATCTTCGCGCTGGGGGCGACCTCCTTGATGGAGGTGCACGCCTCGATCCCTCCGCGGCGGGGCATCCGGACGTCCATCAGCACGATGTCCGGCAGCAGATCGGCGGCCTTGTCGACGGCCTCGGCGCCATCGCCCGCCTCGCCGACGACCTGGATGTCCTCCTCGGCCGCGAGCACGATCTCCAGGCCGCGCCGGAAGAGCGCGTGGTCGTCCACCACCAGGACTCTGATCGGTTCCTCGCGCGACGAGCCCCCGCCGGAGCACATGCCGAGGACACCGTCGTCGGTGTCGTCGGCCTCCTCGCTCCGCATCGGTCCGAAGGTGTCCGCCATCGTTCCTCCCCCTGAAGGCTGTGGCCTGTGTGGTCCCGTGCCATCGCCAACCCAAGGCAGCGGCCCACCGGTTGGGCCCTTGCGGCCATGATTTCATGCCGGAACGACACCGAGGCGCCGTGCGCGGCGTGAACTGGTCGCACGCTGGTGCCCCGGGGGCGCACGCGCGCTCCAGGGGCACCGGTTCGGCTGCGGCCCGGGCGGTCAGCCGCCCAGCGTGCCCCCTGCCGCTGGGGGCTGCGCCTCGGCGACCATCGGGTCCGTACTGAGGTGGATCACGCCGTAGTCGTAGGCGTGGCGCCGGTAGACGACGCTCGGTTCCTTCGTCTCGGAGTCGACGAACAAGTAGAAGTCGTGGCCGACCAGTTCCATCTCGTAGAGGGCCTGGTCCAGGCTCATCGGGGAGGCGACGTGGGTCTTCTCGCGGACGACCAGGGGGCCTTCGCCCTTGACCTCCAACGAGCCGATCTTCGTGGTCGGCACTCCGTCCGTCTCTTCCTCCCCCACCGGGAGGCCGTTTCCGTTCAGCGTCGCCGCGCCCGGGACGTGGTCGGGGACCTCGGCCGCCGAGATCCGGCGTGCGCCGCGACGCGAGAACCGCTTGTCGTGCTGCTTGCGCAGCCGCGCGTCCAGCTTCTCCGCCGCCATGTCGAGTGCCGCGTACGGGTCACTTGCCGCCGCCTCCGCCCGGATCACCGGACCACGGGAGCGGAGCGTGATCTCCACTCGGTCGCAGCGGTCGGCCTGACGAGGATTGGGCTCCTTGGACACCTCGACGTCGAGGCTGATCACCTTGCCATCGAGCTTCTGGATCTTCTCCAGCTTCAGCTTCTCGGCCACGTGCTTGCGGAACCGGTCGGGCACCTCGGTCTTGCGGCCTTTGACGACGATGTCCACGCAGAACTCCGTTCCCGGATCGCTCCGCTGTTTCGGCGGAGCATCTCCCTTTTGCACCAGGGGCCCGGTGAGCACCGGACCTCGGACTCGGTGACGTCCACCTCCTCCTCCCCCAGGGGCGGGGTCTCCACCCCACCGGCGCGGGTGATTGCGGAAAACCCGCAGCACGGCATTCGGATATGAGAGGTGTGGCCTGCGCCTCTTTCCTCACAACCGAACATATCTCGCCCGGACGGATGTCGTCACCCTCTACCGCGACGTACCTCCGTTCAGGTCAATTAACCCTCTCACTACCTGCAACGATGCAGGTCTGCGGTCAGTTCCTGTTCATTTCGAAAGAATTCGCAGGAGCGGCGATCACCGCCGCGTGCAGCGGCGGACGAAGGGCGTTCACCGCAGCCTTTTTCGCTGCACCATGCACCCACTGCCCCTTCTCCGGTCGTGCCCCGGCGCTTCGTTCCTCCCTTCCTTCCCGAGTTGCGTTCTCGTACACGGCCCCCGGCTCCCCGATTCTCAGGGCCCGCGCCGCCTCCGCGAGACTGGCCCCGGTGGTGACGAGGTCGTCGACGAGCACCACCCGGCCGCCGGCGAGCAGCCGGTCCCCGCCCGCCGTCACCTCCAGCGCGCCGGCGAGGTTCGCCAGGCGCCGCCGCGCGTCCAGCCCCGCCTGGTCCGCCACGGGCCTGCGCTGGCGCAGCACCGCCGCCACCCTGGCCGGCGTCCCGGTGCGCCGCAGTTCCCCGGCCGCCGCGAGCGCCATCCGCCGTACCGGATCGTGCCCCCGTGCCCGCACGGCCCACCGGGCGGAGGGCACGGGGACGAGCACGACGGTCCCCGCAGTACCAGCCCGCCAAGCCCCGTTCGCCGGTGCGCGGGACCCGGTCGACGCACCGAGACCCGCCCGCACGGCCCCCGCGAGAGCCGTGCCCAGCGCCCCCGTGAGCGTCAGCGCGCCCCTCTCCTTGTGGGCGAGAAGAAGCGCGCGCACCGCGTCCGCGTACGGAGCCGACGCGTACACCACCGGCAGCCCGGGCGGCTCCGGCAGCGGCCGCACCCGCCGCGGCGCGCCCGGGGCCAGCGCGGTCCGGCAGCGCGCGCAGAGCGTCGTACGAGGTGCTCCGCAGCCCGCGCAGTCGGTCGGCAGCACCAGGTCGGTGAGGTCCCGCCACCACCCCCGCATGACCACCACTGTGCCAAGGCCGGGGCCGGCCCACCACCCCTGTGGACAACGGCCTGTGGACAACTCGCGCAGCCCCCCACAGGCCCGTGGCTCAGCCCGGACAGGTCAGCACGGGCAGGTCAGCCCGGATAGACCGGCGCCGTCCCGTCCTTGTCCACCTTCTGCCACTGCGCCCCGCTCGGCAGCCGGACGATCCCGTCGTCCGAGTAGGCCACCAGCGGCACCCGTTCGCTCTCGGACGCGGCGATCGCCTTCAACCCCGGCAGCGCGCCGGGCGCCGGACCGTCGAGCGTGGCACCGTCGACCTGCACGTACCGCATCTGCTGCACGCCGCCCTGCTCCTGGCCGACGACCAGCAGCCTGCTGTCCCCGGCCCAGGTCATGGCGCTGACCTCCTCCAGGTCGGGCGCGGCGGAACGGAGCCCGACCACCGAGGGCGCCTCCCCGGTCCGGTCCCCGTGCTCGATCCGGCCGATCTGCAGGGACTGCTTGCCGTCCTTCTCCACGACCAGCGCGACCCGCACGCCGTCGGCGGCCACCCGGACGTCCTTGATACGGCCGGGCAGGTCCGGGACGGTGACCTTCTCCGCCCTGTCGGCGCCGTGCTCCACGACGTACAGGCCGGTGTCCTGCGGGTCGCGGTCGGCCACCCAGAGGTCGCCGCGGGCGTCCCAGCTCGGCGTGGTCAGCCGATCGGCGGGCGTCGGGCCGTGGCTGGTGACCAGCGCGTCGCCGAGCGAGCCGTCCAGGGCCAGCGACGTCACACGCAGCGACGTGCCGTCGCCGTCGACCGCCGCCACGCTGTGTTCGTCCCGCGACACCGCCACCGACTGCAGCGTCCTGTCACCCTCGCCGAGTGCGCCCGGCACCTGCACGGACCCGGTGCCGGTACTCGCGGTCGGCATCCGCACCAGCCGGTGCTTGCCGTCGACGTAGTACAGGTATTCGGGCCGCTTCGCCGAGCCGTGCCATGCCTCGGACTCGGCGCGCTCCTCGGTCAGCTCGCACAGCTGGCCGCCGCCGGTGCCCCGCAGATCGACGGACTCCAGGGTCGGTGCCAGGTTCCGCAGCATGAACAGCAGCTGGGTGGCCATCTCGGTGCACGTGGACTCCGCGATGCGCGAATCCTTGAGGTTCAGCGGCACCGTCAGCCTGTTCTGGTCGTCCGGCGCCAGCCCTGACACGCCCTTCTGCAGGGCCGTGCCGGTCGGGAAGCTGGAGCGCACCACCGGCCGGAGCCAGGTGGACGGCCCCTTCAGCAGCGAACGGACCATCTGCGTCATCGGGTCGACCTTGCTGCGCACGAAGACCGGATCGGCGACCGCCACCGGCTCCCCGGCCGCCGCCCCGAGCGGCGTCCCGGAGGCGAAGTAGTACTTGTCGACGGACGTGTAGTTGCGCTGGAAGTCCGACTTGCCCATGACCACGCCGTCGGGCAGCTCGTCGATGCGCCACTGCCCGGTCTTGCCGTCCCGGGTGAGATGCACCTTCTTGCGGTAGGTGCCGGTCGCGGGCTGGTAGGCCTGCTCAGCGTCGACCGTGGCCACCCGGGCGCCGGTCAGCACACAGGTGACGCTGTTGGCCGCCTCCCGGTTGCCCGCACGGCAGTCGGTCTCGATGCTCGGCCCGTTCGCGAGGACGGTGGCCGACTGCTCCGGTCGCCAGGTACGCGCGGCATCGCTCGCCAGGTACTTGCGCGCCGTGTCGTACGCCGGGTCGTCGCTGGTCAGCGCCTCCAGGAAGCCCTGCATGATCTCGCCCGGGTTGGCGTCCTCGGCGGGCGGCATGGCGAACACCCGTACCCCGGTGTCCTGCCGGGGCGTGGACTCCACGTCCCGCAGATCGCCGCTGTCGGGCATCGAGGCGCACCCGGCCAGCAGAACGGCCCCCAAGGCGGTGTACGCCGCCGCGCGCCACGGTCGTCGCCCGGCGCCCCCCTCGCGGTCAGCGCCCACGAAATGCCTCCCCTGGCTCGGTCGAATCCCCTGGCCGTGCCTGTTCCTGGCCCGCCCCCTGCCCCGGCTCCTGGCGGACGGCCGGTGCGTCCGGCGCCGAGTCCGCGGCGGGCCGCTCCTCCGGGCGCCGCACGGACCCCGTGGGCCGGGGCACCACGCGCGCCCCGTTGCCGGGCAGGGCGGTCGGATCGGCGGCGGGGCTCGCGGCGGGCCGCCGGGGCGCGATGGGGGCGCCCGCCGGCAGCGCGGACGCGGGACCACCGCGCTGCTGCGCCGGAACGGTCGCCCGCCTCTCAGCGCGGGGCGTCCCGGAATCGTCGGGGTGCCGGTTGCGGCGCGCGTCCTTGGGCTCCAGCGGTATCGGCGAGCCCCGCAGTGGCTCGTCCGCGGTCCTGGGCAGCGTCAGCCGGAACTGCGAACCGCCGCCCGGCTCGCCCCAGGCCTGCAGCCAGCCGCCGTGCAGCCGCGCGTCCTCCAGGGCGATCGACAGCCCGAGACCGGTGCCCCCGGTGGTACGGGCACGGGCCGGATCGGCCCGCCAGAAGCGGCTGAACACCCGGGTCGCCTCGCCCGGCTTGAGCCCGACGCCGTAGTCGCGCACCGCGACGGCGACCGCGCCACCCGCGGCGGCCAGCCTGACGATGACGTCCTTGCCCTCGCCGTGCTCGACGGCATTGACGACGAGATTGCGCAGCACCCGCTCCACGCGCCGGGCGTCGGCCTCCGCGACCACGGGCTGCAGATCGCCGACCACCCGTATCCGCGTGCCCTTGCGCTCGGCGAGCGGCTCGGCGCCGCCCACCACGCGCCGCACGACCTCCCTGAGGTCGATCGGCTCGGCCTCCAGCGCCGCCGCGCCCGCGTCGAAGCGGCTGATCTCCAGCAGATCCGCGAGCAGCGACTCGAAGCGGTCCAGCTGGTCGGCGAGCAGCTCGGCGGAGCGCGCGGTCACCGGGTCGAAGTCCCCGCGTGCCTCATGGATGACGTCGGCGGCCATACGGACGGTCGTCAGCGGGGTGCGCAGCTCGTGCGAGACGTCCGAGACGAACCGGCGCTGCATCCGCGACAGGTCCTCCAGCTGCTGGATCTTGCCCTGGAGGTTCTGCGCCATCTTGTTGAAGGCCTCGCCCAGACGGGCGATGTCGTCCTCGCCGGTGACCTTCATCCGTTCCTGGAGCCGCCCGGCGGACAGCCGCTCGGCGATCCCGGCCGCCATCCGCACCGGCGTGACGACCTGCCGCACCACCAGCCAGGCGATGGCCCCGAGCAGGACGACGACGAACAGCCCGGCGGTCGCCAGGGTGCCCTTGACCAGGCTCAGGGACTTCTCTTCCTGCGTGAGCGGGAAGAGGTAGTACAGCTCGTACGGTCGCCCGTTCGGGTCGTTGACCTGCTTGCCGATGACCAGCGCGGGCTGCGAGTCCTTGCCGTTGGAGTAGATGATGCGCGTGTAGCTCTGGGCGGCCGTCGTGCCGCTGTTCACCCGCTCGCGCAGGTCGGCGGGGACGCTGGAATTCGGGTTGACGTTGCCGGAGCCGCGCGGGCTGCGGCCGCCGCCGCTGTCGTCGCCGACGGGCAGCGTCACCACGTCGAAGGCGCCCGCGCCGCCGCTGGACAGCGACTCCACGAGGTCGCTCATCCACTGGATGACGTTCTGCGTCGGGCGTCCGTCCGCGCCGGCGGTGTCGTCCGTACCGCCGTCGGCGGTGCCGGGCGTGGTACCGGTACCCGTGCCGTTGGTGCCCGCCGCCTCGTCGGCGCGCTGCTTGGCCACCGCGAAGCCGCCCGTGGCCTGGCTCTGCGAGGCGCGTACCTTCGCGTCCAGCAGGCCGTTGCGCACCTGCCCGATCACGACGAAGCCGAGCAGCAGGACGACGCCCAGCGACATCACCAACGTGGTGGCGACGACCCTGAGCTGGATATTGCGCCGCCACAGCCGCATCACCGGCAGCAACGGCCTGCGCACCCAGCGCAGGAGGAGCCGCAGGACCGGACTGCCCTGCACCCCGCCCTGCATCAGTCCGCCCTCGAAGAGTCGCCTGAAGCGCGCACCCGCCGCCGTCCGGCCGACAGGCCGCTTCGGACGGTCCCCGGGCAGGCCGGATCCCGAAGCGGCGCTGTCCCCGGACATGTCAGCTCGGTCCGGCCTTGTAACCGACACCACGGACGGTCACCACGATCTCCGGCCGTTCCGGGTCCTTCTCGACCTTGGAGCGCAGCCGCTGGACATGCACGTTGACGAGGCGGGTGTCGGCGGCGTGACGGTAACCCCACACCTGTTCGAGCAATACCTCGCGGGTGAAGACCTGCCAGGGCTTGCGGGCGAGCGCGACCAGCAGGTCGAACTCCAGCGGGGTCAGCGCGATCGACTGCCCCTCCCGCTTCACCGAGTGCCCGGCCACGTCGATGACCAGGTCACCGATGGTCAGCTGCTCAGGCGCCGGCTCCTCGGAGCGCCGCAGTCGCGCCCGGATCCGCGCCACCAGCTCCTTCGGCTTGAACGGCTTGACGATGTAGTCGTCCGCGCCCGACTCCAGGCCCACCACGACGTCCACGGTGTCGCTCTTGGCCGTGAGCATCACGATCGGCACGCCGGACTCGGCCCGGATCAGCCGGCACACCTCGATGCCGTCCCGTCCGGGCAGCATCAGGTCGAGCAGCACCAAGTCGGGCTTGGCCTCACGGAACGCGGCCAGCGCCTTGTCGCCGTCAGCTACGAAAGACGGCTCAAAACCTTCACCACGCAGCACGATGCCGAGCATCTCGGCCAGTGCGGTGTCGTCGTCGACGACAAGGACTCGTCCCTTCATAAACGACATCATCCCATTCTCGTAACAGTGACAGAGGCGCTGGTGAGCGAGGTCACTGGCCGGTGACGATAGTCGTACGGAGCCGTCACTGTCTGCCCAGGCCGTCTCACCGGGCGGCCCGCGGCGCCGGCTCCGCATCCCGGCGCCGCGTTTCCGGTCAGCCGATCGCCGCCTCACGCGCCCGCTCGCACACTCCAGCGAGCGTCTCACTCGACACGGGCGTGACGGCCCCCTCCTCGGTGACGATGGCCGTCACCAGCTCCGGCGGCGTCACATCGAACGCCGGGTTGTACGCCTGCGTCCCCAGCGGCGCCACCGGGATCCCGCCGCCCGGCCCGGTCACCTGCGCCTGCGGGGCCATCACCTCGGTCACCTCGAAGCCGGGACGCTGCTCGACCTCGATGGACGCGCCGTCGGGGGTGTCCGGATCGATCGTGGTCAGCGGCGCCACCACGATGAACGGCACCCCGTGGTGGCGCGCGAGCACGGCGAGCGGATAGCTGCCCACCTTGTTCGCCACGGAGCCGTCCGCCGCGATCCGGTCCGCCCCGATCAGCACCGCGTCCACCTCACCCGCCGCGAACAGCGAGCCCGCCGCATTGTCGGTGAGCAGGGTGTACGCCATGCCGTTGCGGGCCGCCTCGTACGCCGTCAGGCGCGCGCCCTGGAGCAGCGGACGCGTCTCGTCCACCCACAGCCTGCGCAGCCGCCCCGCACGATGGGCCGCGAGCGCCACCGCCAGAGCGGTGCCCTCACCGCCCGAAACCAGCGCCCCGGTGTTGCAGTGGGTGAGGATCCGGTGCCCGCCGCCGGGCACCAGTTCGTCCAGCAGCGCCAGGCCATGGGCCGCCATCCGGGCGCTGGCCTCGGCGTCCTGCCGGTGCAGCGTCCGCGCCGCGGCCAGCGCCGCCACGGCCGCGGCGGCCGGGTCGCCGCTGCCGGCCAGCTCGGCCTCGTACGCGGCCCGTGCCCGGCGCACGCCGACGGACAGGTTCACCGCAGTGGGCCTGGCCTCCTCGATGGAGCGCGCCGCCTCGGGCACGTCGAAGCCCCGCGCGGCGGCGAGCGCGACGCCATACGCCCCCGCGATCCCGAGCAGCGGCGCCCCGCGCACGGCGAGCGAACGGATCGCCTCCACCAGCGCCGGCGCGTCCGTGCACACCAGCTCGACCTCCTCCACGGGAAGCCTCGTCTGATCGAGAAGGACCAGCACAGGACCTTCGGGTGGTTCCTCCCATCGGATCGCCGGTATACCGGACGGCCGTTCGTCCCCGCCGCTTCGTGCCTGATGATCAGCCATGCGGTCAGTCTGCCCTGGAGACTGCGGGCAACTGAAGACATCCGGCCCGCCCCTCGCCCCGCCCTGACGTCACCGCCCCATGGCACGATGTCCACCAACCTGCCGCCGCGACCGCGGACGGGCACCGAGAAGGAGCTCCGATGACAGACACTCCGGGCTGGGCCTCGCCCGGATCCGACCCGACGCCCGAGGGACAGGAACCCGGCACGTCCGACACCGCCGACCAGCCCGGAAACGGTGCCGGCGCGCCCACCCCGCAGCCGGGCCCGCAACCGGGCCCTCAGCCGCAGGGCCCAGGCGCGCAGTGGTCCCCCCAGCAGCCGCCACCCGGCCAGTGGTCCGCGCCCACGGGTGCCCCCGGCCAGACCCCGCCGCCTGGCCCCGGTTGGGGCGGCCCCCAGCCGGGCACACCCGGCGGCGGTTACGGAGGCCCCCCTGGCTACGGCGGTGGTTACGGCGTCCCCGGCGGCTACGGAGCCTGGGGCGGCGGCTGGGGCGGTCCCCCGCCCGCGGCCAAGCCCGGCGTCATCCCGCTGCGCCCGCTCGGCGTCGGCGAGATCCTCGACGGTGCCGTCTCCACCCTGCGCACCTACTGGCGCACGGTCCTCGGCATATCCCTGACGCTCGCACTGGTCACGGAGATCATCTCGGTCCTCGTCCAGGGCCTCTTCCTGAACAACGCCGCCACCCGGGCCTCCCTCAACGACCCGACGGTCACGCCCACCGAAGCCCTCCGCATCATGGGCGAGTCCTTCCTCAGTTCCATCATCCTGGGCCTGATCACCGTGATCGGCACGCTCATCGCCACCGCGATGCTGACGAGCGTGACCAGCCGCGCCGTCCTCGGCAGGCCGGCCACCCTGGGCGAGGCCTGGCGGGAGGCCCGCCCGCAGCTGTGGAAGCTGTTCGGACAGCTGCTCCTGCTCGCCCTCATGGGCTTCGGAATCATGCTGGTCGCCTCGGTGCCCGGCATCATCGGCTTCCTCGGCGGCAGCCGGGGCGCCGGAATCGCACTCCTGATCCTCGGCTTCCTCGCCGGGATGGTCGTGCTCGTGTGGCTGACGGTGCGCTTCTCCCTGGCCGCACCCGCGCTGATGCTGGAGAAGCAGGGCATCATGCAGTCCCTGCGCCGCTCCACGAAGCTGGTGCACGGCTCCTGGTGGCGCATCCTCGGCATCCAGCTGCTCGCCGGGCTCATCGTCGGCGTCGTCAGGGTGCTGATCTCGATCCCCTTCACCGTGATCGCCCTGATCGCGAGCGACGACGGCCTGTCCGGCCTGCTGGGTCAGAACGGCGGACACGTCGGCTGGACCTTCCTGACGATCATCGGGATCGGCGCGGTGATCGGCACCACCATCACCCTGCCGATCTCCGCCTGCGTCACCGTGTTCCTCTACATCGACCAGCGCATCCGCCGCGAGGGCCTCGACCTCGAACTGGCCCGCGCCGCCGGTGTCCAGGGCGCCCCCACCGGCACCCCCGGCCCCGTCCCGGGGAGCTGACGGGGTGCTCTTCACGGGGGGATCGTTCACGGCGCCGGGTCCGCCCGGCGCCGTGGCCACAGTCGTACACGGCCTGCTGCGCGCCTCGGGCGCGTCCGCCCTCACTGCCGCAGGCCCGGGGGACGGCCCGGCGGTGGCCATCCCGCGCGACCCCGCCCGCGAGGCGGCCCGGCGCGAACTGGCCAAGCGCATGTACCACGAGAACGACCCCGGCCTGTTCGAGCGCGCCCTGAAGGCGCTCGCGAACTGGCTCGACGGCCTGTTCGGCAGCGCCGCCGCGCCGATGCCCGGCGGCGCGGTCGGCCTGTGGGTCGTGGTCCTCTTCATCGTCGCCGTCCTGGCCGCCCTGTGGTGGCGGCTGGGCACCCCGCAGCGCCGCCCCACCCGCTCCGCCGCCGTCCTGTTCGACGACGGTCCGCGCAGCGCCGCCGAACACCGCGCGGCCAGCGAGGCACACGCCGCCCAGGGCCACTGGAGCCAGGCCGTCCAGGAGCGCATGCGCGCCATCGTCCGCGCCCTGGAAGAGCGCACCGTGCTCGACATCCGTCCCGGGCGCACCGCCGACGAGGCAGCCGCCGAGGCCGGCCGCTCCCTGCCCACACACACCGACCGGCTCCGCGCCGCCGCCCGGGAGTTCGACGACGTGACGTACGGCGGACGCGCCGCGAGCGAGCAGGCGTACCACCGCCTCGCCGAACTCGACCGCGACCTGGAACGAACCAGGCCCGCCCACGCCGACAGCACGGCCGACACGGCCCACAGCACCAGCCAGGGGGCCGCCGGATGACCGCCGAGGCCGCGCCGCCGACCACCTCCACCGCGCCCACGGCCCGCACGGTGTGGACCCGGACGCGAGGCATCGCCCTCGCCGTCGTGCTGCTCCTGGCCGCGGCCGTCGCCATGGCCGCCGTACGCTCCACCGAGCGACACGGCGAGCTGGACCCGCGCTCCGCCGACGCCTATGGCAGCCACGCCGTCGCCCAGCTGCTGGCCGACCGAGGGGTCACCACGCGCGTGGTCACCACCCTGCGCGCCGCCCGCGCCGCCGCCGGCCCCGACACCACCCTCCTGGTCGCCGTCCCCGACCGGCTCACCAGCGGCCAGCAGACCGAACTGCACCGGGCGACCGCGCCCTCCGGCGGGCGCACCGTCCTCGTCGCGGCGAGCGGCTGGTCCGTCGGCCGGCTCGCCCCCGGGGTCAGTGCCGACCCCGCCGACAGCCTCGGCTCCACCCTGGCCCCCGGCTGCCCCCTGCCTGAGGCCCGGCGCGCAGGCAGCGCCGACACCGGCGGGGTCCGCTACACCACCACGCGGCCCGACGCCGACTCCTGCTACCCCAGCGACCGGCTCGCCACCCTGCTGCGTATCCCGGCCGCGTCCGGAGGCGACACCGTCCTGCTCGGCGCGCCCGACATCCTCTACAACGACCGCCTCGACGAACAGGGCAACGCCTCGCTCGCCCTGCAACTCCTCGGCTCCCGCCCCCATCTGGTCTGGTACCTCCCCTCGCTCTCCGACGCCCCCGCCGCCGACAGCGACCGCAAGAGCTTCCTCGATCTGATCCCCTCGGGCTGGCTGTGGGCCACCTTGCAGCTGTTCATCGCGGCCGTGCTAGCCGCCTTCTGGCGGGGACGCCGCTTCGGCCCCCTGGTGCCCGAACGACTCCCCGTCGCGATCCGGGCCTCCGAGACCGCCGAAGGCCGCGCCCGCCTCTACCGCAAGGCCAACGCCCGCGACCGCGCGGCCGCCGCGCTGCGCTCCGCTGCCCGCACCCGCCTCGCGCCGCTCGCCGGGGTGCCCGTCGCCCAGGCGCACGCGCCCGAGGCGCTGCTCCCCGCCCTGTCCGCCCGTCTCGCCGGCGACGGACAGGACCTGCGCTCTCTGCTCTTCGGGCCGCCGCCCGGCGACGACACGGCCCTGATCACCCTGACCGACCAACTCGACGCCCTCGAAAGAGAGGTACGCCGTTCATGACGGATCCGACCACCGACAACGCCGGGCTGACCAAGGCCGCGGACGACCCCCGCGCCTCCCTGGAAACCCTGCGCGCCGAGATCGCCAAAGCCGTGGTCGGCCAGGACCCCGCCGTGACCGGTCTCGTCGTCGCCCTCCTGTGCCGCGGGCACGTCCTGCTCGAAGGCGTCCCCGGAGTCGCCAAGACGCTGCTCGTGCGCGCCCTCGCCTCCGCCCTCGAACTCGACACCAAACGCGTCCAGTTCACCCCCGATCTGATGCCGAGCGACGTCACCGGCTCCCTCGTCTACGACACCCGCACCGCCGAGTTCTCCTTCCAGCCCGGCCCGGTCTTCACCAATCTCCTGCTCGCGGACGAGATCAACCGCACCCCGCCCAAGACCCAGTCCTCCCTCCTGGAGGCCATGGAGGAGCGCCAGGTCACGGTCGACGGCACGCCCCGCCCCCTCCCCGAGCCGTTCCTCGTCGCCGCCACGCAGAACCCGGTCGAGTACGAGGGCACCTATCCCCTTCCCGAGGCCCAGCTGGACCGTTTCCTACTCAAGCTGACGATCCCGCTGCCCTCCCGCGAGAACGAGATCGACGTCCTCACCCGCCACGCCTCGGGCTTCGACCCCCGTGATCTGCGCGCCGCAGGCATACGTCCCGTCGCCGGCCCCGCCGACCTAGCAGCGGCCCGCGCATCGGTCGCCGCGACGACCGTCTCCCCGGAGATCACGGCCTACGTCGTCGATATCTGCCGTGCCACTCGCGAATCCCCTTCCCTCACCATGGGTGTGTCCCCGCGGGGGGCCACCGCCCTTCTGTCCACCGCTCGTGCCTGGGCCTGGCTGACGGGCCGGGATTACGTCATCCCGGACGACGTCAAGGCCCTTGCCCTGCCGACCCTGCGCCACCGCGTCCAGCTGCGCCCCGAGGCGGAGATGGAAGGCGTGACGGCCGACTCCGTCATCAACGCCGTCCTCGCCCACGTCCCGGTTCCCCGCTGATGGCGCTCACCGGACGCGCCGCCCTGCTCGCGGCCCTCGGCTCCATCCCGGTCGGCATCCTGGAACCGAGCTGGACGGGCCTCCTCGCGGTCAACGGCCCGCTGGCCCTGGCCTGCGCCTGCGACTTCGCGCTGGCCGCGCCCGTGCGAAACCTGGTCCTCAACCGCTCCGGCGACACCACCGCCCGGCTCGGTGAGGGCGCCGATGTCACCCTCACGGTCGCCAATCCGTCGCGCCGCACGCTGCGGGCACGGCTCCGGGACGGCTGGCCGCCCAGCAGCTGGCTTCCCGGGACGGAGGTCGAGTCGTCCCGGCACCAGCTGACCGTGCCCTCGGGCGAACGCAGGCGGGTGACCACCCGGCTGCACCCCACCCGCCGAGGCGACCGCCAGGCGGACCGTGTGACGATCCGCTCCTACGGCCCCCTCGGGCTGTTCTCCCGCCAGGGCGCCCATCGTGTGCCCTGGTCTGTACGGGTTCTGCCCCCGTTCACGAGCCGCAAGCATCTTCCTTCGAAACTCGCTCGGTTGCGTGAACTCGACGGTCGTACAAGCGTATTGACGCGCGGCGAAGGAACCGAGTTCGACAGCCTTCGCGAGTACGTCCCCGGCGACGACACCCGCTCGATCGACTGGCGGGCCACCGCCCGGCAGTCCGCGGTCGCCGTACGCACCTGGCGCCCCGAACGCGACCGCCACATTCTTCTTGTCCTGGATACCGGCCGCACCTCGGCCGGGCGGGTGGGCGACGCCCCGCGCCTGGACGCGGCCATGGACGCGGCACTCCTCCTCGCGGCGCTCGCCTCCCGGGCCGGCGATCGCGTGGATCTGCTCGCCTACGACCGCCGGGTACGCGCCCTGGTCCAGGGCCGCTCCGCGAACGAGCTGCTGCCCTCACTCGTCGGCGCGATGGCCACGCTCGAACCGGAACTCGTGGAGACCGACAACCGGGGCCTGACCTCCATGGCGCTTCGCACGGCGCCGCGGCGTTCCCTGATCGTCCTGCTCACGACGCTGGACGCGGCACCGGTGGAGCAGGGACTGCTCCCTGTACTCCCCCAGCTCACGCACCGCCATACGGTCCTGGTCGCCGCGGTGGCCGATCCGCACATCGCCCGCATGGCGAAGGCCCGGGGCAGCGCGGAATCGGTTTACGAGGCGGCTGCCGCCGCCCAGGCACAGAACGAACGACAGCGCACCGCGGACAAGTTGCGCCGGCACGGGGTCACCGTGGTCGACGCGACCCCGGAGAACCTGGCGCCGGTTCTGGCGGACGCGTATCTGGCCCTGAAGGCGGCGGGTCGACTCTGAGCGGCGCCGACCCACCGCCCTTCCGGGCAGCACACTGACGGAAAACTCCCCTGAACGCAGAAAACCCCCGCACCAGAGGTGCGGGGGTTTCCCCAAAAATTGTTCGGCGGCGTCCTACTCTCCCACAGGGTCCCCCCTGCAGTACCATCGGCGCTGAAAGGCTTAGCTTCCGGGTTCGGAATGTAACCGGGCGTTTCCCTAACGCTATAACCACCGAAACACTATGAAACTGACAACCGAATGGCTGTTCGTGGTTTCAGAACCAACACAGTGGACGCGAGCAACTGAGGACAAGCCCTCGGCCTATTAGTACCGGTCACCTCCACCAGTTACCTGGCTTCCAGATCCGGCCTATCAACC